>DATKRG010000020.1:0-16202 GCA_035532275.1 Streptosporangiaceae bacterium | reverse complement strand
GGTGCTGGCGGCCTGGTGCAGGTAGGCGCGCCGGAACCCGTCGTTCTCCAGCAGCCCGTGCCACGACGTGCCGCTCACCGCCCCGGCCGCGCAGCCGCCGGGGAACCGGTCGCCGCCGGTGGCGTGCACCACCCCGTGATGGATCTCATAACCGGTCACCGGCAGGCCGGCAACGGTGTCCTGGCACCGGCGCAGGACCTTGCCGGCGCCGAACCGGGTCACCGCGGGCAGCAGCCCGAGGCCGGGCACCAGGCCCGCGCCGCTCTCCACGTCGTCGTGGATCTGGCGGCCGAGCATCTGGTAGCCGCCGCAGATGCCGAGCACGGGGCGGCCCCGGGCGGCGCGCGCGGCCACCGCGTCCGCCAGGCCCTGCTCACGCAGCCACGCCAGGTCGGCGACAGTGGCCCGGCTGCCGGGCAGCACCACCAGGTCCGCGTCGGTGACCTCGGCGGGTGCGGCGGTGAACCGCACCACCACGCCCGGCTCGGTGGCCAGGGCGTCCACGTCGGTGAAGTTGCTGATCCGCGGCAGCCGGACCACCGCGACCCGCAGCGGATCGCCGCCGGGCGGCGCCGGCGTGCGGGCATGCGCGCCGCCGAGGCTGAGGGAGTCCTCCGCGTCGAGCCAGATGCCATCGGCCCAGGGCAGCACGCCCAGGACTGGCCGGCCGGTGAGCCGGCCCAGCATGCCCAGGCCCGGTTCCAGCACGGCGGCGTCGCCCCGGAACTTGTTCAGCACGAAACCGGCGACCAGCGCCTGGTCGCGCGGGTGCAGCAGGGCGACGGTGCCGTACAGCGCCGCGAACACCCCACCCCGGTCGATGTCGGCGACCACCACAGCCGGCAGGGCGGCGGCCCGGGCCAGCGCCATGTTGGCGATGTCACGGCCGGCGAGGTTGATCTCCGCCGGGCTGCCCGCCCCCTCACAGACGACCACGTCGAACCGGCCAGCCAGGTCCGCCAGGCAGGCCAGCACGGTGCCAAACAGGCGCGGCTTCAGATCACGGTAGCCCGCCGCGCCGATCTCCGCCACCGGCTCCCCGAGCACCATGACCTGGGTGGTGCCGTTGCCGCCGGGCTTGAGCAGCACCGGGTTCATGGCGGCCTCGGGCTCCACCCCCGCGGCCGCCGCCTGCATCGCCTGCGCCCGGCCGATCTCGGCCCCATCGCGGGTGACAACCGAGTTCAGCGACATGTTCTGCGCCTTAAAAGGCGCCACCCTGACCCCCTGCCGGGCCAGCCAGCGGCAGATCCCCGCGGTCACCACGCTCTTGCCCGCATCCGATGTGGTCCCGGCGACCAGCAGGCCGGTCATCCCCGCCCCCGCCCCTCGGCCCAGGACGCGCCGCGGCCGAAGAGGGCCACCGCGCGCCCGTGCCGCGGCGCGGCCAGGGCTGCGCCGAGAGCGGCGCCAAGCGTTGGCCCGAGCGCGGACCGCAGCCGCAGCATCAGCGGTGGCGGTCCGCGGAAGGGGACCACGGATGGGCGGCTGATAGCGGGCCGGGCGATCCTGGCAACGTCATCGGCATGCGATGCCTCCCTCGGGGTGACCACGCCCCGGAACGAAGGACCGACGGCCGGAGTTTCCTGGCTCCCGGATCGAAGCTCCTCTCAGCCTTCCCACCGGCGCGCGGTCGTGGCTATCGCGAGAGTTGCTCCCCGGTGACAGTGGCGGGACCGCGCCGGATTCTCACCGGCTTCCTCCACTGCCGTCGATGAACGCTCTGGAGTCCACCACACAGCCGACCCACGGTCAAGCACCCCGGGCGTGGGAGCAGGCCTGGGCTTACCTTCACCATCCTCGGACTCATGTCATGATCTTGAAACGGCCGTGGCCGGTCACGGCGGCAGGAATGCCGGTAGCTATCCGGTTCTTCGCAGCCGCTGGGTGAACGCGCGGGCTGCGGCGGCGGGGTCATCGGCTTCGGTGATGGCGCGGACCACCACTACCCGCGTGGCCCCTGCGGCGAGTACGTCGCCGAGCCGGCCGAGGCTGATGCCGCCGATCGCGAACCAGGGGCGCGATGGCCGCCGACTGGTGACATGGGCTAGCAGCCCAAGGCCGGCCGCCGGGCGCCCTGGCTTGGTTGGTGTCGCCCACACCGGCCCCGCACAGAAATAGTCGGCCCCGGGTTCGCTCGCCGCCGCGTCGGCCTGGGCGGGATTGTGGCTGCTGCGGCCGATCAGCGGGCGTGGGCCGAGAATGCGCCGGGCGGCCGGGATCGGCAGATCGTCCTGTCCCAGGTGAAGCACGTCGGCGCCCGTCTCGAGAGCCACATCCGCGCGATCGTTGACCGCCAGCAGGCGGCCGTGGCGCTGGCACGCGTCAGCGAACACCTCAAGCAGCCTGAGTTCCTCCCGCGCTTCGATGCCTTTTTCCCGCAACTGAACGATGTCCACCCCCGCGCCGAGCACCGCGTCAAGAAACTGCGCCAGGTCACCCCTGGACCGGCGGGCGTCGGTGCACAAGTAGAGCCGCGCGTCCGCCAACCGCGCCCGAAGGCCCGTTGGCGTCGGCGCCGCGGGCGCCGCCACCAGCGGCTGCCCCTGGGCGGCGTGGGCGGGCTGATTCGTCACCGTGCCATCAAATCAGGCCGACGCGGCAACACCGAAAACCCAGAGATCGTCAACGAGGCTGCACACCCGGCACCCCAGCGATGAGCGAACCTGCCCGGCCGCCCCGCCCCCCCGGTGACTCCCCGGACTCCTCGCTCGCTGCGCCTCCTGACGGTGTCCGGCGCGGCCCTGCCGTGACCCCGGGGGTGGGTGGCTATATTACATAGAGTAGTGCTTCGCTACGATTAGTAGCCAGAACGGCGTAGGGGGCTGACGGCCCGATGCCCTGCCTGTTCCTATGCCGATACGGGGGGTTACTCGTGAAGCCTTGGCCACGTGTGCTGGCATTGTCCGCCGCCCTGCTGATGGTGCTCGCAGCTTGCGGTACCCTCCAAGCCAGAAGAGGGGTCACGCCCACGAGGCTGGCCGCGGCGTCTGTCCCAGCCTATGACCACATCTTCGTGATCATGGAGGAGAACAGGGACTACTCGCAGATCGTCGGCTCCTCCGCCGCTCCCTATCTGAACTCACTGCTGACCCATGGCGCGTCGGCCTCGAACATGGACGCGGTGACTCATCCATCGGCGAACAACTACCTCGCGGACGTCTCCGGCCAGACCTATACGACGGTGCCGCCGGCGGTGGGGTCACCGATCAACGACTCCTGCACGCCGACGGACTCCGGCTGCTCGACCACGGCGACGAACCTGTTCGACGAGATAGAGGCGTCCGGCCGTACCTGGGGCGCGTACATGGAGGACATGCCGTCCGCCTGTTTCACCTCCCACAGCAGCGGGAACTACGTGGAGCGCCACAACCCGGTGCCGTACTTCTCGCAGATCCGCGACAGTGCCAGCCGCTGCGCGAACGACAAGCCGTACACCGCGCTCGCCGGCGACCTGGGCTCGGCCGCCGCCACGCCGAGCTTCGTCTGGATCTCGCCCAACCTGCAACATGACATGCACAATGGCACCATCGCGCAGGGGGATGCCTGGGCGAAGAGCAACGTGCCACAGATACTGAGCAGCCCAGCATGGACGACGCAGCATTCGCTGCTGGTCATCACCTGGGACGAGAACGCCGGGCAGAACGATGGCAACCACATCCCGTTCATCGCGCTGTCGTCGGACGGCTCCATCGCACCCGGCACCGTGGATTCCACGCACTACACGATGTACTCGTTCCTGCGCACAGTGGAGGACGCCTGGGGCCTGCCGTCCATGCACGCCGGCGACACCGGTGCCAGCGACATGAGCGCACTGTTCACCGGTACTCCCTCGCCCACTACTCCCTCGCCCACGCGGACGATCCCGTCGCCATCGGGGACAAGCCCGTCACCATCGGCGACGCCCACCAGCCCACTGCCACCCCAGCTCCCTCTGCGCGCCGCGTTCGTGTACCCGTGGTACCCGGAGAACTGGTCGCAGGGCGGCACCTACCCCAAGTCACACTGGCGGCCGGTGGCTGGCTACTACAGCGAGGACAGCAAGGCGACGGTCGAGCGGCAGATCACGGAACTGAACTACGGCCGCATCCAGCACGGCATCCTGTCGTGGTGGGGCCCGGGGTCACAGACCGACCAGCGGGTCGCCCCGATCCTCGCGGACAGCGCGGGCCGGGACATGTACTGGTCGCTGTACTACGAGCCCGCCTACACCAGCCAGGCGGCCCTGAGCAGCGACCTGTCCTACATCTCCAGCCACTACGCCTCCGATCCGCACTACTGGGTCTATGACGGCAAGCCGGTGCTGTTCGTCTACTCGCGGTCGGTCTCCTCGTGCACGGGCGTCGCCAACTGGATGGCAGCGAACGCGGGCAGGTTCTTCATCGACGCGCAGGTGTTCGCCGGCTACCGCTCATGCCCGGTGCAGGCGAGCGGCTGGCACCAGTACTCCCCGGCGGTCCGGTCTGACAAGCAGGCGGGTTACTCCTACACCGTCTCGCCCGGTTTCTGGAAGTACAACGAAACCAGCGCCCGGCTCGCGCGCAGCGTGAGCGCCTTCCGCAGCGCGGTGGCAGCGATGGTCGCCAGCAAGGAGCCCTTCCAGCTGGTCACCACGTTCAACGAGTGGAACGAGGGCACCGCGGTCGAGCCTGCCACCGCGTGGGCCAGCCCCAGCGGGTATGGGCAGTACCTGGACGTGCTGCACGCATACCCCACCAACTGACAGCTGATCAACAGGGGCAGATCACCCGCACAAAGCGCGCACCACACCATGGAGCCACCCGAGTTTAATGCACACCAAGAGGCTGTTGGCCTTACACTGGGCCTGCCGGCATATGCCGGCCACGGGAGCCCCTGGCAGGGGGCTGAGAGGGAGGCTGAACGCCTCCGACCGTCGAACCTGATCCGGGTAATGCCGGCGAAGGGAGCCCTCATGGCTGTAACCGCCGACATCGTCGTCGCAGGTGGCGGCGTCATCGGGACCGCGATCGCCTGGCGTGCCGCAGCCGCCGGGCTCGATGTGGCCGTCGTGGACCCCGAGTGCGGCGACGCCGCCTCGCTGGTCGCTGCGGGGATGCTGGCGCCAGTTTCGGAGAGCCTGTTCGGCGAGGACGCGCTGCTCGCGCTCAACCTGCTGGCTGTCCGGCGATTCCCCACGTTCGCGGCCGAGCTCCAGGAAGCGACCGGCCACGATGTCGGCCTGCGCCGCGAAGGCACGCTTGCGGTGGCGTATGACCCCGGTGACCATGCCGCGCTGGTGCGGCTGACAGCCTTCCGCAGGTCGCTGGGGCTCGGCGCGGAAGAACTGGACAGCCGGTCCTGCCGCCGGCTGGAGCCGTTCCTCGCGCCGGATGTGCGCGGTGGCTTCCTGTTCGCAGGTGACTGGTCGGTCGACAACCGCCGGTATGCCGCCGCGCTGCGCCAGGCGATGCACACCGCCGGGGTGCGGACCGTACGCGACCGGGTGGATGGGGTTCGCGTCCGCGGTGGAAGGGCGGCCGGCGTGCGGCTGGCCGCAGGCAGCTCGATCGGTGCCATTGACAGTGCCACCGTCGTCATCGCCTGCGGACATGCCTCTGGTGGGATCGCAGGGCTGCCCGAGCCCCTTCGCGGCGCGGTCCGGCCGGTCAAGGGCCAGTTGCTCCGCCTGCGCCATCCCGCGGCGATGCCACTGGTGCTCAGCCACACGGTGCGCGCAACAGTGCGCGGGGTGGACGTCTATCTGGTGCCACGGGCCGACGGCGAGATGATCGTGGGCGCCACGTCCGAGGAACGCGGTCCGGACCGGACGGTGACCGCGGGCGCCGTTCACGACCTGCTGCACGACGCCATGAGCGTGCTCCCCGTCATCAGCGAGCTGACCCTCGCCGAGACCTGCGCCGGCCTGCGGCCCGGGACCCTCGACAACGGGCCGATCGTGGGGGCCACGGGCATCGCTGGGCTGCTGGTGGCGACCGGGCACTACCGCAACGGCATCCTGCTCGCGCCGGTGACCGCGGACGCCACCGTCGCCCTCCTCACCGGGCAGCGGCCGGCGCAGGAATGGGAGCCGTTCTCGCCGCAACGATTCACGGCTGCGGTGACGCCATGACCATCGAGGTGACCGTGAACGGGGAGCCGCGTGAGGTGCCGGCGGGCACGGCGGTGGGCCAGCTGGTCACCGCGGTCACCCACCTGGCCAGCGGCGTCGCGGTCGCCGTCAACGGCGAGGTCGTGCCGCGCAGCTCCTGGGCAGCCCGGCTGCTCGGCGACGGCGACCGGGTCGAGGTCGTCACGGCAGTCCAGGGAGGATGACATGACCGGCGCACAGGTGCAGAACGAGCAAGCGGCCGGACTGCCCGCGGTGCCACCAGGCGGGCTGGGCGGGGAACCCTGGGTGCTGGCCGGCCGGACCCTGAGCTCCCGGCTCATCGTCGGGACCGGGGGAGCGCCGAGCCTGGACGTGCTCAGGCGCGTGCTCGGCGCCTCCGGCACAGCTGTGACAACGGTCGCGATGCGGCGGGTCGCTCCTGCGGGGGCGGGCTCTCTGCTCGGGATGCTGGCAGAGACGGGTGTCCAGGTCCTGCCCAACACGGCAGGCTGCCACACCGCGAGCGAAGCGCTGCTGACAGCCCGGCTCGGGCGCGAGGCGCTCGGCACTGACTGGGTGAAGCTGGAGGTGGTGGCTGACGACCACACCTTGCTGCCCGACCCGGTCGAGCTGCTGGCGGCAGCCCGGCTGCTGGCCGGCGACGGATTCACGGTCCTGCCGTACACCAACGACGACCCGGTTCTCGCCCGCCAGCTCGAGCGGGCCGGCTGCGCGGCGATCATGCCGCTCGGCGCCCCGATCGGGTCCGGCCTCGGGGTGCGCAACCCGCACAACATCGCGATGATCGTGGAGCAGGCGGGCGTCCCCGTCATCCTTGACGCCGGGATCGGGACTGCCAGCGACGCGGCGTTCGCCATGGAACTGGGATGTGACGCCGTGCTGGTCGCCTCCGCCATCACCCGTGCGGCCGATCCGCAGCGCATGGCGCACGCCATGCGGCTTGCGGTGGCAGCCGGGCACGCGGCGCGGGCTGCTGGGCGCATCCCCCGCCGGTGGCACGCCCACGCCTCCAGCCCAGCGTCCGGGTTGCCGGAGATGCCGGCGTGAGCGTGCCGCGTGTCCTTACTGTCGCGTCATCCGACTCCGGTGGCGGCGCCGGGATCCAGGCCGATCTCAAGGCGTTTGCCCGCTGCGGCGCCCACGGCATGTCGGCGATCGTCGCGCTGACCGCGCAGAACACGCTGGGCGTCACCGCTGTCCAGGAACTGCCGCCGCAGTTCGTGCGGGCGCAGATCGATGCGGTGCTCGACGACATCGGGGCCGACGCAGCCAAGACAGGCATGCTCTTTTCCTCGCCGCTGATCGAGGTGGTCGCGCAGACGCTGGCGCGGCGGAGCCTGCCGCTGGTCGTCGATCCGGTCATGATTTCCAGTTCCGGGTACCGGCTGTTGCGAGAGGACGCGGTCCTCACCTTGGTCACGCGGCTCTTCCCGCTGGCCACCGTGGTGACGCCCAACATCATGGAGGCGCAGTCCCTTACCCAGACGGTGACCGAAGATCGTGCCGTGCTCGCCGAGCGGCTGGCCGCGATGGGCGCCCCTGCCGTCCTGGTCACCGGAGGGCACGGCGCCGAGCCGGTCGATCACCTCTTCGACGGCTCGCATCACGTGCCCATCCCGGTCACCCGCCACCCTGTCGCCGCGACGCACGGGGCAGGCTGCACGCACTCGGCTGTGCTGGCAGCGGGGCTGGCAGCCGGGCTGCCGCTCATCGAGGCGGCCCGGCAGGCCGCAGACATCGCGGGCGACGCGGTGGCTCATGGGCTCGCCACGCTCGGCGGAGGCGACGGCCCGGTTCACGTCCTGCACCTGGTGGCACCGCGATGAGGCCGGCCGCGACGTCCCCGCGGCGCGGGCACCAGATGACACGGCTTACCCGGCTCGGCCGCCCGTTGGTCCCCGTCCCCGTCCCCGGCTGGAAGCCGGCCTAGCTGAAGAGCGAACGAAGGCCTGCCACGTCCGAGCTGCCGGCGAGCAACACGACTTCGTCCCCGGCATGCAGCACGGTGTCGGCCAGGGCCGGCTCAAGACGCCCCTCGCGGATGACGAAGCTGATCCAGGCGTCCTCGGGCATGGGCAGCTCGCCGATCGGCGTGTTGTCAGCCGCGGCGCCGGGCGCGACAAGGAAGCGGTGCAGACCTTCGGGCTCCTTCTGGAACCGGATGCCCAGGCTCCAGGGCTCGGGCTCGATGGTCCGCAGCGGTATCTTCAGCCGCCGGGCCAGACCGGGCAGCGCCCCCCCCTGCACGATGACCGAGAACGCCACGACCACGAAGATGATCTCGTAGATGCGCGGCGCGTCCTTGACCCCGGCCTGGATGATGAACGCGCCGAGCAGGATCGGGACGGCGCCCTTGAGGCCCGACCACAGCACGAACAGCCGTTCGGCGAACCGGAGGCGCACCGGCCACAGCAGCGCGCCCACCAGCAGGGGCCGGATGACGAATGCCAGGAGTGCCGCCAGTGCCAGGCCGATCAGCCACGCCCCGCCGTGGGGCAGCGCGTAGAGCCGGATGGTGAGGCCGAGCATCACGAAGGCGACCAGCTCTGCCAGGCTGGCCAGCGAGGAGTGGAAGTGCGCGATCTCCGCCTTGTAGGGGGCGCGCTCGTCACCGATGAGGACGCCCGCGATGAAGACGGCCAGGAACCCGGACCCGTGGGCGATGGTAGCCAGACCGTAGATGGCCAGCGCCCCAGCCAGCACCCGCAGCGTGTACAGTCCCTCGTCCGGCAGCGGCACCCGGCGCATGAACGCCAGCAGCACCCGGCCGCCCACCGCACCCACCGCCAGGCCGACCGCCATCTGCAGCACGAAGGTCCACACGACCTCGCCGGTGGCGCTCGCACCGGTGCTGGCCGCCGCCAGCAGGGCGACCAGCAGAGCGATGCCGACCGGGTCGTTGGCCCCCGACTCGCCTTCCAGGAGCACGCCGCTGCGGCCGCCGATCTCCCGGCGCCCGAGCACGGAGAACACGACGGCCGGGTCGGTGGGCGCCAGGGCGGTGCCGATCAGGAGTGCGCCCCGCCAGCCGAAGGAGAACAGGAACCGCGCGGCGAGCGCCGCGGCCGCGGCTGTCACCAGCGTCCCGGCCACACCGATCCAGACGGTCGCCACGGCTGCCGTCCGGAAACGCCGCCAGCCCATGCGCATGCCGCCGTCGAACAAGATGATGGCGAGCGCCACCGTGACGACCTGCTCGACGGTGGTGAACGACAGCCGGCCCAGCCACGGCCAGATGTCAGACGCGAGCGCCGCCCCGATCAGGAAGAACGCCGGTGCCGGGATCGGCAGGCGCTCGCTCACCCGGCTGGACAAGACCGCCGCGATGCCCACGAGCGCGGCCACCAGCAGTCCTAGCCCGAACGACTCGATGTCAGCCATCAGGGCTCAGTGATGTGCACAGACATGCACCACCCGGCCTTTCCCGGCCTCCAGAATCTCACCTGCCCGGGTGCTGCCCATGGCGGGGGAGTCACCCCCGACGGTGATCTCCAGGATCTGGCAGCCCGCTAAAGCTGGCGCAGGACGTGGGTGAGCAGGTCGCGGGCCGGCCCCACCGGGGGGAGCTGCCCGCCGGACCAGATGGCGCGCAGGGATCTTCGCAGGTTGACGTCGGCCACGGCTACCCGGGCCAGCCGGTGCGCGGCCAGGTCCTCGGCGACAGCCAGCTCGCTCAGGACGGCTGGGCCCGCGCCGGCGAGCACCGCCGCCCGCACCGCCGTGGTGGAGGACAGCGCCAGCGCGACCGGCATCGTCACCCGCCGTCCCAGCGCGGCCGACAGCGCGGCGGCGAGCACGTTGCGCGTGCCTGACCCTTCTTCCCGGCTGGCCAGCCGGGTGCTGGCCAGTTCCGCCGGGCTCAGCGGCTGGCGGCGCCCGGCCCAGGGGTGGTCGGGCCGGACCACGACGACGAGCTGGTCGTGCCCGATGACCCGGCTGCGCAGCCCCTGCGGGCTGGTCGGTCCCTCCACGAAACCAAGGTCCGCGTCGCCGCTGCTGACCTGCTCGGCCACGGTGTCGCTGTTGGCGGCGGTGAGGACGACCTCGGCGGCGGGCTCGCCGCGCTGGCGGGCTCTGGCCTGCAGCGACACCAGCCAGCCCGGCAGCAGCTGCTCGGCGATGGTCAGGCTGGCGCTGACCCGCAGCTTGGCCCGGTGATCGCGGCGGAAGGCGGCCAGCCCGGCATCGAGCTCGCTGGCGACCGCCAGCAGCCGGGCCGCCCACTCCGCGACCACGACCCCCTCGGGGGTGAGGGTGGAGCCGCGTGGCGTGCGGGCCACCAGCGCCACGCCCGCCTGGGCCTCGGCCGACCTGATCCGGGCCGACACTGCCTGCTGGGTGACGCCGACCTGGCGGGCGGCGGCGTTGAGGCTGCCGGTGCGTGCGATCGCGAGCAGCACCTCCAGCGCCGCCAGATCGGGCACCCGGGCGCTCAGCGTCATGTCCCACTCTAACCAGCGGTGACAAACTGCCTTTGTAGCTGGCGCAGCACCGCAGCGGTGCCCGCCGCCCGGTCCGCCCACCAGCGCCGGGGATCAGCCCCGGGGACTGGCTGCTGCTGGATGTGCCAGCATGCCCACCGGCGGGCGAACCCGCTCAGCCAGCCCAGCGTGGCCGCCGTGTCCTGGTCGAGCATTGCCTGCAGCGTGTACCTGCGCTCGCCCAGACGGCATCCGGCCCCGGCCGTTTCCGCTGCCTCCCGCAGATCCTCCCGGGTGAGCAGCACACCCGAGCGGACCGGGGCGAGCAGCAGGTCGAGCAGGTGACCGTCGCCGTCCCCGGTCCCGCCCGCCCTGTCCGGGGACAGCAGTGGGGGCGCGGCCCGCAGGGCCAGCGGCAGCCCGGTGGAGGCGGTGCACAGCCGTGTCTCGCGGGCGAGCGCGCGCAGGGTGAGCTGGGCCCACGCACCGAGCGAGGGCGTGCCCAGCCGCCGTACCGCGGTGAGGTATCCCGGCGCCCAGGACCACAGGTGCTCCCACAGCAGCGTCTCCCGGGCCCGGCGCAGCTGGCCGCGGGCCGCCTCGCCGCGGGCGGCTGTCTCCGCGTCGCCGAGTTCGGCGTACAGCATGAGCAGGGCACCGAGATGGTCGGCGTCAGCGGGCGGGCTGAGCCCGAGCACCCGCCAGAACCCGGCGGCCCGGTCCAGGCCCTCACCCCCGAGCTTGCCCTCACCGCCGAGGTGGATCGCGGCGTGCGGCGGGGCCGACAGCACGAACACGGCGGTGTGCTCGGCCGCGGTGGGCACGGGCAGCCCGAGGCCCGCCGCGGCGGGGCGGCACTGCGGCGGCGGGCTGCTCGCCACCGCGCCGAGCGCCCGCAGCAGCTCGGCCCGCCCGGCCACCGGCGGCGGCGCGCTGCCCGTCACGGGGCGGGCACCCGGAACAGGTCCCGGGCGGGCTTGAGCGGGCGCATCAGCCAGGTCGGCCGCCGCAGCCCGCCCGGCGAACCGTGGCCGGCCGGCCGGGTCAGCTTCAGCCACTCCCGGTACACCTCGCGCGCCTTGCCGGTGTCCACCGCGATGTCGCCGTGGGCGTCGCCGGGGCCGGCCGGGCGTACCCGGACCGCCTGGTGCCAGCAGTGCATCCCCGAGATCGGGTCGGGATGGACGGGGAAGGCCAGGTTCTGGTGGACCCCGGTGTCGTTCCACCAGATCCGCCGGGTGTCCGGGTCGCCCGACTCGTAGGGGCCCACCCCGGCCTCGCGCCGCATCTGCCAGCCGTCCTCGCCGCGGTGCAGGCCGACGGTGGCCATCATGCCGCCCGCGCCGCGCGGCCCGCCCGCCAGCCGCCAGCGTCCCATGTGGTGGCTGCAGGCGACCACGCCCGGCCGGATGCCCTCGGTGACCCACGCCTTGGCGACGAAGTAGCCGATGTCGGTCTCCACCCGCACCAGGTCCCCGGTGCGGGCCACGCCGAGCCGGCCCGCGTCGGACGGGTGGATCCACACCGGGTTGGTGTGCGCGAGCTCGTCGAGCCACTTGGCGTTCGCCGACCGGGTGTGGATCTGGGTCGGCAGCCGGAACGTGGACAGCAGCACCAGCTGGCCGGGCGCCAGCCGGTCCGGGTGGACGTGGCTCTTGATGTAGCCGGGCAGCGCGTGCTCCGGCCAGCCCCACGCGGCCAGGGTGGAGGACCAGAACTCCAGCCGCCCGGACGGGGTCGGGAAACCCCGGCGCACCACGCCGCCGGTCTCCACCCCCACCGCCCGCCGGCCCTGATCGTCGGGTTCCGGCGCGCCCATGGGCACGATATTGGGGCTGAACGGTTTCCCGCTCCCGCTGTACACCCGCCCCGTCGGTGTGGTCGCGGCATCGGCAAGCTCACCGGCCGGGACCTCCTGCTCGTAGAGAGCACCCTGCCCGGCGGTGATCTCGAAAGCCCCGTAGCGGCGCATCCAGGCCAGCGGTGTCAGGCCCTCAGCGGCGGCGCGCTCGGGAAGCCCGGGCACGGAGTGCTCGAACATCCAGCCGTAGTACTCGTCCACGGTGAGCTTGGAGCCGGGATGGGCGCGCGACTCGTGGTACCGGCGGATGCCGAGCGAGCCGTCCGGGTCGATCCGCCAGGACAGCTCGATCCAGAACTCGTTCTCCTCCCACACCTCGCCCGGGTTGACCTGGCGGGTGTCGGTGATGGCCTCGCCGAGGCGCTCACGGGCGGCCCGCAGCACCGGCTGCCGGAAGCCGATCCACTGGCCGTCGTACTGCTCGTAGGAGTGGGTGTCGTGCCGCTCGGAGCCGTGTCCCATCGGCAGCACGTAGTCGGCGAAGTAGGCCGACTCGTTCCAGGTGGGGGTGAGCGCGACGAAGCAGCCGACCTTGGCCTCGTCGGTGAGGACCTCCATCCAGGACAGCCCGTCCGGGTTGGTCCACACCGGGTTGTAGACCCGGATGAAGTAGGTGTCGAGTCTGCCGCGGCCCTCGTTCAGGAAGTGGGGGAGCAGGAACGACATCTCGTTCTGCGCGAGCGGGTACTCCAGCGGCCAGGTCAGGTCCTGCCAGACGCCCGGGTGCGGCGGGGTGTGGATGGGCTGGGGCACGAACTTGTTGAGCCCGTTCGGGAACACCCCGCCCTCGGTGGCGACCGCTCCCAGCAGGGCCGAGATCAGGAACAGGGTGCGGGCCACCTGCCAGCCGCCGAGGTTTCCGGCTGCGGCGCTGCGCCAGACGTGCGCCGAGAAGCGGGTGCCCGCGCCCGCGACGATCTCGGCCACCTGCGCCAGCACGTCCGCGTCGATCCCGGACTCGGCGGCGGCGTAGTCGAAGGTGAACCCGGTGTAGAGGCCGGCCAGCACCTCCTCGAACGCCCCGAAGGTGACCGGCTTGCCGGGATGGCACGCCAGCAGGTACTCCGCCCAGTTCCACCACCGGCGGACGAACTCCCGGTCATAGCGCCTGGTGGCGATGAGGTGCTGGGCGATGGCGAGGTTGATCGCCGCCTCGCTGCCCGGCTGCGGTGACAGCCAGTGGTCGGCGTGGGTGGCGGTGTTGGAAAGCCGTGTGTCGAGCACGATCACCTTCGCGCCGTTGGCTCGCGCCGCGGTAATGCGTTGCGCGTGGGGGTTGAAGTAGTGACCGGCCTCCAGGTGGGCGCTGATCAGGTAGATGACCTTGGCGTTGGCGTGGTCCGGGCTGGGCCGGTCGGCGCCCATCCAGAACTGGTAGCCGGTCCGGCCGCCGGACGAGCACACGTTGGTGTGGGAGTTGTGGCCGTCCACGCCCCAGCTCGCGAGCACTCGCTCGGTGAAGCCGTCCTCACCGGGGCGGCCGATGTGGACCATGATCTCGTTCTGCCGCTCTTCGGTGATCGCGGCCCGGATCCGGGCGGCGAGCGCGTCCAGCGCCTCGTCCCAGCCGATCCGCTCCCACTGGCCGCTGCCGCGCGGGCCGGAGCGGCGCAGCGGGTACAGGATGCGGTCGGGGTCGGTCACCTGGTTGAGGGTGGCCGGGCCCTTGGCGCAGTTGCGCCCCCGTGAGCCGGGGTGCTCGGGGTTGCCCTCGAACTTGCGCACCTGGCCGGTGCCGCGGTCCACGTAGGCGAGCAGCCCGCAGGCCGACTCGCAGTTGAAGCAGGTGGTGGGCACCAGCAGGTAGTGGTGCTCCTTGCGCTCCGGCCAGGCTCTGGAGTCCAGCTCTGCCCAGTCGTCCCAGCGTTCCTTCGGCGGGAACGCGGCCAGGTGGATCCCGCTCGGCCCCTGGTAGAACGTCTCGCCGCGGGCGGTGACCGCCTGCCGGGCGGCGGACACCCGGGCGCCGAGTGCGTCGAGGTCGGCATCGGGCATGGCAGCCACCTCCTAGGCGAGCGGCACGGACTGGCCGGCCTGGACGTAGGCGTGCTCGTGGGCGAGCAGCCCGGCGAGCGCGAGCGGGGCCGCCGCCACCCCGATCCAGGGCGCGGCGACGGAAGCGGCGATCAGCACCAGGCCGGGCCAGAAGAACCGGGCGAACCTGCCGCGCACCATCTCCTGGGTGGCCAGGTGGGCGTGCGCGGTCACGTGCGGCAGGGTGGTCTCGCCCGCCACCAGCAGCACGTGGGCGGCGGCGGTGACGGCCAGCGTGACCGCGGCGGCGGTGACCGCCCGGCCGGGGGAGAGCCAGGCCAGAATGGGCAGCATCGCCGCCGCCCCGGCCAGCACCGCCTGGACCGCGAGGTGGGCCGGCAGCAGCGGGCTCTGCCACAGGTCGCGGGCCTTTGCCTGGGCGAAGAGGTAAGCGGTGTAGACGGCGGTGGCCAGCGCGAGCGGTATCGCGATCCCCGCGAGCACCTGCCGGGCGCCGGCCGAGCTGAGCAGGGCCGCCAGGAAGTACAGCGTGACCACGCCGCCGTAGCCGCCGATGATGAACGAGCCGCGCACCAGCCAGCTTCGCCAGTGATGCCTGGTGAAGATCAGGTAGAACCGCAGCGGGTGCTTGAGGTCCCAGATCAGCAGCGCACCGGTGATCCCAAGGAACGCCAGCGCACTGACCGGCGCCGCCCAGCGGACCGCGGAGTCGCCCCAGCCGAGGTAGCCGAGGAAGGCGAGGAGCGCGGGCACGCCGAACACGCCGGCCGCGATGCTCTTGGTCCAGGTGTAGAGGCTGACCCGCCACCCCCACGGTGCGTGGTGAGGGACGTCGTAGGACAGCAGCGCCGCCGCCGAGGAGGTGGGCCGGCCGGGGTGCCCGGAGGGGACCAGCTGCGGGCCCGGCGCTCCCTGCTGCGCCCAGGCGAACAGGCCCCCGTCCGGGCGCCGGGCGGCCAGCGGGTCCAGCGTGGCCTGGTGGGCGCCCTTGTAGTAGACGCCGGGCCGGGTTTCCTTCTCCGGCCGCCGCACCTGCACGGGCTCCCGCCCGACGATCTGGGCGACCGCGGAAGCGGGATCGTTGCCGTCGCCGACCAGGATCGCCTCGGTCGGGCAGACGGTGACGCAGGCCGGCTCCAGGCCCATGTCGAGCCGGTGCGCGCACATGTTGCACTTCTCGGCCGAGTGGTCCTCGGGGTTGATGAAGATCGCGTCGTAGGGGCAGGCGGCCATGCAGGCCTTGCAGCCGATGCAGATCCGCTTGTCGAAGTCGACGATCCCGTCGTCGCGGCGGAACATCGCCTGGGTCGGGCAGGCCGCCACGCAGGGCGCGTCGGTGCACTGGTTGCAGCGGGTGACCTGGAAAGCGCGGCGGGCCTGCGGGAACACGCCGATGTCCACGGACTTGACGTAGGTCCTGGTCACCCCGACCGGGACCTCGTTCTCACTCTTGCACGCCGTGGTGCACGCGTGGCAGCCGATGCACTTGGTCTGGTCGAGCACCTTCAGCCACCGCGTGGGCGGGCCGCTGGTGGGGGCCATGACGTGAGGCTATGTTCGGCCAGGGGTTCCGAACAGACGGTCAGCTCTTGTACCTGTTACAAGGACTGATTGTAAGTGGGAGGCCGCGGTCAGCGGTGCAGACCGTCAATTGACTGCTTGCTCCTGGTGCTGTGTGGTGGCTGTGCGACCACCGCAAACTGCCAGTTTGCGGGCCGACCTCGTACCATCGAGGCTATGAACGCCGGTAGTGCCCCCGCCGGGTGGCCCCGGAGCCGGGCGGAGGAGTGAGCGTGCCACACCTGGACGCAGCAGAGATCACGGAGCTGCACGC
>DATKRG010000019.1:0-25101 GCA_035532275.1 Streptosporangiaceae bacterium | reverse complement strand
ACGGCCAGTGCGTCGAGGTGGCGTCCCTGACGGGGGCGGTCGCTGTCCGCGACTCCAAGAATCCGGCCGGGCCAGAACTCGTCTTCACCCGCCAGGCCTGGGCGGCGTTCATCGACGGGGTGAAAGGCGGCCGGTTCGGCGGCAGCTGAGCCCACCGGAATGGCCGCGCCCCCGCCGGGCCCGCGTTTGCCAGCCAGCGGGCAGCGGATCCCGGTGCCCCTTCCTTCTTGACCCTCACGCGGCGTCAGGCCGCACAGCGGGCAGGTGGACGACGACGCTACACCGTGCCAGGCCGAGGCGGCGGCCATCAGCCAGGAGTACCTCGCCGCGATGCGGGACGGCGTGCCCGCCAGCGGCCCGCGGGCGATGGATGCCGCCGCGTCATCGCCTGCCTAGCGGCGCGCGTGGCCGGGGTCGCCGCCGAACTCGGCGAACGGGAACGCCCGGTGGCGGCGCGGCGGGATCAGGAAGTTCTGCCGCCGGGTGGCGGTGATGAACCGCTCCAGGCCGTTGTCGTGCGGGTCCACGCCGTACGTGTGCTGCAGGTCCAGCGATGCCTGGTTGGCGCGCATGGTGGCGAAGAAGTCGGCGGTGGGCACGAAGATGCTGAACTGCAGCTTCGGCTGCTTGCTGCCGTCGGGCACATCCATGGTGTCGTACCCGGGGCCGTCCATGCGCGCGTGGACCGGCCGCCCGTCCGCGGTCCGGGAGGACCGCTGCAGCGTGGACAGGTGGCCCATCCGGTGCTGGGGCTTGCCGGTCTGCGGGTCGGGCAGGGTGCCGATGCCCTGTGCGCTGTCTGCCGCGTCGCCGGTGCCCCGGAAGGTGTTGCCGAGGAAGGACGGCCCGCCGCCGTTGGTGAACTGGTCCCGGTAACCCTTGGCCGGCGGCGGGTCGGCGCGGAACATGTACTGCACCCGCTCCAGGAACGTCCCGTCCGAGCCCGGCTTCCCAGCCGCGTCCAGGTCGAAGAACTGGGCCATGTCCAGGATGTCGTGGGCCAGGTGCTGGAGCGACCCGTGGTCGAAGTAGTCGCCGGCCTGCGCGGTGGTGAGATGGATGCCGCCGGAGCCGAGGAAGGTGATGTCCGGCGCGGGTGCGCTGGCATCGACCTGCTGGTCGGCGAAGCCCATCCACATCGGTGACCGCGGGTGCACGAAGGCGGCGAAGGGCAGGTTGCTGGCGTCAGCGACGCTGCGCGGCAGGCCCCGCTGGACGAACATGACCCGGGCGCTGGTGAACGTCAGCCCGCAGCTCAGCTGGGGCGACCGCACCTGTTCCCCGGCCAGGTGGTTGCTGCCGCCCAGGAACGCCATGACGTCCCAGAGGTGGTCGGCGTTGTCGCTGCGCAGCGTGATGAGCACATCGTTCTGCTCGATCTGGACCGGGACGTTAAATGCCCGCTTGGTGATACCCGGGTTCGACGGGCTGACGTCGGTGGGCGAGGGCACCGCCTCCTCCAGCGCGAACCGGGACTCGTCGCTGGCCAGCCGCGGCACAAGGGAGCGGAACATGGCGCCGGGGAACCGGGTGAAGTACGGCAGGCCGTACGCCACGAAGGTGAACACTCCCTGCGGCGCGAACGGGTACGCCGCCTCGATCCGGTCCAGGGCGCTGGCCAGCTGCCGCTGGTCCTCGTGGCTGGGGGTGGACGCCAGCCGGGCCGGCGCGAAGAGCGTGTAGACCGGCGGGAACTGGACCGCGATGCCATCGACCGTCTGGGCGGGGGAGATGAACTGCCCGATGTCGAACTGCACGTCCGGGCCGCCGTGCCCGGGCCGGTGGTGCGGCCGGCCCGGGTCGGCGGCAAGCCGCACCGGGGTGACGGCGAGGTGCCGCAGTGCCTCCAGGCCCGCGACGGCGGCCGCTAGCCCGCCGCCGGAAACCAGCAGCTTCCGCCGGGAGAGGTGGTATTTCGGCTCGGTCATGGGTGAAAACACTAACGGCAGCGGTCACTCGCGGACAGGGACGGACTCCCCCCGGGGGGACGGGAATCCCCCGGGGGACTCGCACGGTGCTTCCGCCGTCACCGGCAGTAGCCCGAATGCGTCGGCGACGCTGAGCGCGCCGGATCTGTTCCGGACGCCCAGCTTGCGGAACAGCCGGGTCTGGACGTTCTCAACGGTCTTCGGGGCGATGCCGAGCGCCCGCGCGGTCTGCCGGATCGAATGCCCACGGGCGAGGGATTCCAGGATGTCGCTCTCCCGTGACGTCAGCTCGGGCAGGCCGCCCGTGCCGGGCGACGGCTCGCCCCACCTGGCCCGCACCACCCCGATCAGCGGGCGCATCGGCATGGAGTCGACCACCAGGTACCCCTGGCCCACCATCCGCAGCACCGACAGGAAGTGGTCGTCCACCCGGTCGGCCGCGACCAGCGCGTTGGCGCCGCTGGCCAGTGCCTCGGCGAGGTCGGGCGGGTCGAGGGGATGGCTGTGCACCAGGACGGCCGGGATGCCCATCTCGGCGACCAGATCCCAGTCCGAGGGCGCCGGGTCGACGAGCGCGGCCACGATGGGCCCGCGGTGACTCTGGGCCCAGTGGGCCTGCGCGACCGGCCCGCGCTGGCGGATGAGCACGAACGGCAGCCTGCTCCCGAGCAGGACGGTCGCCACCCGGGCCAGCAGCGGCCCGGGCCGCCCGGCGACCACCGCGAGCACGCCGGACCCGCCGTCGGCCTGGTACCGGCGGGGCGTAGCCGGGGTGTCCTCCTGCTCCAGCATGCCGAGCGCGGCGGCGCGGGCAACCGCATGCGGGCCGCTGGTGACCTCCAGCTTGGCGTAGACACGGCGCTTGAGGTTTTCCACGGTCAGCGGGCTGATCTCCAGCAGGGAGGCGATCTCGGTGACACTGTGCCCGGAGCCGGTCAGCACCACGATCTGCAGCTCCCGGTCGGTCAGGGTGCCCCGGCCCCGGCGGGTGTCGCGGGCGTGGCGGCCGCGGGCCTGGCGCAGCAGTGCGAGCACCGCGGCCAGACCACGCGACTCGGGCACCAGGGAGGCGACTCCCGCCCGGCACACGGCCGCGATCTCCTGCTGCGACGCTTCCCGGTAGGTCACGATCACGTTGAGGTCCGGGAAGCGGCGGGCCAGGACACTCACCCGCGGCGCCACCTCGCCCAGCCGCTGCCCGGCGTCGATGATCACTACGTCCGGGTGGCGCAGCTCGCACAGGGCGAGAACACCGTCGGGCTCTGCCACCCTGCCCACCACGGCCACATCTGGGCGCACGGCGAGGCAGGCCGCCAGGGTGTCGCGGAGCAGCCGCCGCGGCGACTGCACGGCGACCCGGACGGTGACGCGAGCGTGAATCGCGGTCATCGCTGCCAGGTCCCGTTTTCTCCGCTCCCAGCAGGTTTTGTTGGGATCTGGAGTCTATGGCCAGCCGCCCATGAGCCGTGGCCGAATGGCTCTTTACGCAGCTAGAGGCGTGTCCAGCCGCCGTGCCCTTTCAGCTTTCATCCGGGCCGCCGCCGGCGAGCAGGCCGAGCCCGATGCCGAGCATCCAGACGTCCTTGCTGACCGCGGTGCCGGCCGGCGTCGGCCAGATGCTGCCCGGCTTGTGCAGGGCCGGAGTGCGCAGGTACATCGCCAGCAGGCTGCCGGCGAACGCCGTCAGCGCGGCACCGGCGAGCCGGCGGGGCACCAGCGGGGTGAGCAGCGCGGCGCCGGTGGCGATCTCCGCGGCGGCGAGGGCCTTGAGGAACGTTCCTGGTGGTATCTCCGCCAGGAACGGGAAGGCGGCCACGGCCGTGCCATGCAGGCGTTTGGCCTGCTCTTCATCGCCATTCCACTTGCCCCAGCCGGCGTGCAGGATGTAGCCGCCGGTGGACAGGCGGGCCGGGATGTCGCGGGGGGAAAACCGCATGGTGAGTCCTCCAGGTGGCTCAGATGCCGGGGAACGAGCGGCGCAGCGTGCCGAGGTCGACGCCGGCTGCCTCGGTGGCGGCGGGGGCGTGGTCAGGGTCGAGCCGGCCGTAGATGAGCCGTATCAGCGCCTCGGCGGGCAGCCGGAGTGACGCCGCCGCGTCCCCAGGCCCGGCGGCCGGTGCCAGCCGCGCGTGCTCCGTGGTCAGCTCCAGCAGGAACTCCCGGTCCGGATCGGCCGCCGTCACATGGACCGAGACCGGCTCCGGCGTGCCCTTCCCGGCACGCCCGGCCATCCCGGGCAGGCTGTCGATGATCAGCGCCACGGCGTCGCCGGCCACCGTCGCCGACGGGTCGAGCGCGACGGCGATGTCCCAGGTGTGGATGGCATGCTCGGACAGCCGCATCCGCAGCATGCCGGCCAGCGACTGCTGGGTGCCGAACAGGTCGAGCTGCCAGCTCTCCTGTTCACCCGGGGTCAGCGCGGCGAGGTGCGCCAGGAACGCGGCGTCGGCCTGCAAGGTGTCGCGGACCTGGTCGGGTGCGCTCTTGGCGTTCCAGGTGTCCCAGATGGGGTGGAACTGCTCGATGCCCGGCGCGGGTTCGCGCCGGAGCCCGGTGCCGACGAACAGGTCGAAGACCTCCGCGCCGGAGCCCAGGTGCGAGGCGACCTGCGCGATCGTCCAGTCATCGTCGTAGGAGGGACCGCTGACCTGGTCAGCGGTCAGCGGGGTCACGATGGCGGCCAGGCGGTCATGTGAGTGCCGCAGGGCCGCCAGCACGCTGGCGAAGGAGATCTCCACGCTCGCGGCCGCGGTCACCGGGTCACCACGATCTTGCCGATCCCGTTGATCGACGCCGCCTCGACCGCGGTCAGCACCTCACCGTGTTCCGGTGTGCGATCCGGGACGTCCACCACCGCCGGGGGCGCCTCACGGGCCGTTACCGCCAGCGCAAGCATGCCAGCCACCCACCTCTCGTGTCAGGAACCTCGTGCCAGGAACCGGGGTGATGTCCCCGGATAATGGAACGCTAGCAGAACTGGGGAGCACTCCCTGCTTCGAGTACGCTGTGGCCATGTCCGCGGCACCGGCTCGTGATGTCCGCCTGCGGGCTGACGCCGCCCGTAACCGGCAGGCGATCATCACCACCGCCCGCGCGCTCTACGGCCAGCGCGGCCTGGACGCGCCGCTGGACGAGATCGCCCGGCTGGCCGGCGTCGGGAACGCCACCCTCTACCGTCACTTCCCGTCCCGCTGCTCGCTGGTTGCCGCGGTATTCGAGGACACCCTGCGCCAGGTCTCGGAGGCGGCCGCCCAGGCGCTGGACAACCCCGATCCGTGGGACGGGTTCGCGGGGCACATCAGGTTCCTGTGCCAGCTGCAGGCGACCGACCGCGGGCTCGCGGATCTGCTCACCACCGCGGTCACCGGCGCGCCCGAACTGGAGAAGCTACGGGCCGCCGCCTACGACGACTTCGTCCGGATCGCCCAGCGTGCGAAGGCCAGCGGCGCGCTGCGCGCGGACTTCGTGCCCGAGGACATCGTGCTGCTGCTGATGGCCAACGCCGGCCTGGTGCACCGCACCGCTGGCACGGCGCCGCAGGCATGGAACCGGTTCATCGACCTCGCGCTGGACGGGCTGCGCACCGCCGCGGCGACCCCCGCCGCCCGCTCGCCCGACCAGGCCGCGGTCCGGCGGGCCATGCGCAGCCGCGGTCACGAGCTCGGATTCGGGTCGGCCGGCATCCGGGGCTGACACTTCCCGCGGGTGGCCCGTTCTAGAGTGCGCCCTGGCCCGGGGCGGGCGGCAGCGGCTGGACGACGTCGAATGCCAGCCCGGACCAGCCAGGCCCACGGCCGGGGCGTGCCCGGTGGGCGAGCCAGGTGACGGCCGAGCCGTCGGTCCAGCGGGCACGGCGGAAGTAGCGCGTCACCTCCACCCCCTCCCGGGGGACCGACTCGTCGGCGGTGAAGAACGGGTGCTCCGGCTCCAGCAGGTGCGCAGCCGCATGCACGTCCCCGTATGCCGGGCGGACCAGGATCCCGCGCCGGAAGTACCGGGCGCCCGAGGGGGCCACCACCGGCACCATCGGGATCCAGTTCGCCGGCGGTATCCGGTCCAGCACGTACGTCTGCGCCGGGCCGCCGGGGACCTGGGCGGGCGGCGCTGGCTCCGGGTAGGCAGCGTCGAGCTCGAAGGCAAGCTGCAGTGCGTCCACCGGCGCGTCGAGCGGCCCCTGCAGCTGGTGCTCGACGGCCCACGCCATCGCGGCCATGTCGTCGCGCAGGAGGTAGACGTCTTCCAGCGGCGCGCCTTCCAGCACCTGGCCGCAGCCGGGCGGCATCAGCAGGAAGGGTGACCGGCCCGCCGGGCCGGAGATCTTGAACATCGACCAGGGGCCACCGGTGGCTGGCTGCGGCAGCTGCTCGGTCGGCTCGATGACGGTGCGGATCCCGAAGGTGTCGGTGACCACGAGCGTGGTCACCTGGGACAGGGTGCCGACGTCGGTCGGCACCGGCACGTAGAACCAGTCGTTGCCGAAGACCAGGGCGAACTCCATGACCAGCAGGGTGGCCAGATCGACCTGGCCGGGCTGGAGCGCGCCGAAGTCGGTGACCGCGTCCTCGAGCTCCCACCAGCGCGGGGCTGGCATGCCGCGGAAGGTGACGTGGTTGGGCAGGAAGCTGAATGTGCCGACGGTGGGGGCGGGCGGCGGGCTGCTTCCCGCCGGGGCGCCACCCGGCTGGTTGGCACCCGGCTGGTTGGCACCCGGCTGGTTGCCGGCCGCGGGGTTGCCGGCCGCTGCCAGTGAGAAGGAGTACCAGTCCAGGTCGCCGCCCCGGAAGTCCGGCGCGGTCAGGGTTACCGTGCCCGTGCTGGCAGCCGAGCTGACGGTGGCCGCATAGCTGAGGCGGCGGGACTGCCAGGCGGCATCCCCGGCCGGCTCGCTGTACAGGGAGGCCCGGTAGGCGGCCAGCCCGGCGAGCACCGGCGGGATTCCGGGCAGTGACGCCTCCGGCGGCAGCGGCGGCACCGGGGTCCCGCCCGCCTGGGCCACGGCGGCGGCTGCCGCCAGCGCCACCCCGTCCACCACCCGCCCGGCCAGGCTGGCCCGGACCGCCCGCCCGGCCGCGTCCTCCGGAGCGTCCGCCGCGACCGTGGCGGCGATCGGGTACGCCGCGCGGAGTGCGGCGATCACGGTGTCCGCGGTGGCGTGCGCGACTGCGGCCCGGATGGCAGCCTCGGCGTGAGCGCCGAGCTGCGCCGAGCCGCGGAGGTTCAGCGTGACCGGCACCCGCTCCATGTGCGGCTCCAGCGGCACGCCGGGGTCGTAAGGGACCTGCCCGGCGCCGGTGCCGTCCGGCGCGTAACCGGTCAGCGGCTGGGACTGGACGCTCATGACGGCCTGGGCTGGGGAGCCTGCGTCCTCACCGGCCAGCTCGCCGAGCTGCCACTGCCGTGCCAGCATCCACAGCGGGTCGCGGACCTGGGCTTGCAGGCTGCGCGCCATGCTGCCGTCGCGGGGGTGCGGCTCCAGCCGCGTCCACAGGGTCACCGACGCCATGGCTCAGCCCGGCCCCGCCGGCGGCTCGGCCACCACGCTGACCGGCGAGAAGACCATGCTGACCGTGTCCTCCTCCAGGTTGAACGGGAAGTACAGCGCCGGCAGCAGCTGCCCGGCCTGGCCGGCCGAGCCCAGATCCACGGTGCGCACCTGGGCCAGGGCCAGGGTCTCCCGCAGCACCTGCGCGAGCGAGGCGTCGTCCCAGCCGCGGCGCGGATCCGGGCAGGCGGCCAGCAGCAGGGCCTGCGGCGCGCGTGCCTTCGGCTCCTCGTGGTGGAACGCCACGCCGGCGCTTTCCCGGCTGGCCGGGATGCGCTCGGGCCAGCCGTCTACGAACAGGCCTGCCCAGGACGCCGCCAGGTCGGTGACGTCCCCGGTGACCAGCGCCATGACGGCGACCCGCCCGTTCGATGGCCGGGCGCCTGGCGCTGGCGGCAGCGCCAGCCACCGGTCGCCCGCCACGGCCGGGATCTGCGCGATCCGCACCGGCGGCGGCCCGGCCCCCGCCACCACCGCGGCCAGCAGGAGGGCGAGGTCGAGCCGGGACATCCCGGCTCGCACGTGGGTGAGCTGCTGCCGCCACCGCCCGACGGTGACGGCGTCCGCGCCGATCGCCGCGGGGTCGGCGGCGAACGCCGGGTGCAGCGACGCGTCCGGCGCCGTGAAGTGGGGGAGTGCCAGCAGGCTCTGGCCGAACGCCTGGCCCAGCAGCTCCAGCGCGGGCGCGGGATCGGCCGCGTTCAGTGCGATCCCGGCCAGGCTGGTGGCGCGCGCGGCGAGCGTGGCGTGCAGCGGGTACGCCTGCGCGGCCAGCCGCGGGTCGGGCCCGGAGCCCCGCCGCGACGGCGGGATGGCCCCCGCGATGCCGTAGCCGGCCGCGGCGATGATCGCGTCACGCGCGGCGTCGGGGGCCAGGCTGCCCGCTGCCGCGCTGGCCAGCTGGGTGACGGCCGCGTCGACGGCGGTGCGGGCGGTGGCGGCCCGCAGGTTCAGCTCGGCGACGTCGGTCCCGGCCGGCACGGTTGTGTCCGGGGTCGCCAGGTCGCTGGCGGCCAGCGCCCTGGCACCGGCGATCAGGTCCGCGGCGGCCCGGGCGACGCTGAGCAGGTCGGCGAAGCCCACCTGCGGCGGCGCGGCCTGCGGGTAGCTGACCGTGACGTCCGTGGCGCCCACCGGGACCGCCTGGTAGATGATCCTGTCGTCCAGCTCGGAACGCGCGCCCTCGGCGGTGCCCCGGCTCATCGCCAGCACGTCCAGCGGGCCCACGGCGAGGTCGCTGAGCAGCACGGTGGCCGTCACCGGCGGTGCGCCGCCGGCCGTGTAGCTGACGGTGGCCTGGACCGTGGCCGGGTCGGGGAGCAGCCGGGAGACCCAGGCATCCAGCCACGGCTCGGCGAGCGAGCGGGGGGTGACCGGGACCGCCGCCCAGCCGGGCGCCCGGGTGGGCGGCCCGGCCAGCAGGACGCAGACCCGCTGGGTGTGGTCGGTGCCGCTGCGCGGGGTGGTCACGATCTGCGGGCTGGGCATCTGCTGGGCCTGCGACAGCCCGTCCAGCGTCCCGCCGGCCCGGTCGGGGTTGCCCCGCATGGTCTGGTGGACGGCCTCGGCCACGCCCACGTCACTGATCGCGTCGACCATGTCATCCAGGGCCGCGAACAGGGCCAGCAGCTTGTCCCGGTCACTGCCGGGCGCGGGCAGGCCGGCACCCCAGTCGGCGCCCGGCGCCAGCGTCCCGTCCGCGCGCGCCCGGTCCAGCGCGAGCGCGTCGATCACGTTGGAGGCGCCCGCCACCTCGTCGGTGGGCGAGGTGGGGGTGAGCTTGCCGGCCGCGATCGGGAAGGCGTCCCGCAGCGGCTGGATGTAGGGGTCCAGGGCCGCCGCGTGCATGCCGCTCTCCAGCTGGTAGCCGAGCAGTGCGCCGAGCGGCTGCCCCTGCCGCACCCCGTCCAGCAGGTACAGGGCCATCCTGACCCGGTCGGAGGACAGGTCCAGGGCGAGCAGCCCGTCTTCGGCCCCGCCGGCATGGGACAGGTAGCCGCTGCGCAGCACGGCGGCGGTGGCCGCCTGGCCCAGCGAGGGCGCGTGGATGAAGCCGCCGTTGTCGGCGGGCGCCTGCAGCGGCGGGGTGGGCCGGGGGGCGCCGGGGAACAGCTTGGCCCGCCGCGCGTCCAGGTCGGCGGCCAGTGCGGTAGCGGTGGCCCCGGCCGGCGGGGGCGTGGGCGCCGGGCGCAGGTCCTGAACGAACGCATAGCCGCCGGCCCGCAGGCCGGTCACGCCGTCCCCGTCGGCGCTGGCCGCCCGCTGTGCCATCAGCCGCCTGGTGGCCAGCGAGGTCACCCACACGTCCAGCCGGTGGCTGCAGGCGTCGAGTGTCTCGGTGAGCAGGCGGTCCAGCTCGGCGGTGGGCAGCGCCGCGAGCCGGTCCATCGCCGCGCGCAGCTCCGCGAGCCGCTCGAACGGCGAACCGGGCATGGGCTGGAGGTCGACCAGGTACTCGGCCCAGGTGACCGTCTCGGCTGGCGATACCGGCCTGGCCAGCACCTGCCACGGCGTGACCTGGGCCGCCGCGGGCGCGCCGGGGGCAGGGCCGCCCGCGGCGGGGGCGGCCCGGGCAGGGGCGGCCTCGGTCACCAGCGGGGCTTCGATGCCGACCAGTTCCTGCTCCCTGGTCTGCGCGATGTCCAGCTCCCCGCTGGCGACCTGCGCGAACTGGGCCAGGGTCACGTAGTCGAGCAGCATCGACTGGCGCAGGATCCGGTAGAGCAGGCTGTCCGGCACCGCCGGCCCGGGATAGTTGTTCGCCCGGATGTCGGCGATCGCCGCGGACCGCAGCCAGGTGATGTAGTTGACCTGCCCGCCGCCGAAGCTGGCGTCGGCGGGCAGCTGGCCGGTCTCTGACAGCGGCCCATCGGCCACGGTCGGCGCGGTCACCGGGAAGCCGTCGGGGGACAGGCCGGTGTGGACGAGGCGGGGGTCCCAGGTGGTGTAGCCGAGCGTGTCCAGCTGCGCCCGGCCCGCCGCCAGGTGCTGCTGCCACCAGATGGTGCTTCCGGCCGGCGGCACGGCCAGGAACCCCATCAGGTTCCACAGCAGCTGGTCGCCGAGCACGTGCCGGCCGCGGAAGCTCATCGAGCTGGCGTCCATGCCCAGCACATGCGCCATGTCGGCGTCCGGGTCGCCGGGGGTGGCGCCGAGGTGCGGGGCGGCGGCGACGCTGGCGGTCCAGGCGGGCAGCAGCCGCTGGACCATCTGCAGCACCGCCGACTCGACCGGGTCCGCGGCGTCGGGCACCCACAGGGCGGTGGCGGTGACCGGCAGGATGCCGTAGGGGACCTGGCCGGCGGCGATCGCGGGCAGCGGCCCGCGCGGCCGGACGCTGGCGACCGACCAGGTGCGGGCCTGCTCGATCTGCGCCTCGGTCAGGGAGCCGTCGCCGAGCTGGCGCAGGAAGTAGCCGAGGGTGGCGGGCCACAGCGCGGTGAGCATGTCCTGGCCGTCCCGCATGTCGTGCCGGTCGGCGAAACGGACGTGGTCGAACGTTGTCACCGGCAGGCCGAGCAGCCCGGCGGCCACCGGCCCGTCCGCGTCGGCCTCCCCGGTCAGCGCCGGCCCGAGCTCGACCGCGAAGCTGATCAGCTCACCCGGGTCCTTACGGGAGTACGCGGACGCGGCGTCGGCGGTGTTGTTGGTGGGCGCTCCCTGCGGCACGAACGCCAGCCCGTCGCTGTAGTGGTGCGCGTCCAGCAGCGCCGCCACCGGGGCCGACGCGTCCCCGGCCAGCAGCCCGTAGACCAGCACCCGGTCGAAACCCGCCTGCCGCTGCTGCGCTGTGATCGGGATCCGCATCGCCATGCCGGCGGTCACGGCGGCGTCGAAGTCGACCAGCCAGCGCATGCCAGCGTCCACCGGCATGCCGTCCGGGAACCCGCCCGCCAGCGACGGGTCGGCGGGGGACAGGGACAGCGCCAGCCCGGCGGTGACCGGCGAGCCGGTGACGCTGGTGGTGGTGCCGCCGCCCTCCAGCACCACGGTCCAGGCCGGCGGGAGCAGCGCCGCGGTGGCCGGGGAGCCCCAGCTGCTGCCGCTCACCGGCGGGCTCGGTGGCTGCGGCGGCGGGACCGGGTCGCTGCCCGGCGGGGTGGGGGCCACCGGCCGCTGGCCGATGTTGACCGGAGTGGCCTGGCGCACGATCCACGCGGCCCGCGGCGCACCGTAACGCGCGGCCAGGCCGCGCCATGGACCCTGGATCGCGTCCGGCTGCGGCGGCGGGTTCCCGGCCCGCCACACCGCGTCCCAGTACGCGTTGCCAGCGGCGAGCTCGGCCGTCGTCAGCTCCGGGTGGTGGCCGTTGACCATGATCTGGTCCGGGTAGACGCGGACCCACAGTTCGCTGGACTCGCCCGGGCCGGCGAAACGGGTCTCGATCCGGACCGGCAGGAGCAGCAGCGGGGTGGCGTCGCTGCCGCCCGCCACCGGCGGCTCGCTGGGCGCGGGCCGGGGGGCGGGGACCGGGGCTGGTGTGGTCATGGCTGCCTCGGGGGGAGGAGCGAATCTGCATGAACCATGATTCTGAACGGCATCCGGATCGTGATCGCCGCCGTCTGCGCCGAGTCCTGCCCCCAGGCGAGACCGGCGTCCTCGGGGTTCGAGCCGCCCAGTGCCACGCCGGCCGGTGCGTTCGCCGCGGTGAGGAAGGCGGGCAGGCTGTAGCTGGCGAGTATCTGCGTGAAGACGGTCGACGCGACCCGGTAGCGGGCGATCTCGGTCGGCGCGAGCTCCGGGAACACGCTGCTGACCGCCGACGACGGCAGGGTCTGCGTGCCAGGCCCGCCCGCGGCCGCGATCGCCCGGGGCCTGCCCGCCGCCGCGGCCGGGCCCGCCCCGTGCCAGGCCCGCCCGCTCGCACTGGCCAGCGCCGGGCCGGCGAAGTTGGTCCAGGCCAGGTCCTCCCACTGGGTGACCGGGCCGGCCGCGTCCGGCTCCAGGCCGAACCGCGGTTCGGTCGGCTGCTGCTGGAACACGAAGAAGAAGCCGAGCGGTGACGCGGCGGTCCCGCCGCGCGCGTCGTCCACCGACAGGTTGAAGCCGAAGAAGGTGATGTCCGGGCGCAGCGTGCCGCGGAAGACCGGGAAGCGCTCGTCGGTCTCGTCCAGCACCCGGCCGTTGTCCCCGCCGGTCCCCGCCATCGCCTTGCCCGCGAAGATCACCGTGTTCGGGTAGCGGCGGAGCAGCTCCCCGCGGACCAGCAGGACGATGTTGTCGGCGACCACGGTCGTCCGGTTCTCGTTCTGCCCCAAAGGCCGCGGCAGCGGCCAGGTGCTGATCGGCGGGATGTCCTTGAGCACCTCGGCCAGCTGGGCGGGGTCGGTGGGGTCGCCGGGCTGCGGCACGTAGCCGGCGACGTCCCAGAACTGCCGGAAACAGCTGGTCCGCTGGTCGGTCGGGTAGCCGTTCCACAGCAGCTGGCGCGCCATCTCGTGGTTGAGGCCGACCATGTAGGACTCGATGAAGGCGTGGTTGTCGACCACCGCGCCGAGGCTGTCGGGCGGGATGAGCTCGACGCCAGGCAGCAGGTAGTCCTGGTTGAGGTCGCGCAGCGGGATGTACATGGGCTGGGGGAAGACCGGCCCGGCCATGATCGGCTCGATCGGGTCGGCGGCGAACCAGGGCAGGCCGTCGCGCATCCGCACCACGGACGCCATCCTGGCCGGGATGGTGGTGGCCGGGTCGAGCCGGGTCATGACGGCCCCCGACAGCGTGGGCAGGTCGAGCGCTGGCGCCAGCGGCGGGTCGGCCGGGACAGCGTGCACGGCGGACAGGACGGCACCGGCCGCGGCCCGGAACCGGGCGGCGGCCGGGGTGTCCCCGGCCACGGCCGTGACGCCGGCTGTGGCCGGGCCCTGGGCGGATGCCGCGGCGAGCTGGAGTGAGCCGTGCCCGCCGAGGCCGGACGGCGGCAGCGTGACCGCGAACGCGGTGCCCGGCGGCGCGGCCTGCACAGCGGCGGCGGTCAGGCCGGACAGGCGCAGCGCCACCCCGGCCGCGTCGACCGCCTGGATCCTGCCCAGCCATGCCGCGGCCCCGGCCGCGGCGGCCAGGATGACCAGGACCACGGCGGCCGTGACGGCCGCTGGCGCGCCCACCACCACCAAGATCACGAGGAGGGCGACGGCCAGGACGAAGCCGGCCGCGGCGGTCAGGACGGCGAGCCAGTTCCCGAGATGCACGGCGAGCCAGGTGATCGCCCGGGCGAGCCAGCCCGGCAGCCCGGGCGGCAGGGCGGCGGCCTGCGTCGCGTCGCTCACCTGGTCGATGGAGGTCATGTGGCCGGGCGGCGGGGGCGGCGGCGCGACCCGCAGATGGCCGGCGTTGATCCGGTCCAGCAGCGGGGGCCGCGCGGCGGGCGGCCCGGTCAGCCCCGCCAGCGCCGTCGCGCGGCGGCCGAGCGGCCCCAGCGGCCGGGTCACCCGGCGGCTGGCGCCGGAGACCAGGCGCTGCGGCACCCGGCTGGCCGCGAGGGTGGCGTAGACGGTGCGCGGGCTGGCCAGGATCCGTGCCTGCACCGGCGCGGTCAGCGCCAGCAGCGTCGCGGGCGTGGCCCGCGCGAGGTGGCCGGCCCAGATCGCCGACAAGGCGGCCCGGGACAGCTGCGCGGCGCGCAGCTGCTGGTTGGCCGCGTCGACGGCGGCGACCTGGTCCCAGGCGGAGGCCATCAGCGCGGTCCGCTGGGCCTGCACGATCTGGGTGCCCATGCCAGCCGCGGCCCGGTTGCGCGGATCCAGGTTCAGGTCGGTCACCCAGCCGGGCTGAGTGCGGTCCACCACCGTCGCGGCCGCCGCCCACTTGCCGTAGAACGGCGGCACGACATGCGGGTCGCCGGCCACCGGATGGTCCGGGTCGTCGGCGGCGCTGGCCGCGGTGAGGTTGACCAGGTCCTGCACCGCGGCCTGGAAGGCGTCGTGATCGGGCCCGCTCCACGGCGTCGCGGTGGTCGCCGCGCTGCGCAGCGCCCCTTCCAGGCCGAGCGGCCCGCCAGCGCTGGGGATGCCCGCGCCGGGCTGGTCGACCGCCATCGGGCTGCTGCCCACCTCGGCTGGCAGCACGGTCGGGGTGAGCTTGCGCACCAGCGACTCGAAGTCCCCGGCGTCGCTGGTGCGGAACGAGAACCGGTAGTACACCGGCAGCCGCAGCGGCGCGGCCGTCTGCGAGGTCCACGCCGGGTCGGCGGTGTGCAGGCCGCTGACGTCCAGGCCCAGGCCCGCCTGGCGGCCGATCTCGAACGCGGGGACGAGGAACGCGGTGTAGGCGGTCTCGGGGTCGAGCCGCCGCGGGCACAGCACCCGGGAGATGGCGGCGGCCGGATCCGACGAGATCGTGCTGGTCAGGTCGCCGTCCCCGCTGATCTGGGTGTGTGCCCAGTTCCAGGCGTCGTCCAGCGGCTGCAGGGCGGAGGTGTCCTGCACGTCGATGGCGGGCAGCGGGCTGGGCGGCACGTCCGGCGTGGTGAACTCGGTGTCCTTGAGCGCGATCAGCGTGACGAACGGCCGCAGCCGGTCGCCGGCGGGCAGTGCCGGGGTGAACAGCCACGGCAGGTCCGGGTAGCCGAACTCGATCCCGGCCAGGTAGTTCGGCTCGAAGTTGGTCGTCAGGTCGCGCGGCTCGGTGCGGATGACGTGCCGGGGATCGATGCCGATCACGTCGCCGGGGCCGTACAGGTGCACGGTCATCTGCGGCGGCGGGGCGTCGGGCACCACCGAGCTGCCCTGGGTGGCGGTGACGTTCAGGGTGACGTCCAGCGCAGCGCGGTCGGGCAGGCCGGGCCCGTCCGGCTGGCCGGCGTCGGCCCCGATGCCGCGCCGCAGCCAGGACCGGAAGTGGTACTTCGCGCCCGGCGTGCCGCCGGCGCCGCCCGCGCTCATGCCGCCTGCCCTTCCGGCACCTCGTAGGAGGGCACGACCTGCAGCTGGCCGGCCTCCTGCGGGCTGGCCGCCAGGTAGCTGGCCAGTGCCGCGCTCGCCGCGTAGTGGGTGGCGCCGCCCGCCGGGCTGATGTCCGCCCGGACCGACATGTCGCCGGTGCCGGTGACCACGTAGCTGACCGGGCCGGTGGCCAGGATGCTGGTGGTGCCGGGCCCGGTGTAGGTGGCCAGGCCGGTGTTGTTGACCATCGACAGCGCGCCAGCGCCCATCTGCACGCACGCGCCGAACATCTGCGGCGACAGGGCGGCGAACCGGTCCAGCACCGACGCCTTGGTGGGGTCGGGAACGTAGCGCCACTGCATCGCCGCGGTGCGCGGCGCGTCGTGGCCGCCCTTGACGGAGGGGTCGCCGATCTGCACCCCGCAGCCGAACTGCTCGAAGGCTGGCGCGGAGATCTTGTCGGCGTCGGAGAGCTGCTGGAACTGCCCGCGTGCGAAGGCGTCCTGGACGGCGCTGGTCACCGCTGGGCTGCCGTCCAGCGTGACGCTGGCGATGGTGAACTGGCCGCCGTCGGCCGGGGCCGTGTTGCCGAACTTGGTCACCGGCACATCCAGCGGCACGACCTTCTCGCGCACCGTCAGCGACCCCATCGGGTGCACCACGATGTCGGTGCCGGCGGGCGGCAGCCCGCGCAGGGTCACCGCCTGCTCGGCGCCGTCCGGCAGCTGCGCTGACCAGCTGCCCGGCGTGGTCAGCGCCGCGTTCAGCTGCGGCAGCACCGCCGTGGCCGGCAGGCTGACCGCGTTGTCGTCGCCCCAGGTCAGGTCCACGCTCGCGCTGACCGAGAAGAACAGGAACTCCAGTGACGCGCTGCCGTGCACGTGCCAGGGGGTCGGGCCGGACAGCTCGGCGTCCAGCGAGATGCCGGCCAGGGTCACGCCCTGGTACTGGACGTCCACCCCGGCCGAGAAGTCGATGTCGAAGCCGAACGGGCTGAACATGAAGAGCGCGTCGAAGCCGACGTGGCCGTTCACGGTGAAGCCGCCCGCCGAGGCATAGAGCTGCACCGCGGAGCCGAACTGGTAGCTGTTGGAGGTGACGGCCATATAAGAGGTGCAGCTGAGCTGCACGAAGTCGCCGGCCCCGATGCTGACCGTCATCCGGCGCAGGGCGGGGAACCCCGGCGGCGGCTGGTAGCGGGGGTGGAAGCCGCCCATGGACACGGCGAAGTCGGGGCTGTCACCCCAGCTCAGCCGCAGGGCCATGTCGCCAGACAGCTGGTAGGCCAGGATGTAGGAGTCGTACAGGGAGCCGTCGATCGCCAGCAGGTCCGCGCCGAAGTCCAGGGTGCCGAGGATGTCGATCTGGATGAGGATGAGCGCGGCGTCGTCGTCGGGCAGCGCCATGTGCAGCCGGCCGAGCAGCGCGATCCGCACCGGGTCGGGGACCTCCAGCAGGACGCCGATTTCGAGCGTGATGAGGGTGGGGGTGCCCCAGCCCACCTCCAGCATCGGCCCGAACACGTAGCGGCCCGCCGCGGGCGGGAAGATCGCCCGGATGTCGCTGATGATCTGCGGTGCGTCCGCGACCGGATCCGGCGGGAACAGGATCGAGTCCAGGTGATGGGCCCGCATCGCGTCCCGCAGCGCGTCGAGCACCATCGTCCGGTTGATCCCGCACAGCCCGCCGACGCCGTTCAGGGTGAAGCCGAAGCCCAGCTGGATCGGCGGCAGGTCGAAGGTCAGGATGATCAGGAACGAGAAGCCGGGTGAGCCGTCGGGCAGCCGGGTGTCCAGCACCCCGATCGCCTTGACCGAGATCCCGAGCAGCGACAGCTCCAGCGCTCCCGCGTACTCGCCTTTGGCCGGGTCGAACGAGATGTAGCCGCCGCCGGTGACCACCCCGGCGTCGACGATGATGCCGAGCCCCGTGGGCGGCTTGAAGGCGACGTCCAGCTGAGCCGGCCCGAGGTTGCCCGGGCTGAAGCCGACGGTGGTGGTGGCGCCGATCCGGTCCACCGACGCCGAGACCGGGCCGAGCGTGCCGCTGCCGGTGACACTGGTCTCCAGTGCCAGCCCGCTGCCGGACGCGGTGAGCTCGAGGTGCACGCTGTCGAGGGTGAACGGGCCGATCGTGACGTGGACGCCGACCGTGGTCCCGAGCCCGGCGTTGCCCCCGATGTAGAAGCCGCGGTCCCCGGCCCAGCCGAGCTTGAGGTCGAAGTCCAGCTCGATGTCCAGCCCGGACAGCAGGCTGGCCACGAACCCGTCCGCGTTGGCCGTGCCGACCGTGAACTTCCCGCCGGTGATGGCGGCCTCGATCATGAACGCGCCGCGGGCCACGCCGGAGCCGGAGTCCCAGTGGAACTGCGAGCCGATCGAGGTCCCGGCCGACGCCGCGTCCAGGGCCGCGATGCCCGGGATGCCGACGATCGTGAGCCGCCCGCCGGCGTCGGCGGCCCGGGTCGCCACGACCTGCACCGACCCGTCCACGCTGGCCGTGGCGTGCAGCTCCAGCTGGCCCGGGGGCAGGATCCGCAGTTCCACGCCCGCGTCCAGGGCGCCCTGGACGGTGAGCGCGAGGCTCCACCCGGCGGGGAGCAGCGACGGCAGCGGCAGGGTGGTGCCGTCGCTGACCGCCATGGTCAGCGACGCCGACAGGCCGGGCGGGGTGGCCCCGCTGGTGGGTGCCACCTGGAACAGCAGCAGTGACAGGGTGGTGGTGGCCGGGTCGAAGCTGGCCGCCACCCCGAACTCGGTCAGCAGGTCCCGCAGCCGGCTCAGCAGGCTGGCGGCGTTCAGCGTGGGGGTGTTCCAGCCGTACAGGCCCAGCAGGTAGCTGCCCGGGTCGCCGAGCATGCTGCCCAGGTTGCCCAGGTTCAGGTCATGCCGCTGGTAGGCCACCTTGGCGGGGTCACCGCCGTCCGCCGGTGCCAGGTCGAGGCCGGCGATGCCGAGCAGGGCCAGCACCCGCAGCAGCACCGGCCGGTACCCGGCCAGGTACTCGACGATCACGTACTCGGCCAGCTTCTCGGCGAGGGTGGCGGCGAAGGCGGCCACGTCGCCGGGGCTGACCCCAGGCAGGCTGCCGGACAGCGAGCTGAGGGCGGAGGCCAGGTTGTCCAGTGCCGTGAGCACCGCCCCGGCTGCCTGCAGCAAGGTGGTGGTGGCGGCCACGATCGCGCCCGCGTCGCCGGACTCGGCCGCGGTGGCGAGGGCGGCGAGCGGCGCGGCCAGGCCCTCGACGGCGGTGATCGCCGCGTCGGCCGCGGTGGTGAACGCCGTCAGCCCGTCCAGCGTGGAGGGCAGGGCCAGCCCCATCCCGGCGAGCAGGCCGCGGGCGTCGCCGGCGGCCAGCTCGGTCTGCAGCGGCTGCAGGGCCTGGGTGAGCGCCGCGGCGAGTTGCTGCAGTGTGCCGTCGTCGGCCATCAGGACCTCCGCCGGGTCAGCCAGGCGGCGAGCGCGCCACCGCCGAGCAGCCCGCCCGCGAGCTCGGCGCCGAGCACGATGGCGAGCACGATGGCGAGCACCGAGCCGAGCACGAGGATGCAGGTGACGAGCAGCATGAGGCAGCTGCTGCCGGCCCCGGTGGACGGCGGCGCGGGCGGCTTGGATGGCGCCACCGGGGCCACGAAGTTGGCGGCGGCGGCGGCGGTCAGGAACGCCCACGCCGCGACGTGGATCTCCCGCTCCAGCTTGGGGTACTGCCTGACGTAGTCAGGGCTGAAGCCACCCTCGTCGAAACCGGCCCCCAGCCTGGGGTCACCGCCGATCTCGACGGTGAAGGCCATCACCGGGCTGGTCGCGGCACCGCCGGAGAACGGGGCGAACCAGCGGCTGAAGCAGAAGTCGTCGCTGGCGCCGCTGGTGACGTACAGGTTGGCCGACTGCTTGACGGTGTAGGTGGACCGGGTGCGTGCGGTGGCGTTCGAGCCGCCGGCCTTGGCCAGGATCTGGCCGCTGATGTGCTTGGCCATCCCCTCGACGGACTTGGCGGTCGCGGTGGGGATGTACTCCTTGTACCCGCCGTGGTGGATGCCGTCGCGCTGGTGATCCTTCCCGCGGTTGGTGAAGCTCATGGTCGCGTCGGTGTCCTGGTTGGACTCGATGCCCCACGAGAACATCACGTCGCGGCCGGTCATGTGGAAGTCGATGAAGAAGCTGATGTTCTTGCCGCGCATGAGCTTGGCGACGTTCCTGGCCTCGGGCTCCGACTCGGCGCCAGACCCGACGAAGGTGTCGTCCACCGGATTGGTCGACGAACGGACGTCCACATCGGACAGCGACATGTCGTAGGCGGTCCTGAAGTCCCACAGGATGTCGAAATTGCGGTTGATGTCCACGCCGGCGCCCTCCGGGGCGGTTACCCCCGAGGGTGCCGGCCGCCGGTTCTTGCGCCAGTTCTTGTGCAGTTCCTGCACGTCGTGGGTGGCGGTGGACGGCAGCGGGGCCAGCACGAAGTCCCGGCCGTCGTCGTTGACCAGGGGTGCGACATACAGGTCGAGCCGTTCCACCACGGTCCTGACCCACGGCCATGGGATGACGAAATGGTCGTAGACGGTCCCGTCCGCCGGGTCGGTCCAGTCCGGGTAGCTGATGTCGGCGTGGGCGGCATACGCGGCGAGCATCTTCTCCAGGAAGCTGACCAGGGCGTCCGGCGGCGCGAGTTCACGCGCGTGCACGCCGCCGATGAGCAGCACCCCCCAGCGGTGCGCCGGGCTGTCGCTGCTGACCGCGGCGACCTTCACGTACCCGCTCTTGCCGCCCTGTGTACCGGGATCCCAGTCGCTGGGCCCTGACCGGGTGCACACGGCGGGGTTCGCGGTCGCGAGGGCGTCGAGATGGGCGGAGACTACGGCGGAGGTCATGTAGCCAGCCATGCCGCGTCCCCCTACGCGACCGGTGGCTCGTTGTCGATCTGGGTGTCGATGACCTGCCAGCGGGCAAGCTCGTCGGCGTCGCTCACGGCGATAACGACGGTGCAGCCCAGCCCGGTCAGGGCGGGGATGTTCGCCTCGGCGGTCTGGCCGGTCACGGTCCAGGTGCCGTCGCCGTTGTCCGTCGCGGTGCCGCCCGCCAGGGTCAGCCGGAACTGGCTTCCGATGGTGGGAAGCTGGCCGAGAACGTCCGGGGTCCCGGTGATCGCGACGATCGCCATTCGCGGTTACCCGTATATACCGCTATGGACAAACATGACCCAACACACCCCCGGAAATGGCCCCCGCCACCGTCGGAAAACAGATATGGCGATGGTAACGCCACCCGGCCGCGATCAGAAGGAACTCGGGGCAAGCAGTATGAGGCCAGTGTGGGCCTTTCTTGCGAGAGTGAGGGAAATGGCCGGAGAGCCTGCTGTGGCTGGCAAGCCGGGCCGGCTAGCTGTGGCCCGCCACGGCGCGGTTCAGGCCGGTGAGGGCTTCGCGGAGCAGGTGAGGGCGGTTCTCGGCGGCCGCGTATTCGGCGAGCACCGCGCACAGGAACAGGGCCAGGATGCGGGCCCGGATCTCACTCTCCGCGCTGACCGGGCCATAGGCGGCCAGCAGCGCCGCCCGGGCCGGGCCGTCGAACGCGCCGTAGGCGATGGACAGGTCTATGGCCGGGTCGGCCAGGCAGACGTCGCCCCAGTCGATCACGCCGCAGGCCTGGCCGTCGCGGTCGACGAGCAGATGGCGAATGTGCAGGTCACCGTGCGCCAGTGCCGGGGTGCCATCGGGCGGGCCGAGCAGCTCCGCGTCACGGATCAGCCGTTCGGCCGCGGTGCGGGGCTTCCAGGCACCCAGGTCGGCCAGCCGGGACAGGACCTCGCGTGACATGTGGGCGCGCTTACCCGCATCCGCCCGTCCCATCGGATCAACCGGCAGCTGCCTGGCACCGGCTTCATCGACCAGACCGGGATCGTGGAGCGCGCGGAGGAACCGGCCGACGGCCGCAGCCGCGTCGCCGCGGCTGTCATCGGCCAGCCCGGACTCGGCAAGCTCGCCGCCCCGCAGCAGCCGCCCGCCCCAGAACGGCCACGGGTACTGGTCGCAGGGTGCCCCGACGAACTCGGGGACCGGGATCGGCAGCGGCAGATGGGCAGCGATCCGCGGCAGGACCTCGATCTCCCGCTCGATGCCGGGCAGCGCCATGGCGCGCCGCGGGAAGCGGAAGACCCACTGCCCGGCCACCACGTAGACGGTGTTGTCCCAGCCGGTCGCCAGCGGCTCCACCGGCGCACCGGCCAACCGCGGGAACTGGCGGCCGATGAGCTCAGCGGCGAGCCCGGCCGGGACGAGCTGCTCAGGTGCCCAGTTCCGGGGGGCAAGGCCCGGGCCACCTGGTGCCGCCGGCTCGCTGCGCGGATCCTCAGCGGTCATGCGTCCATCGTCGTCTCCGGCCCGCCCGGCGGCGAGGACCGCTGCGCCGTGGGGCTGGGCTGGAGCAATCCAGCGGCGGTCCCGCCGACCAGGAAGGCGACGGCGGGACCGCCTGTGATCACGGCCCTGCGCCGCATGCTTGTGTGACGCCCGCAAGCCGCGGGCGGTGCACAGCGTGGTCAGGTGAGACTGTCCACCCGGTGGACCTCACCGCAGGGCACCCCGAGCGCGGCGTGGTGCTGGCGGATCGCATCCTCGTCCGGCCCGTCCAGCAGGCAGTACACCTTGCCCTGCTCGTTGTGGTACAGCTCCACCTGGCGCACACCGAACTGGTCTGCCTTCGCGTCGCGGGTGTCCTCCGCGATCTGCGCGATGGCCTCGGCGGGCAGCTTGAGGTCCTCGTGAAAGTCCATGAACCGTGCCATGGGAATGCTCCTGTCGTTCCGTCGTGATGGAATCGTACGTGCTGATGGACGGCGGCGCCCGCCCGGCGGGACTGCCGGGGCGGGGCACCGCGTCCGTGGTGTGCCTGGGTCAGGCGGTCCTCGGGACCAGGTGCGCTGCTCGTGCCCGCGTGACGAGCACCGCGACCGTGGCGGCGGCGAGCGCGGTACCGGCAGCGATCAGGGCGATCTGCCAGCCGGGCATGCCCCCCACGATGACGGTGTGCGTCACCGTCTGGATCCGTGACGGCGCCGGGGCGCCCGAAGGCCCGCCCGGATGCGGGTACTGCATGGCGAGCGCGGCAGGCGCGGCGGCGGCGGACGCCAGCAGGGCGCAGGCCACCCCCGCCAGCAGGCCGGCGAAACGGCGGACGTGGTTCATGACGGTCTCCTTCAGCTCCGGTGCGATCGGCAGGCGATCGCTGTAGTGCTTTCACAGCGACCGTACGGGGGGTGACCTGAGCCGGGGATCGGGAGCGGTTCCCCAGATTTCCCGCCGCGTTCCCTAGCTTTCCGCGGCGTTCCCTGGATTGCCGCCGCGCCGGTCAGCCCTGACAACAGCGGCACCAGCCGCGTCGTTATGCCGCATCAGGTCCGGCGGATGACGGCCAGCCAGGCATGGGCGGTCGTGGCACCGAGCAAGGGGTTGATGGCGAAGGTGTCAGCAGTGATCCCGGTGACGGTCCAGCCGTCGCTGAACGCGGCGCGCAGCTCGTCCTGGCGGACCCGGCGGGGACCGAGCTCGCCGGGCTGGCGGTCGCTGAAGCACATCAGGTAACAGATGCCACCGGGCACCAGCACCGACGCCAGGCTGGCGGCATAGCGGGGGCGGCTGGCGTCGTCGAAGACATGGAACAGCCCGCTGTCGATGACGGTGTCGAAGGTCAGGCCAAGCTCGCCGAGGTTCAGCGCGTCGGCGACCTCGAAGCGCGCCGCGATACCCCGCTCGGCTGCCTTGCCGCGGGCCCGCTCGACGGCACGTGGGGAGATGTCGGCCCCCGTCACCTCCGCGCCGTGCGCGGCGGCCAGGAGCGCGTGTTCCCCCGTGCCGCAGCCCGCGTCGAGCAGACGGCCGCGCAGCAGCCCGCTGTCCGCCAGGCGGACGAAGGCCGGCTGCGGCCGGCCGATGTCCCACGGGGCGGGCGTCTCGCCGGCGTACACCGTGTCCCAGTCCTGCGGCGCTGTCATGAGTCCCCCAGTCAGTGGACGGGCAACGGGCCAGACCCCCGCTACCCGGCCTCGGCGGCATTTTGGTGTTGGGCACAGCCTGTCAGGGATAGCGTAAGTGCCGCCGTTGTGGCATCAAGGACTACACAGATCCACGCGAGCGCAAGGATCAGGAACATGCCCCGCTACCACTTCTCCTGGGGGAATCTCCCGCCAGGCCTGCTGCGTCAATTGGGCGCCGCGCTGGATCTCCGGCCACCGGTGGACGAGGCATTGCGGTCCGCCTACGGCGCCCGGCCCGGGCCGGACTTCGTGCGCGACACCTGGCCCCTGCTGATCGACGCCTGGCTGGCCAGGGATCGCGCCTCCCGCGAGTGGGTGGTGGAGGCGCTGCTTGCCCGCCGCCTGGGCAACCAGGACCTGCCCGTCCGGTCGCCCGCCGGCCAGCTGGAGTACCTGCGGTCCTGCCGCGACTCCACCGCCGCGCGGGAGGTCGTCGTGGCGGTGTTCACCGCGTTCGGCGACTCCGAGCCGGTCCCCGGTCCCGTTCCATCGGCGACGACGGCGCAGGACAACCCCATCGTCGCGCCCCGCCGTGTGAGGGAGGAGCCCGGCGAGCCCGCCGAGGCAGCCCAGCCGCCGCAGAGCGTCCACGACTGGCTGCGCTGGGCGGTGGCCGAGATCCTGGGCGACGACGAGGTCACCCGCGACCCGGACGGCGACATCCCGGTCCGGCACGGCAGCACGATGTGCTTCGTCCGGAGCATCGACGACCCGCCGTCCGTAAGGCTGTTCGCCCCCATGGTGGTGGAGGTGCCGCGCTCGCCGGCGCTGCTGGAGGCGCTGAACACCATCAACATGAAGATCACGGTCGGCCGCGTCTTCCACACCCACGCCGACGAGGTGATCTTCGCGCTCGAGCTGTACGGCGAGCAGCTGACCGTGGACATCATCCGCGCCAGCCTGGCCGCGGCCACCAGCATCGCCGACCATTTCGACCACGAGCTCCAGTCCAGGTTCGGCGGCAAGACGCAGTTCGCTGAGATGCACGACGACTCGGTGATGGTGTGACCGGGCTCCACCGGACCGCGCTCCAGCAGTTCAGCGTGGACATCATCGAGGTCGTGGCGCGCTGCCGGCCCGCCGTCGCGACCATCCACGCCGACACCGCCAGCGGTTCCGGCTTCCTCATCGACGACGCGGGCAGCGTCGTGACCAACTATCACGTGGTCGAAGGCTGCGGGCCCGGCCTGCGGATACAGTTCGCAACGGGCTTCGCGCAGGCGGCCGAGCTGGTCGGCGCCGACCCGCTCACCGACCTCGCCGTGGTCCGGGCGGCGGGCACGCTGCCACCGGCGCTGCAGGTGCGGGCACATCCCCCCGTCCTGGGCGAGGTGTGCCTGGCCATCGGCAGCCCGCTGGGTGAGTACACCGAGTCGGTCAGCCTCGGCATCGTCTCCGGCCTGGCCCGCACGATCCCCACCGCGCGCGGCCGCCCGCTCGAACGCGCCATCCAGACCGACGCCGCCATCAACCCGGGGAACAGCGGCGGCCCGCTCATCGACGCCGCCGGCAAGGTGATCGGGGTCAGCACCTGCATCGACACCCGGGCCGTGGGAATCGGGTTCGCCGTTCCCGCCGAAACGGTGCACTGGGCCACCGAGCAGCTCCTGCGCTACGGCGACGTCCGGCGCGGCGCGCTGGGTGTCGCGGTCGCGGCCCGGCTGGAGGACGTCGAGGGGCAGCTCCGGGAGGCGCCGGTGATCACCCGGGTGTCGGCGGACGC
>DATKRG010000018.1:0-10055 GCA_035532275.1 Streptosporangiaceae bacterium | reverse complement strand
CTTGCGAGGGCCTGTCTGGGGCTAACGGGCGCTGGTCTGTGCTCGCGTTCTGCCTGGTCAAACGCTCTACCTGCTGTTACGGAATCGGACAGCGATACATGGTAAGGAGAAGGTCTACGGTTCGATTCCGTAAGGGGGCTCCCAGGTAGTGAGGCTTTTTCGAAATTACAGATCGTCGCCGAGTACCGCTCCCAGGAGAGCGTCGAGGGCGACTTCCGCCAGATGAAGGACCCGAGGGTCGTCTCGTTCTCGCCGATGTTCCACTTCACCGAGCAGAAGATCCGCGTCCACGTCCTGTACTGCGTGCTCGCGCTCACCGTCGCCCGGCTCATGATGCGCGAGGCCGGCCAGGCAGGGCTGCACCTGAGCGTGCGAGCGCTGCTCAGCACCCTGGCAGGCATCCAAGAGACGGTCCTTCTCTACCAGGGCGAGCGGGGACGCCCCCGCGCCCGGCGCATGCTCACCGAGAAAGACGCCACCCAGAGCCGCCTCTACGACCTGTTCGAGCTGGAGCGTTACGCCCCCAAGCGATGAGCTGGAGGTTCAGTTAGGTACTACAGACCGACACGACGAAAACCGCCATCCACCTGGCCAAATGAGGCCTCACCACGGGATAGCCCGGAAGGTTCGCTAGCTGACGTTGCGAATGGCGTCAAGCAACTGGCTCACCTCGTCGCCGCTGGCCAGTGCGCGGTCCAGGCCGGAGCGCTGCAGGGCCGCCAGGGCCTTGTCCGTCCCGGCCACCTCGAGGTCAGTCATCGCGATCAGGTGATCCAAGCTCAGTAGCTCGAAGAATACGCTGGCGCGGTAGGGCCCGGTCAGCGAGCCGGCGAAACGTTCCCGGGCGTGCCGGAGCGAGTCGGCGCGGGCGGCCATCCGGTCCCGGTAGTCGGCCAGCAGCCGGCAGGTCTCCTCCACCGGCAGCAGGTTCCCGAGGAAGAGCCGCATCATCATGTGGTGGTGCATGTCCGGCGCGGTGATGGAGCCACCAAGCCAGTGGGACAGTGCCTGGGAGCCGGGCGGGCGCAGTGAGTACAGCCGCTTGTTGGGCTTGCCCTCCTGGACCACGTACTCGTGCTCGATGAGTCCCCGCCTCTCCAGCTCCCGCAGCTTCGGGTAGATCTGCGTGCGCGGTGTCTCCCACCACGGGGACAGCGCGCGGGCGTTGTGCCGGTGGATCTCATAGCCGGTCATTGGCCTGATGCTCAGGAGGGCGAGCAGCGCAACCTCCAGCTCGGACAGCTCAGTCTGCGGTGACGGCGCGGTGACCAGGATCGTTTCACTCGGCTCTTCGTCGGCGCTGCGTGCTGCTCTCGTCACTCCTCCAGTTTGCCCGGTCCCGTAGGCCCGCCGGACGTTGCCCCGCCGTCCCATGTGGCGGGAGCAACGGACCGGCCATGCGCTGGCCGTCCCCGGGATCAGGCGGCCTCTTGACATAGTACGTTACCAGGATAGTGTGGAATCGTACTATAGATGAAGCTCGCGGAGGCGCTTCATGGCCAGTCTGATTCGTGCGCTAGATGGGAACGCGGAGCGTTATGCCAGCCGCCCGGCCTGCATTGTCGGCACCGAAAGCCTCAGCTACGCGGAGCTGCGGGATGCCTCATGCCGTTTTGCTACCTCGCTGCTCGACCTGGGTCTCCAGCCCGGTGACCGGGTCAGCCTGTATCTCCCGAACTCTGTCTCCTACATCATCTGCTACCTCGGGGCGATGCGGGCCGGGCTGATCGCCAACCCGATCAACAGCGTGTTCACGCCACACGAGGTGGAGTACCTGCTCACCGACTCTGCGGCGGCCGCGGTGATCAGCACGCCGGAGCTGCTCGGCGGGCTGGCGGATGTCCTGCCCCGGACCGCCGTCCGGGCCGTGATCTGCGCCGGTGACGCCACGGGGCAACCCGGCGCGGATGGCTGGCATGCGGTGGCTGAGATGCTGGCAGCCGAGCCGACGCCGCTGCCCTACCCGGACGATCAGGCGACAGCCTGCCTGCCCTACAGCTCGGGAACCACCGGCCGGTCCAAGGGGATCCTGCATAGCCACCACTCGCTGGCTATGCAGGCCCTGCTGTCGGCCAACCACCTGCAGATGCGGCCCGGCGACGTGCTGGTCCAGGCACTGCCCCTGGTGCACCTGTACCCGGGGAACATCATCATGGGCGGGCTGCTGGTCGCGGGCGCCACCATGGCCCTCCAGCCGGTCTTCGACCCGCCCGGCTTCGTCTCGCTGGTGGCCGGGCTGCGGGCGACCTCCTGCGCGGGCGTGCCGACGACCTACGCGATGCTCTGTCAGCTGGATGAGAAGTTCGTCGCGAGCCTCGACCTGTCCGCCCTGCAGATCGCCTTCAGCGCGGGCGCGCCCCTGCCCAGCCGGGTGCGGTCGGAGTTTCGGCGGCTGTTCGGCTGCCGAATCCTTGACTGCTACGGCATCACCGAGGCGGCGGGCAACCTCACGGCAACCCTCCGTTTCGGTGACTCGCCGGAGCTGTCGTGCGGGGTGCCCTACCCGTTCACTGAGGTCCGGATCGTCGACGCCCACGACGCCGAGGTGCCGGACGGCGCGGTCGGCGAGCTGATCGCCCGCGGCCCGCAGATCATGAGCGGCTACTGGAACCGCCCCGCCGATACCGAGATCACCCTGCGCGGCGGCTGGCTGCACACCGGGGACCTGGCCCGTCGGGACGCCAGCGGCTTCTTCTACATCGTCGACCGCGCCAAAGACGTGATCATCACCGGCGGGTACAACGTCTATCCGGCGGAGGTCGAGGAAGTGCTGCAGTCACATCCCGACGTGGCTCTGTGCGCCAGCTTCGGAGTTCCCGACCAGGTAAAGGGCGAGAAGCCGTGGGCCGCGATCGTGCCGCGGGCCGGGGCGCAGCTGGATGAGGCAGCGCTGGAGAAGTACTGCCGGCAGTATCTCGCGCCCTACAAGGTGCCGCGCCGGTTCCTCCTGGTTGACTCGCTGCCACGCAGCCCGGTCGGCAAGATCCTGCGCCGCGAGTTGCGCGCCCAGTTCCGCGCGGGCGCCGAAGCCGCCCAGGCGCCGCTGCCATCAGCCACCGCTGGCTCCCCCTGAGCCCCTATGCCCAGGCGCTGACGCCCATCCCGAGACGGAGAGCAATGACCTGCTACATGTTCCAGCTGACAGTCCAGCCCGGCCAGCACAGCCGCCTGCGGGAACTGAACGAGCAGTACGAACCGGTCCTCGCCCGGGTCGCCGCGGGCATACACGGCCTGAACAGCATCGAGAAATGGCTGCTTGGCGCGGTGTACATCGAACGGGTCGACTTCGACGGCGAGTTCGCCGACTTCGCCAAGCAGCTCACCGCGGACAAGGAAGTCCGCCAGTTCCTGCGCAGCGTCGGCGAGTGCTTCGCGGAGTCGCTGAGAGAGATGCCCGCCCGGGGAATGTCCTGCCTGCAAGCACTGCCCACCTGACCGGCCGTCCGCTCGCCGTGGCCGCGGCCAGGCGGACGGCCCGCTGAAGAAAGGAGCACACGGTGCCTTACGACTACGGACTGTTCATCGCGGGGGAGGAGCGGGCGGCTGCCTCGGGCGCGACGATCCAGGTGACCAGCCCCGCCACCGGCGAGGCCATCGGCAGTGTCGCTTGCGCCGGCCCTGCCGACGTCGCCGACGCGGTGGCCGCCGCGGTAGCCGCAGCCGGGACCTGGGCCGCGACCAGCCAGGCCAAGCGCGCCTCCTACCTGTACGCGCTCGCCCGGGCCGTCACCGAGCACGCCGACGAACTCGCCACCATCGAGACCCGGGACATGGGCAAGCCGATCACGGTGAGCCGCAAGGTCGACCTCCGGTCGGCGCCGGAGGCGATCGAGTACTTCGCCGGCATGGCAGGCAAGATCGAGGGACGGACCGTCCCGGTGCCCGGGCGGTTCCTGAACTACACCATCCGGGAGCCCTACGGCGTGGTGGCCGGGATCATCCCGTGGAACTACCCGCTGCTCCAGGCCATCTGGAAGATCGCCCCGGCGATCATGGCCGGGAACACGGTCGTGCTCAAGCCCGCCGAGCAGGCGCCGCTGTCCCCGATGGCCCTGGTGAAACTGGCCCACGAGGTGGGCATCCCGCCGGGCGTCATTAACGCGGTGCCCGGCTACGGCGCGGAGGCCGGGGCGGCGCTGTGCAGCCACCCGGATGTCTCGCTGATCGCGTTCACCGGGTCGGTGGAGACGGGCCAGATCATCCAGCGGGCGGCGGCTGACCGGGTGGTGCCGGTCACCCTGGAACTCGGCGGGAAGTCGCCGAACATCGTGTTCGACGACGCAGATCTCCGGTCCGCCGTCGCCATGGCCTACGCCGCCATCTTCACCAACCAGGGCGAGGTCTGCACGGCCGGGTCGCGGCTGCTGGTGCACGAGTCGATGCACGACCAGGTGGTGGCGGGCCTGCTGGAACTCATCGAAAAGCAGACCGTCATCGGCGACCCGATGGATCCGGCCACCACCCTCGGGCCGCTGCTGGACGCCGAACAGCTCAAGCGGGTGCAGGGCTTCGTGAGCCGGGCGCGAGACGCCGGTACCACGCTGCTAACCGGCGGCGGCACCATCCGGGTCGAGGGCCTGGCCAGCGACCTCTTCTTCGAGCCCACCGTGTTCGACGACGTGGACAACGGCAGCGAACTCGCCCAGAACGAGGTGTTCGGGCCGGTGCTCGCCGTCATCCGGTTCGGCTCGGAAGACGAGGCGATCGAGCTGGCGAACGACGTGCCCTTCGGGCTGGCTGCCTCGGTGCATACCCGGGACATCGGCCGCGCGCACCGGGTGGCCGCCCGGCTCAAGGCCGGCAACGTGTGGATCAACAGCTGGGGCAACGTGCACTCGGCATCCCCGTACGGCGGCTACAAGCTCAGCGGGCACGGCCGCGAGATGGGTTTCGCGATCATGAACGCGCTGACCCAGGAGAAGTCGGTCTGGGTCAGCACGCGCTGACCGGCATCGGGGCGCGAGCCTGCTGGCCCGCGGGCCAGCACCCCTCGGGCCAGCAAGACCCCTCAGTCACCAACAGAGTGGAGGAACTGTGACAGCGACACTCGACGTCGCCGCCGGGCAGCAGCCGGACAGCCCCCCGGCGAGCTGGAAGGAGACGATGGCGGTCTTCCTGGCCCGGCAGATCCGCGACACCGACCGGATCTGCTCCGGGGCGCATACCGAGATCTCGTTCGCCGCGACCATGCTCGCGCAGAAGATGCACGCCCCGAACCTGAAGCTCCAGCTCGGCGGGGGTGCTTTCCTGTGCAACGTCGTTGGCGTGGAGGTAGACGAGCTGCCGAAGACGTCCGTCGACTACCGGATCATGGGCTGGGCGGAGGCGTATTTCGAGCACCACGACACCTTCAACCACTACGGCCCGCCCGGCGGCCGCGACTACTACGAAGCCACCGACAAGTGGCGCTCCACCAACAAGTACTTCTTCGCCGACAAGTTCTTCGTCGGCGGCATCCAGGTGGACCGGCACGGCAACACGAACCTGATCGGGGCCGGTGAGAAGGGCAAGTTCAGCTTCCGTGGGCCCGGCAGCGTCGGCATCAACGACGTCACCACCGTCCGGGACGCGTTCGTGTTCATGACCGCGCACGACAAGCAGCGGTTCGTGGACCAGGCCGACTACGTGTCCATGCCCGGCCCGAAGACCTACCGGGAAAAGGATCTCGCCGGCAACGGACCGCAGTTCATCGTCAGCCCGCGCTGCGTGTTCGACTTCTCCGGCCCGGACCAGACCGCCGCCCTGGCCGGGATCTTCCCCGGGCACAGCGAGGAGGAGGTGGCGGAGAACACCGGCTGGGAGATTGTCCGTTCTCCCCATTTCGTGGAGCTTGAACCGCCGTCCGCGGCTGAGCTGCACATCCTCCGCACCGCTATCGACAGGAAGGGAGTGCTCCGGAAATGAGCAGGGGAGCGCAGCCGCTACAGGCCGGCCCGATCGAGCTGCCGGACGGCCCGCCGCCGCGCCGTGAGGTGGTAAGCACCGCCCGGGACGTGGTCGCCCAGATCTCCGACGGCCAGGCCGTGGCCATCGGCGGATTCGTCACCGCCAACCACCCGATGCCGCTGGTCCGGGAACTGATCCGGCAGGGCAAGAAGAACCTCACCATCATCGGCTCGGCGACAGGCGGGCTGGAGATCGACCTGCTGCTCGGCGCTGGCGTGGTCGGGAAGCTGATCGCCCCGTACTGCGGCGCGGAACTGTACGCGCCGCTCGGCAACTGCTTCCGGACGATGGTGGAAAAGGAGCAGGTGGAGCTGTGGGAAAGCTCGGAATACATCCTGTACGCCGGCCTGCAGGCCAAGGCCATGGGCCAGGAGTTCATGGCCTGGCGGGGCGGCATCGGCACCAGCATCGTCGACCTCAACCCGGACCTGAAGGTGTTCACCAGCCCGCTCGGCGACGGGAAGGAGTACGTCGCGGTGCCGGCGATCTCGCCTGACTGGGCGTTCCTGCACGTCGGCTGGGCAGACAGTTACGGCAACGGCCAGCACCCCGGGGCCCGGTTCGGCGACCGGATCATGGCCCGGGCCGCGGACCGGGTCGCCCTGACCGTGGAACGGCTGGTGTCCAATGCCCACATCCGCCGCAACCCGATCATGACGTCGGTGCCGTACGCGGACGCGGTCGTGGTCGCGCCCTACGGGTCACACCCCTACGCGTCCCACGCCTTCTACGCGGAGGATGGCGAGCACATCGAAGCGTACGTGCGGGCCACGGCCGGTTTCCGCAAGGGCGACCGGAGCGGGCTGGACGCCTACCTGGACAAGTATGTCTTCGGCCCGGAGAGCCACGACGACTACCTGGACCTGGTGGGCGGCCGCACGCTGCGCGCGCTGGAGGCCGAGTATGAGCACTTGACGCTCGGTCGGCACAGCGTCGACGTCTTCGGAAGCGATGGCTGAGCCGTCCCCGCCGGTCCGGTCGCCGGAGCCGATGCGGCTGCCGGACGGCAGGGAGGTCACGGGTCGCCCACTGCTGCCAGATTCCTGGCGCCCATTGGCGGCCGGCCGGTGCGAACTGCTCGCCACCAGGTGCCCGCGGTGTGCGGCCCTCACCTTCCCGACCGCCCAGATCTGCCCGCGCTGCTGGAACCGGGACGCGCTGACTGCTGAGGCCGTACCGGAGCCGGGCACGGTCTACGCCATCAGCACCGTGCGGACCGGTGAGCCCGGCATCGAGGCGCCGTACCGCATCGGCTACGCCGACTTCGCTGGCGGCCTGCGGATCTGTGGGCGGTTCACCGGCCCGGAGGTGGACGTGAACGAGGCAGTGGAAGTCGTGGTCGCGGTGCTCCGCGAAGAGCCGGAGGCCCCGCTGCTGGGCTGGGCGTTCCGGAAGGCGGCATTCCCGGAGCCGGCCATTCCGGAGGCAGCCTTGCCGAAGACAGGGGCATGAGATGGCAGAGGTGTATCTGCACGGAACCGGCATCATTCCGTTCGGGCGTTACCCGGACCGGACCCTGGAGCAGCTGGCCGTGCCCGCGGCCTGGGACGCGCTGGCCGCCTCGGCGGCCTCCTCGACGGACATCGACGCCGTGTACTGCGGCAACGTCTACGGTGGGATGCTCCCGGCCCAGCGCATCGCGGCAGGCCTCGGCCTGACCGGGCGGCCCGCCTACAACGTGGAGGCGGCCTGCTCCAGCTCCGCAGTGGCTCTGCATCTTGCCGTGGGTGCGATCCGGGCTGGCGAGCTGGACACGGCTCTCGTCATCGGAGTGGAGCAACTCTCGGTCTTCGGCGGAGGCACGCTCCGGCTCAACGCAACTGATCCCGACGTGGCTCAGGGCCTTACCATGCCGGCCGTCTACGCGATGCGGGCACAGCGTTACCTGCGGGCGACCGGGGCAACGGTCGAAGATCTGGCCGCGGTGTCGGTAAAGAACCACGCCAACGGCGCGCTGAACCCCAACGCGCAGTTCCGCGAGCTGACGCCGCTAGATCAGGTGCTGAAGTCCCGCACGATCGCTGACCCGCTGACGCTGCTGCAGTGTTGCGGCAGCGGTGACGGTGCGGCGGCCGTTGTGGTGTCCCGGCACCAGCCGGACGCCCGCACCTGGCCGCGGGCAGTACAGGTGGCCGCCTCAGTCGTGGACTCGGGCACGGTAGGAGCGCACGACATGACCCGCGAAGACCTGACCACGCGGGTGGCCGGGCAGGCTTACGCGGAAGCGGGAATCCGGCCCCAGGACCTCGGCGTCATCGAACTGCACGACGCGTTCACCATCGCGGAACTGCTCTATTACGAGGCGCTAGGCCTGTGCGGCTACGGCGAGGCGCCGGGGTTGCTGAGGGAGGGCGTCACCGAACGTTCCGGCCGGCATCCGGTCAACGCGGGCGGCGGTCTGCTGTCCCGGGGGCATCCGCTCGGGGCCACGGGGATTGCGCAGGTGGTGGAGGTGGCTGGGCACTTGCGCGGCAGCACGACCACCCTGGAGCACCGCCCCAGCGTTGGGCTGACGCACTGCACGGGCGGCGGGATCTCCGGCTACGACCATGCTGTCTGCAGTGTGCACGTGCTCGCTGTGAACTGACCGCGCCGAAGGCTGCCCGTCAGTGTCGCTGCTCGCAAGGCACGGGGGCATTACGCCTGCTGGAGGCGCAGGGCTTCCAGTTCGGTAAGCGGAAGGATAGTTATTGCACGCGGACCCGCATCGGCGCGTTTCGTTGCGTATGCAACCCAGCTTGCTGCCAGAGCTGTCTGTACATGTGGCATTGTGCGAACGCTAAGCAGATCGCTGTTGGGCTTCAGCGGGGTCGTGGAGCTGCCCAAGATCTAGTTCGATTTTGCGGCCATGGACGGTCACCACGATGCTGGCAGCTTCAGCGCCGGTGGCGGTCAGGTAGCCGTAAAGAGTGGAGAGCAGCATATCTCCGCGATTCTCCAGCCGAGATATTGCACCCTGGCCGACCCCGAGCTTCCGTGCGACCTCCACCTGGGTCATCTGCGCAGCTTTGCGGATCATCGCCAGGTTCATTGCGTAAATCCGGTCCATCTCTTCGGCTTCAGCGTGGGCCTGTGAGACGTCAGCGGAAATTTGCGGATCTGTCAGCAGCCGATCCAAGTGCTCATTACCGCGCTCGAAGGCAGGCGGCCGGTGATGGGCGCTGCGCTGGTTATGCCCGCGCTCGTCTGCCTCGCCGGGTGTCAAGGCGTTCGATCGTCAGCTCGATCGGGGGGTGGTAGCCGCGGGCGCTGTTGATGTTGCGGCGGAGCGACTGGTTGAGCTCCGCGAGGTCGGTATGCGCGAGGCCGCCAGAGTCGGCGATCACGACCTCGCAGTGAAACGCCATGTCGTTCATGCATCCCAGGACACTGCGGTCCGCGGTCCTGGCGAGGACGACCTTCCCGGGCTCCAGATCAGCGAACGTGTCCGGCGGCAGGCTCTCGCTGAGCAGTTCCCGCCCGATCAGGCGCGTGACCAGCTGGTCTGTAGCACGCAGGCCGGCTGCGCTGACGTCCGGCTCGAAAATCGTGAAGAGCGTGGCAGCGTGGGTCATGAGCAGGCATTTGCGGCGCCCGGACCACAGCAGGTTCGCATACCAGTCCTCGGCGTCAGGGGCAGGTGCTGGCTCCGCGAGGAGGCTGGGGCCGATGACGGCGAGCAGTTTCTTCGTGCACCGCAGGATCACCCGGCGATCGTATGCGCCCGGTCACCGTAGATGGACGGTGACGCGCGAGCGGGCGCCGGGACGATGGGTTATCCACAGTTACCTTCTGGCTGCACCACCAGTGCATAGTTGACCACGGCCCGATGGGTGCAGGAGTCGAGATCATGACGTACATTGCCGACCGCTACCGGCCGCCTGCCCTGCGCGCCGCGGTGGGCTTGTTCGGCAGGCCCAGCGTGGTCCGTCACGCGGACTTCGTGATCATCATCGGTGGCGGTCACAGCACTCTTGACGAGATGGATCTGGCGATCTCCATGGGCAAGCGCATCCTGCCCTTCCCGCCCAGCGGTGGCGCCGCCCGCCAGGCATACGAGCGGATGCAATCCAGCGCCAGGCTGCGAGCATGGCTGCCGGCGGATATCTTCGCCGCTCTGGGCTCCTGCG
>DATKRG010000017.1:0-2273 GCA_035532275.1 Streptosporangiaceae bacterium | reverse complement strand
GGCGACGGCCAGGTTGAGCGACTCGGCGGTGCCTGCCATCGGGATACGCACCTGCATGTCGCCGCGGGCCAGCACATCGTCTGGCAGGCCGGCCCCTTCCGCGCCGAGCAGCAGCGCCAGCGGCCGCGGGTAGCTGGCCTCCCAGAAGTTCTGCGGCGCCCGCGCCGACGTCGTGACGACCGTGATCCCGTGCCCGGCTGCCCACCCGAAGAGCTCCCCCACGTGCGGCGCCTGCGCCACCGGCAGGCTGAACAGCGCTCCCATCGATGCCTTCACCGCCACCGGGTCGAACGGGTCGGTGGCCTGGCCGACCAGCACCACGGCGGCCGCCCCGGCCGCGTTCGCGGTCCGGATGATCGTGCCGAGGTTGCCGGGGTTGCCGATCTCGTGCAGGGCCACCACCACCGCGTCCGGCCCGGCCGGCAGGGTGTCAAGACCGGCCAGCCGCCCGCGGACGATCGCGGCGAGCCCGGGCGCCCCTTCCCGGTCAGACAGCCGGCCGAACAGTTCGTCGCTCAGCCGGGCCACCCGGACGCCGCTGGCCTCCTGCGCCGCGACCATCTGCGCGATCCGGCGGGCAGCGGCCGAGTGGCCGAGCAGGCCCGGCGCCACGATCAGTGTCTCGATCGGTGCGCCCGCCTCGACCGCCTGCCACACCGGCTGGATGCCCTGCACCACGAACGCGCCCTCACGCCGCCGGTGCTTGCGCTCGGCGAGCAGCCGCATGCGCTTCACCACGGGGTTGGCGCTGCTGGTGATGAGTTCGGCCACGACGCTCTCGTTCGGCTGCTGGATTCCCGGTCAGGCTACGTCCAGCATGACCTTGAGCTGCCCCGGATCGGCGCAGGCGGCCAGGGCGGGTCCGGCCTGGGCGAGCGGGAACCTGGCGGTGACCAGCGCCGCCAGTTCCAGGCGGCCGGCCGCGGCCAGGGCGATCGCGGCATCGCAGTCGCGGGGCCGGGCCGCGCGCGGGTTGCGGATCGTCAGCTCCTTGAAGTACCACTCATAGGTCGGCAGCGCGTCCGCGGACGGCGCGGTGGTACCGAACACCAGCACCGTGCCACCCGCTCCCGCCAGCCGCATCGCCTGGGCCAGCGTCTCCTGGCTGCCCACGCACTCCACCGCCAGGTCGGCGCCGCGCCCGCTCGTGGCCTCGGCGACCAGGCCGGCCGCCTCCCCCGGTGGCGCGACCGCGGTGGCCCCCAGCCGCAGCGCCAGCTCGCGTTTGGCGGCCGACCGGGTGATACCGATCAGAGTGCGGACCCCGCGCTCGCGCAGCAGCTGCAGGTGCAGCAGGCCGCTGACCCCCAGCCCGACCACCACCGCGCTGCCGGCGGCGGGCAGCCCGGACTGGGCATGCACACAGGTGGACAGCACCTGCAGCAGGCCGGCGTCGGCGGCGGGCAGGGTGTCGGGCAGCGGATGCAGGCATGCCTCGTCCACCGCCACGAACTCGGCGAAGCAGCCGTCCACATCGCGCCCGAGCAGCGCGCCGTTGCGGCACAGCTGCGGCAGGTCGCGGCGGCACAGGTCGCAGTACCCGCAGAACACGGCCGGGTTGACCAGGACCGGGGTGCCCGCCGGGAGCACGCCGCGCGGCCCGGGCTCCACCACCCAGCCGGTCATCTCGTGCCCCATCACCCGCGGCATGGCGACCGGGATCTGCCCGGCGGCGATCTTGACGTCGGTTCCGCACAGCCCGGCCTGGGCCACCCGGACCAGCGCCCGCCCGGCCGCCGCCGGGCGGGCCACCTCGCGGGTGGTGACACGGCCGGGCTGCTCGATTACGGCTGCACGCACGCTGCCATGGTCCCATCAGCCAGCGGCCGGCTCAGTCACGCCAGCACAGTCATGCCCCGGCCCGGCCCGGCCCGGCCCGGCTCAGTCATGTCCCGGCCAGGCCCGGCCCGGCCGGGGCATGGCCCGTCAGCGGTCCCGCTGGCAGGATGGCCGCATGGACTACGTGCTCGCTCAGGTCAATATCGGGCGGCTGCGCGCGCCGCTGGACAGCCCGCAGCTGGCTGACTTCATGGCGGCGCTCGACCCGGTCAACGCGCTGGCGGACGATGCACCCGGGTTCGTCTGGCGGCTGCAGACCGAGGAGGGCAACGCGACCGCGGTGCAGGCGTTCGGCTGGGACCGGGGCGACAGCGTGGGCGTGATCATGAACATGTCGGTGTGGGAGTCGGTCGAGGCGCTGGCCGCGTTCGTGTACTCACCGGCGCACCGGCAGGTGCTGCGGCGCCGCCGGGAATGGTTCGAGCAGATGACGC
>DATKRG010000016.1:0-3345 GCA_035532275.1 Streptosporangiaceae bacterium | reverse complement strand
GGTGGTGACCAGCAGCTCTGCTTCCGGCTGGCGCAGCATCTCCCGCAGCGCCCTGTTCACCTTGAGGAAGCGCCCGTTCAGATCGGTGAGTGCCATGCCCACCGCGCTGTCCTCGAAGGCGTGCCGGAAGCGCTCCTCACTTTCGGCGAGGGCGCCGAACAGGCCCGCGTGATCGATCGCCACCGAGGCCAGGTGGGTGAAACGTTCGACCAGACCCCGTTCCCGCTGCGTGGGCTGGTGGGTGCGGTCGTGATACACGGCGAAGGTGCCCGTCGTGCCGGTCCGGCCGCGGATGGGGCTTGACCAGCACGAGCGGAGACCATAAGGCAGGGCAAGGGCGCGGAACCGGTCCCACCGGGGGTCGGCGGCGATGTCCGCGGCCACCACCGGGGAGCCGAGATAGGCGGCGGCGCCGCAGGACCCCGCGTCGGGCCCGATGCTCATACCGTCGATCGCCTCCGCGTAGCTGTCAGGCAGCGTCGGCGCGGCACCATGGTGCAGGGTCGCCGTCACCGGGTCGAGCAGCAGGATCGAGCACCGAGCGCCATCGATCAGCTCCTCGAGAGCCACCGCGACGCTGGTAAGCACCGCCGGCAGGGGAGCGCCGGACGCCAGCAACTCCAGCACGGCAGTCTGCCGCCGCAGCAGGAGCAGGCTGTCTGTATGGCTCAGCTCAAACGCGGGCGGCTCTGCCGTGGCCGGGGTGGGTGTGGACTGAGCGCTGGTGGTCATGTCAGGGTTCCAGACGGTAGCCGACGCCACGAACGGTCCGCAGCCAGCGCGGGTGTGCCGGATCGTCTTCCAGCTTGTTCCGCAACCGGTGAACGTGCTCGGTCACGGTCGCCTCACTCTGCCAGCCCGCGGCGTTGTCCCAGACCCAGTGCAGCAACTGGGCACGGGTGAATACCTGACGAGGGTTGCGCACCAGGAAGGCCAGCAGGTCGAATTCCCGGGCGGTGAGGTCCACCAGCCGACCACGGACGAACACCTCCCGGGTCGCGGCGTCGATCCGGAGGCCGGCCGACGGTGAGCCCGCATCTGCGGGTGGGCGCGCCCGGCGGAGCACAGACCGGACCCGGGCCGCAAGCTCGCCCGGTGAGAACGGCTTGACCAGGTAGTCGTCAGCACCCAGGTCCAGTCCCACGATCCGGTCCGTTTCCCCGGTGCGCCCGGACAGGATGATCACCGGCAACGGGGATGTCAGGCCCGGTCCCTCCTGGCAGCGCACCCGCCGCAGCACGTCCAGGCCCGCCAGGCCCGGCAGCGAAAGATCCAGGACTACCAGGTCCGGACGCTCGCGATGAATACGGTCGAGCGCGTCAGCACCGTCGGCGGCGCACCGCACGGCGAACCCCTCCGCCTCCAGCTGCCAGGACAGCACGGTGCGGACGCGCTCGTCATCATCGACGACCAGTATGCAACGCTGGGCAAGATCGCTCATGCAGGCTTTTTCCGTCCGCGCGCGGACCGCAATGCTCTTCGATCGTGCCTCCTTGCCCCAACCTGGGGCAACACCTTCCGGGCGGGATGATCGCAGAGTTGATCGTCTGTTGAGAATCCGTTGCGCTGCTTCTGAGCGAGGCTGCCCAGAATGCGAGCCGTGGCATCGGTCAGGCTGTCGCCGCGCGGACGGGACACGGTCGCGTCGGTGCTGCGCGGGAATGCCGCCCGGCACCCGGACCGGCCGTTCCTGCTGTTTGAGCGGGAACCCGGATGCGTAGAGAAGACTGCCTGGGCCCAGATGGCGGCCCGGGCGGACCGGACCGCCGGGGCGCTGCACCGGCTGGGGGTGGTCCCGGGTGACCGGGTCAACGTCCACCTCAGCAACTGCCCCGAGTTCTACGACCTGTGGTTCGGCACCGCCCTGCTGGGCGCCGCGATCGTGCCCAGCAACCCGCTGTCCACCGCTGATGAGCTCGGCCACCTGCTGTCCCACGCACACTGCCGCCTGTCGGTGACAGAGCCCGGCCTGCTCGCCACGGCACAGCACGCAGCCGCCGGCGGCCTCCCGGTGATCTCGTCGGATGAGGATTGGGTCCGGGATGACGACTGCGCTCCACCAGTCACGGGCCCGGAACCCGCCGATGTCCTCGGCGTCCTCTACACCTCCGGCACCACCAGCCGCCCGAAGGGTGTGCTGATCACCCATGCCGCATACCTGCACGTGGGCGATGTGGTGGCCGGGCACCTGCGGCTCCGGCCCGATGACCGGCAGCTGGTCGTCCTGCCGCTGTTCCACGGCAACGCCCAGTACTACTCGTCGATGTCGGCCTTTGTCACCGGCGCGTCCATCGCGCTGTCCCCCCGGTTCACGGCCAGCCGGTGGGCAGAGCAGGCCCGGGTGATGGACGCGACCGTCGCCAGCCTGTTCGCCGCGCCGATCCGGATGATCCTGGCTCAGGCGCCGGCAGAACACGATGCGGCGGGGCGGCTGCGGGTGGTGATGTTCGCACAGAACATCACCGAGTCCCAGCTTGCCGACTTCGAGCGGCGGTTCGGGGTCCCGCTCATCCAGCTCTACGGGATGACGGAAACCGTCGTGCCCCCGACCATGAATCCCCTCTATGGCGAGCGCCGCGGCATGAGCATCGGCCGCCCGGTACCCACCGCCCGGCTCAGGATCGCCGATCAGCGTGGCCGGGACATCGCCGCGGGCGAGCCCGGCGAACTCCTGGTACACGGCGAGCCGGGTGCCACGCTGATGACCGGGTACCTCAATGACCCGGACGCCACCGCGGACGCACTGCGTGACGGCTGGCTCCATACCGGCGACACAGTGCGCGCAGACGGGGATGGCTACCTGTACTTCGTCGACCGCCGCAAGGACCTGATCAAGCGGGCCGGCGAGAACGTGGCCAGCACCGAGGTCGAACGCGTGCTGAACGACCACCCCGCGGTGTTCGAGTCCGCGGTCATCGGGATCCCCGATCCGATGCGCGACGAAGCGATCCACGCCGTGGTCGTCCTCCGCGAGGGCGCCGTGCTCACCGTGGACGAGCTGATCGGGCACTGCCGTGAGCGTCTCGCCAAGTTCAAGGTCCCGGACTCGGTCGAATTCACCGGTGCACTCCCCCGGACCTCCGTCGGGAAGATCCAGAAGCACCTGCTGCGGCGCCCGGTCGCAGCGGACCCTGCAAGAGAAGGAGACGCTCAACGATGACAGCCACTGAGAGCGCGTCCGCCACGGGCGCACCGCCGCGGACTGGGCTGACATTCAAGCAGGCAGTCGGCAACCGGCGGTCGATCCGGTTCTTCCGGCCCTACCAGCCGGTCGAGAAGGCGAAGGTGCAGAAGATCCTGGAGGCCGCCCGGCTGCAATCGCAGCATGGCAACGCGGGCCTCGTC
>DATKRG010000015.1:0-1719 GCA_035532275.1 Streptosporangiaceae bacterium | reverse complement strand
CCACCCAGTGGTCTTCACGTTTCCGTGGAGACCTTGTTCACGTTTAGCTCTGACATTCTGGCCGGCTGACCGCATGGCTTGAGTTGATCTTGTTTTCCCCGTCCTGCGTGGGCCCGTGGGTGGCTGCGGTTGGTCTTGCTGGCGGCTGGAGAGGTGCGGGGCCGGCGGGCGGCGTGCTGGTGAGCGGCGGGGCTGTGGCGTGGTGGGCAGTCCTGGTTTATGGCGGTGCGGCCGGGCTGGTCGGGGTGGTTTTCCGCCGGCGTTTGCGGGTTCTGGGCGGGAGCCCGGCGGCGGCGCGGCGCTCGTTATCAGCCTGGCGGGCGTTCCAGGCGGTGAGGATGCGCTGGTTGCGGACCGCGTGCAGGGCGGCGAGCCAGAGGGCGGGCCGGGCCAGGCCCGTGAGGCGGCACCAGCCGCGGGTGACGGTGTTGCTGGCGGGGTCTTTGATGGTGGAGAAGCCTCGTTCGGCGGCGGTGCGGCGGGTGCAGGAGCGGCGGTGCGCCGGCGAGGGGCAGTCGTGTTTCTGCCGGGTCTTCGCCGCGATGTCGGGCCCGGTGGTGGGGGTCTGCTGGGTGCAGCAGGCCGGCGGGCAGGCTGGCGGGGTCAGGATCTCCGGGCGGGACCGGTCCAGGGTCGTTGAGGCGGGCCTCAGTGGGCAGCGGAGCTTGCCCATGACCGCGGGGCAGGTGACGCGGTGGCAGCCGTCGGCGTCATCGGCGGTGAGGCGGCCGGGTTTGTGGCGGGCGAGTTCCGCGGTCCGCTGGTCATGCGCGGCGGTGTCTTCGGGGGTGGCGGCGGGGCCCAGCGGCGCCAGGTGCAGCAGTGGCCCGGGGGTGGCGGGGCAGTAGAGGCTGCCGTTGGTGATGATGGCGCCGTGGACGGTGCCCTGGGGGCCGCGGTCGGATGGGTGCAGGTCCTGGGCCAGTTGCGCGCCGGCGGCGCGCAGCGGCAGTGCCCAGGCACCGGCGTCGCGGTGGGCGTAGCCGGAGCCGGCGAGGATGTCGCCGGGCGGGATCCCGTTTCCGGGCATGCGGGTGAGGACGGGTGTGAGGGCGCGGACGGGGCCGGCGTGGCAGCAGGACAGGGTGATCCGGCGGGTCAGTTCCGGGACGGGCGGGCCGTCCTCGTCGCGGGTCATCGTGGCCGTCGAGAGGTAGCAGCCGAAGAACATCTCGCCTTTGGGGCCGGGGAGGCTGGAGTTGCGGTGCCCCCAGGACGCCTCGGGGTCAGCGCAGGCTGTGCTGCCTGAGGGCGGGGGGCGGGGGGCGGGAGAAGGACTCCACGTCGGTCCAGCCGGCGGCCAGCGACGCTGAGGTGGTCTTGTGCCCGCCCGGGATGCTGGCTTCCAGCAGGTCATCCAGCACGGTGGTGAGGGTGGCGGAGGGAGTGCCGTCCGGGGTGTCTTTGGCCAGCGCCTTGGTGATGAGGCCGAAGGTGCGCTCCGCCGCGTCACCCCTGGCAGCCCGGGCGCGTGCACGGCAAACCGCTCGATCACCGGCGGATGCAGCAGCACCGGCGGCACCGGGTCCAGGCCCAGCCCGATGCCCCAGTCCGCGAGCTTGCCCGCAGCCCACAGCAGGTCACTAGGGCACCATTCTTCTCACGGGCACCGCTACGGTGCTCGTGATAGGGACTCGGCGGGAGCCGGGGTGACGGTCTCAGCTGGTCGCCGGAAAACGGCCAGAAGAACACCACCGCCCCCGGCTTCTGCGGGGGCAC
>DATKRG010000014.1:0-3595 GCA_035532275.1 Streptosporangiaceae bacterium | reverse complement strand
GGAACCGCCAGTGGGGTCCTACCGGAGGTCGGAGACGCGCTCGCCTTGGGCGAGGTCTTGGGGGAGGTCTTGGCACCTGGCGACGTGCTGGCGACGCCGCCTCCGCCCGAGCCTCGCAGGTGCGGCACGACGATGAACCCGATGAGGCCGAGGATCAGGATCGCGACCACTGCGATGGCTGCAGGAATCAGCCAGGGCGGCCGATCTGGAGGCAGCCAGCCCTCTGACGGCCGCCGGGGCGCCAGCGGCCGGTGGACCGGCGGAGGCGCCAGCGAGGGCGAAGCCGTGACTGGAGGCGTGGTGGAGGTGGCCGGCGCGGAGGTGGCAGCCGCTGTTGCAGCGGCTGCAGCCACGGCCGCCGGGACGAAGGCGTCCGCGGGACCTGTTTTCGCAGCCTCACCCGGGTTCCAGGCCGGCGCCTCGACCGGCGCCCATCCCTGTTCACGAGACCTTCCCTCCGGCGTCGGCCCCGATCGAGCCGTCGCCGGCACGACCGATGTGGGAAAGCACCGCGCCGGCTCCTGTTCCCCCAGCGCCCGCTCCCACCCCCGAGCCTGCCCCGGAGCCCAAGGTGCCGGCCGCCCCTACGTGGTCGCCGGTCGAGGCGCCGGCCTGGAACCCGGGCGAGGCTGCGAAAACAGGTCCCGCGGACGCCTTCGTACCGGCGGCCGTGGCTGCGGCTGCGGCTGCGGCGACGGCAGCTGAAATGTCCGCGCCCGCCACGTCGACGGCGCCCCCGCCCGCCACAGCGTCCTCGCTTGCCCCCCCGCCGGTCCACCGGCCTTTGGCGCCACGGCGACCGATCGACGGCTGGCTGCCTCCAGATCGGCCGCCCTGGCTGATTCCTGTAGCCATCGCAGTGGTCGCGATCCTGGTCCTGGGCATCATCGGGTTCATCGTCGTGCCGCACCTGCGAGGCTCGGGCGGAGGCGGCGTCGCCAGCACGTCGCCAGGTGCGAAGACCTCCCCCAAGACCTCGCCCCAGGCGAGCGCGTCTCCGACATCCGGTGGGACCCCGCTGGCGGTTCCAACCTACGCGCCCGCCAGCACCGCCCCGATCACCAAGGTGATGATCTGCACCCCCGCTGCGCCGTGCACGTTCTCGGGGACCTCCGAGTCGAGCACGGCGTGCGACCTCACCTCGTGCCACGTGGAGGTGGCCGGCGCGGAGGTGGCAGCCGCTGTTGCAGCGGCTGCAGCCACGGCCGCCGGGACGAAGGCGTCCGCGGGACCTGTTTTCGCGGCCTCGCCCGGGTTCCAGGCCGGCGCCTCGACCGAAGACCACGTAGGGACGGCCGGCGCCTTGGGCTCCGGGACAGGCTCGGAGGCGGGAGCGGGCGCTGGGGGAACAGGAGCCGGCGCGGTGCTCTCCCACATCGGTCGTGCCGGCGACGGCTCGATCGGGGCCGACGCCGGAGGGAAGGTCTCGCGAACAGGGATGGTTGCCGGAGGGAAGGTCTCGCGAACCGGCGGCGCGGCAGCGGGAGGCTCGATCGGCGGGGCCGGAGCGGCCGGGGCGGGCGGAACGGCCGGGGCCGCCTCGTAGGGCGCCGGCGTCCTCGGAGGGGCTTCATCCCACGTGGGGACCGCCTGGGCGCTCGGCCGGGGCGCTGAAGGCGCCGGAGGCGGCGGAGCCGGGGCGGGGACCGGGATCGCCGGCAGCCCGCTGTACGTCTGCAGGGGCCGTTCGGGGGCGTCGTAGGACACAGGGGCGCGGATGGGCGTCTCGTCACGCAGGTTGGGCACGTACGGAGCGGGGGCGGCCGCCGGTGCCGGCGGCGCGGGTGCCGCGGCGGGCGACGGCGCCTGGGCCGCGGGCTGCTCTCCAGGCAGGAAGGGCGTGACGGCGGGCACCTCACGGCCGCCCGCGCGCGTCGCGAGCTCCGACTGGGCCGCCATCTGGCGGTCCGGCGCCAGCAGGGCGGACGCCATCTCTCGCAGCGAGCCCTGGGCGCGGTCCGCCGCCGGCCCCATGGCGCCGCTGGCCATGGACCGCATCGTCACCACGAGGCCCGGCGGGATGTTGGCGGGCGCCGGCGCTCCGGCGGGGTCGACCCCGAACGCCGCGCACACCGCCATGCCCGCGGACCGGATGTCAGCGCGCAGGTCGCTCTGGGCTGGCGCTCCGCGCACCGCCGCGGCAGGATGGCCGGCCAGGCGGACCTCGCCGTTGCCGGTGACGCGGACCGCGGCGGCGTTGAAGCCGCCCATTGCGATGCCCGCCTCGTGCAGCGCCGCCACGCCCGACAGCACGGCAGCGCCGAGCGCGGCTGCGGCAGGTGGGGTGAGCGGCCCGCGGTTCAACATCGTTCCCAGCGGCGTGCCCTCGTTGGGCTCGACCGCGACCCAGATGCCGGCCGGGTCGGTGCCCCAGGCCAGCACGGGCGACAGCGCCGGGTGCCGGTGCTCGTAAAGGCGCTGGATGCGCGGCACCGCGGCGGTGGCCTCGGCGGGCGGCACGGGAATCTCGTGCACGACCACGGCTTTGCCGTTCTTCAAGACGGCCTTCCAGCCCTGGCCCGCGCCAGGTCCGACGAGCTCGATCAGCTTCGGCTTCTGCTCACTCTCGGCCATTACGGGTGCATGGTACCCTTGCGGCACATGGCATACGTCATCGTCCAGCCGTGCATTGACGTGAAGGATGCGTCCTGCGTCGAAGTCTGTCCAGTGGACTGCATCCACACCGACGACGCGGCGAACATGTACTACATCGACCCCGATGAGTGCATCGACTGCGGCGCTTGCGTCGACCCGTGCCCGGTTGACGCCATCTTCCCCGAGGACGAAGTTCCGGAGCAGTGGCGCAACTTCATCCAGATCAACGCCGATTACTTCAAAAACCGGCAGTAGGGACCAGTTGCGGCACTCGGTAACCCTGATTCCAGGCGACGGCGTCGGACCCGAGATCTGCGACGCCACCGTGCGGGTGCTGGAAGCGACTGGAGTCGAGTTCGACTGGGACGTCCACCAGGCCGGCGAGGCGTCGATCGCCGAGTTCGGGACCCCGCTTCCGGACCACGTGCTGGAGTCGATCCGCAAGACCAAGGTCGCGCTCAAGGGGCCCATCACGACTCCGATCGGGAGCGGCTTCCGCAGCGTCAACGTGGCGATCCGACAGGCCCTTGACCTCTACGCGCTGGTTCGTCCGGTCAAGGCCTACAAGGGCGCCCGGAACCTGCGCGACGACCTCGACTTCGTGATCGTGCGCGAGAACACCGAGGACATCTACGCGGGCCTCGAGTTCGAGCAGGGCAGCCCGGATGCGGTCCACCTGATCGAAGAGATGTCAGGTTTGCTCAAGCGGCAGATCCGCAAGGACAGTGGGCTTTCGATCAAGCCCATCTCCATCACCGGGTCCAAGCGCATCGTCGAGTTCGCTTTCGATTACGCGCGCAAGAACAAGCGCCGCAAGGTCACCGCGGTGCACAAGGCGAACATCATGAAGCACACCGACGGGCTCTTCCTCGCTATCGCTCGTCAGGTGGCCGAGCGCAATCCCGACATCGAGTTCGAAGACCGCATCGTCGACAACATGTGCATGCAGCTCGTGCTTCGTCCCAAGGAATACGACGTGCTCTGCTGCCTGAACCTGTAC
>DATKRG010000013.1:0-4678 GCA_035532275.1 Streptosporangiaceae bacterium | reverse complement strand
TACGAGCTGGGGCTGATCGAGGCGGTGGCCAAGCCGCAGTCGGAATGCTTCGCGGCCGGGCTGAAGTTCGCCCGGACCGAGGGCATCCTGCCCGCGCCGGAGCCGGCGCACGCCATCGCCGCCTGCATCGAGGAGGCGCTGCGCTGCAAGGAGACCGGTGAGGAGAAGGTGATCCTGACCGCGCTGTGCGGCCACGGCCTGCTGGACCTGTCCGCATACAGCAGCTACCAGGCCGGTGCGGTGAACGACCTCGCCCTGCCCGAGCAGGCCGTGGAGGACGCCCTGAGCCGGCTCCCGCTGGGAGTGTGAGCGGCGCGGGCCCGGCCAGCCGGGCCACCACCACCACCACCGCGACCGCCGCCGGGGTTGCCAGACTTGCCGGAGTTGCCAGATTTAAGCGATTTATTGCTATTTGCCCTCGCCGGGGTGTCACCGTGCCGACCCGGCCCATCCGGTCCATCGTTCGGCCAGGACGCGGATCACCGGGCCGCCCGGTGGGGTCAGCCGGTACTGCGGGTAGCGGCGCGCGAGCAGCTCCAGCGGTTCAGCCATGCCGGCGGCACCGGCCAGGACGGTAGCGGTGCCGTCGGCGCGCGCCCACCACAGCCGGTCCCACTCATCCTCGTAGTGGTCGGCTAGCAGGGCGACCCGCGGCTGCGCAGCGATGTTCGCCAGCCGGCGCAGCCGGGTGCTGCTCTTCGGCTTGGCATCGACCGCGCTGTAGATCACGTCGCCGTCCGCCGCGAAGGTGACCGGCACGATATGCGGCCGCCCGTCCCTGCCCACCGTGGCCAGCCGTGCCACCGGGGCGGTCGCGAACCGTTCCCGCGCCTGCCGCGGCGTCAGCCTCAGCTTCGCTCACCCACCTTCGGCACGATCTGCGCGGGGCAAAATGGCGACCGCCCGCGAATTGCCATTTCCTGATTTCCATGCCATGCCCCACTACGATGTCATTCGCTGTCGTGACGATCTTGATCAGGCGGCGTCATTCACCTACCCGAAAGGCCATTGATCATGCCCCGCATCCGGCCCCGCGCTGTCCAGGCGGCCATGGCAGCAGCGGTGGCAGCCGCCGCCCTGACCGCGGCCGCCACTTCCCCCGCGGGCGCGAGCCCAGGCCCCCCGGCCCCCACTGCCCGGCCCGGGATCACGGCGCGGCCCGCCCGTACGCTTCCGTTCGGCATATCCGCTCTGGACTATCACCGCATGCTGGCCCAGCTCCCGCTGGACAAGGCCGCCGCGAAGATCCGGCAGGCCGCCGCCGGGACATCCGCGGGACGGCGGGGGTTCGTGCAGACCCGCGTTGACGCCGACCACTCCACACTGACGGTGTACTGGCACGGGCGGGTGCCCGCCGGCATGGGCCACCTGTTCACGGCGCTGAGCAGGCACCTGCACTTGGTGATCAAGCCTGCCCGGTACTCCCTGGCCGAGCTCAACCATGCGATCAGCCTGGTCACCCGCGGCAATCCCCGCAGCGTCGGCACGGCCGGGCCATTGACCGACGGCAGCGGCATCCAGGTGGGCGTGACCGGCCGGGCGCCGGCGGTGGGCCCGCGGGCGGCGGAACGGCTGTTCCACAGCACGGTCCCGGTCACGGTCGTGACCGCACCCAGGGCACGGCCGTACACCTGCCAGGACAACCCGGCGGACACCCTCGGCCCTGGATCGCGCTGTTATGATCTCGCGCCCGGCTTCTGGGGCGGCGCGGTCATCTCCATTTTCGGCAGTGGCTACATTCTCACGTACTGCTCGACCGGGTTCGGGGTGCACTACTCCAACGGCTCGACCGGAATGCTCACCGCAGGGCACTGCATCCACAGCGACGAGGTGCCGTCCGGCTCCACCTGGTGGAATGGTCAGGCCACGACGGAGATCGGCAGCACCGGGCACACCCCGTTCCTCGCCTCCTCAACCGCCTCGCACGACTCCGGGGTCATCGTCACGCCCGCGGGCTCCGGCGACCGCTACTACGACGGGCCGTCGATCTACGCCGGTGACACGTACAACACCAAGCTCGTCACCGGCCAGCTTCCGAGCAGCCCTGGCGACTGGATGTGTGAGTCGGGTGCCATCGGCGGCGTGCTGTGCAACATCAAGGTCCTGGACACCGGCGTGACCACCTGGCTCGGCACGTACCACATCAGCGGGCTGGTCAGCGCGACCGACCCCAGCTCGTCCGCACCGGTGCCCGGAGACAGCGGCGGCCCGGTCTTCTCGCTCGCCGGGACCGGGGCCGTCACCGCACGGGGCACGATCACAGGCGGGGAAAGCGGGACCGTCATCTACTACACGCCCATGGATGTGATCTCAAAGGACCTCGGGGTCACCGTCAACACCGGCTGACCCGGCCGGGCCATCACCCAACGACCCGGTGTCCCCGCGCCGCCGCCCAGGCCGCGCGGGGACACCGTCCGGTCTTGGGCGCCACTCGCCCAGGCTGATCACCGCCCCGTCCAGGCATGGCTGCGCGACCGCGCCTCGCTGTCCTCAGCAGACGATGACGCGCACCAGCTCCGCGGGCGGCTCTCCGGTGCTGGCGGACCAGGCCTGGGTGGCGGCGGCAAGGGCGAGCGCGCTGCCGTAGAGCACGTGCTCGCCGCCTTGCCGGGCGAGCAGTGTGCCCAGGGAGCGAAAGCAGCGCCCCTTCCGGGCCAGGACCAGGATGTCAGCGGCCGCACGCTCGCCGACCCAGTGCCCGGCCGGCAGTCGCACACGCTGGCCAAGCCCGGCCGGCACGTGCGGGTCACTGCCGGTGAGCCAGTCGTCGAGCAGACCGAGGGTTATGCCGATGCAGCTGCTGACGGTGGCGACGGCGTTGTCCGGGGATTCGGGCTGCACCTGTTCGAGGATCGCAGCCGCGAGGCTGGTGTCGTCCGCGGTGATTGCCTCGACGGCCAGACGCAGCACTGTGACGGCGAGGTCGCGGGCCCGCCCGGCCGGGGTGAACAGGGCCATGTTGTGCCGTTCCACCGCCCGGTTCATCGCAGCCTGCAAGGTCTCCAGGTCAGGCACATCGATGTCATCGACATCGATGCCTTCCTCGGCAAGCAGCGGCGCCAGCTCGCGCAGCAGCTCCTTCGCGAGCCCTGGCTTGTGCTGGATCTGCGGCGCCCCAGGCAGCGGCTCCGGCCCGCGCCGACGCATGTCGCTCATGGGTCCATCCTCCCAGCGTCACCGCGGTACAGGGCGGAGTTTCCCCCAGCTGCCGTCGTGCGGCTGAACCCCGCAAGCGATCAGACTGAGCAGTGCCCGGCTGAGTCAGTGGTCAGCGGCCGGCGGACGCCCAGCGGCGGACCGTTTCGATGCGGGCCCGGATCTGCGCCCCGGTGGCTTCGGGCAGTGCCGGCCCGCCGCAGGTGCGGCGCAAGTCCGCGTGGATCACCGCGTGCGGCTGGCCGGTCCGGTGGTGCCAGGCCCTGACCAGCAAGTTCAATTCCTTGCGCAGACCGGCGAGCGTCTCGCGAGTGGCCCGGGCGGGCGCCTTGCTGGTGCCGGCGGCAACGGCCAGGGCGGGGGCTGGACCGCGTGCCGGCCCGGCAGGTTTTCTGACCTCCCCGGCCCGGCGCTCACGCAGCAGCAGCGCGACCTGGTCCGGTTCGAGCAGCCCGGGCAGGCCCAGGAAGTCCTCCTCCTCCGCTGAGGTGCCGAACTCACCGCCGTCGTAGAGCACCCGGTCGAAATGCGCCGACGCCGACAGCGCCTGGAACGGCAGCCCGCCGGGTTCGTCCGGGGTGTTTCGTTCACGCTGAGCGTCAGCGAATTCCCGGTCAGCGTCGTCATCGTCACGACGTGCCAGCACGTGATCCCGTTCGGCCTCCAGCTCCGCCGCGTAGCCGAGCAGGGCGGGAATCGAGGGCAGGAACACCGACGCCGTCTCACCGCGCTGCCGCGCCCGGACGAACCGGCCCACCGCCTGCGCGAAGAACAGTGCGGTGCCCACGCTGGTCGCGTACACGCCCACGGCCAGCCGGGGGATGTCCACCCCTTCCGAGACCATGCGGACGGCGACCATCCACCGGTCGCCTGACGTCGCGAAGGCGCTGATCTTCGCGCTGGCAGAGGGGTCGTCGGAGAGCACGAGCACCGGGCGCTTGCCGGTCAGGCGGCGCAGCAGCCCGGCGTAGGCGCGCGCATCGGAGTGGTCGCTGGCGATCACCATGCCTGCCGAGTCCGGCATGCCGCGGCGCACTTCGGTGAGCCGCCGGTCCGCGGCCTCCAGCACCCGTGCGATCCATTCCCCTTCCGGGTCCAGTGCGGTCCGCCAGGCCTGCGCGAGCTGGTCGGCGGTCATCGGGGCGCCCAGGGCACCCGCGGCCTCGTCGCCGGCCCGGGTCCGCCACCGCATCTCGCCGGAATAGGCCAGGAAGATCACGGGCCGGACGACGCCGTCGTCCAGGGCAGGACCGTACCCGTAGACGTAGTCCGAGGCGCTGCGCCTGCCGCCGTCGGCATCCTCGACGTAGGTCACGAACGGGATGGGGTTGGCGTCACTGCGGAACGGGGTTCCGGTGAGGCCAAGCCGCCGCCTCGCCGGCTCGAAGGCTTCCCGGATGGCCTCGCCCCAGGACAGCGCGTCGCCCGCGTGATGGATCTCGTCGAAGATCACCAGCGTGCGCCGGTGCGCCGTTCGCTGCCGGTGCAGCACCGGGTGCGCGGCCACCAGCGCGTAGGTCAC
>DATKRG010000012.1:0-45957 GCA_035532275.1 Streptosporangiaceae bacterium | reverse complement strand
CACCCCGGTGCCCGTTCCGGGCCCGGCGGGCTTCCCCGGCCCTCAGGACTTCCCGGCCCAGCCAGGCCCCGCAGGCCCGCCAGACTTCCCCGCCCAGCCCGGCTTGTCCGGCCCGCCGGACTTCGCGCTCCCGCCGGACTTCGCGCTCCCGCCGGACTTCCCGGGCCAGCCCGGCTTGTCCGGCCCACCGGACTTCCCGGGCCCACCGGACCTCCCGGTCCCGCCGGACTTCCCGGTCCCGCCGGACCTGTCGGGCCCGCAGGACTTCGCGGTCCCGCCCGGTCTCGCCGACCCGGCGGGCGCCGCGCCTGGCAACGGGTACCCCACGGATGGCGGCAGCCGCGCGGCGCGCCGGCAGCGGGTGCCGACCCGGGAGATCTTCTGCGAGCTCGCCGACCTGGCGTCCATCCCGCGTGCCGCCTACTCGCTGGAGGCCGAAACCGACGGGGCGATGTGCCTGCTGGCCACCCCCGAGGGGTTCGAGGTCTTCATCGCGGCCGACGGGGCACGGCACGAGGTCCGCTCCTTCGCCGAGGAAGAGGCCGCCTACTTCTGCTTGTTCGGTGTGCTGGCCGCCGAAGCCATCCGCAGCGGCGCACTCGCCCCCACGGTGGCCGCCGCCGGGCTGCCGGACGGCAGGATCTAGCGCATTTACGCAGCAAGCTGGACTGTGCCCGGCGGGCCGTGCCGGCCGCGGTACCGCGTCATCGGCTGCCGTGCCCGCCGGGAATGGTGGCTGACTGGCACGCGGAAGATCCTTTCTCAAGCGGATGCTTGATGAACTTCGCCCGCATGTAAGGCTTGGGCGGCTATGGTGCAAGAGCCGGCGGGGCTGACGGTCCCCCGCTCCCCAAGAGGCCCCGCCGGCGCTACCCCCCCCGGCCCGGCCAGGGGCGGATAGCCGGGCGGGACAATGGCGGTCATGACCACGATTCCCGTCACCGGCGGCCAGCACCGGATCAGCGCGGGCGACTACGCGGCAGTCATCACCGAACTCGGGGCCGGCCTGCGCGAACTGCACCATCGCGGCCAGCCCGTGATCGCGGGCTACCCGGCGGACGAGCTTCCCCCGGGCGCCGCCGGGGAGCTGCTCGCGCCCTGGCCCAACCGGATCGACGGCGGCCGCTATACGCTGGCCGGCGCCAGCTACCAGCTCGACCTGAGCGAACCGGCCCACGGCAACGCCATCCACGGCCTGACCCGGTGGATGCCCTGGACGGCCACCGGGCGCAGCCCGGACACCATCGTGCTGCGGGTGACGATGCCCGGCCGGTCCGGATATCCGTTCTGCCTGGAAATGAACGCGGAATACCAGCTCACCGCGGACGACGGCCTGCAGGTGACCGTGACCGCCCGCAACACCGGAACCCGGCCCGCACCCTACGGGACCGGCTCGCACCCGTACCTGACCGCTGGCACGCCGAGCGTGGACGAGTGCGTGCTGAGCCTGCCGGCTGACCGCTGGCTGCCCGCTGACGAGCGCGGCATCCCGGCCGCGCAGGACCGCGACGTGGCCGGCACGGACGCGGATTTCCGCACCGCCCGGCCGGTCGGTTCCACCCGGCTGGATCACGCGCTCACCGGGCTCGCCCGCGACGGCGACGGCCGCGCCTGGGCCCGGCTGGCCGGCGGCGGCACCCAGGTCGCGCTGTGGGCCGGCCGGGGTTACGGCTGGCTCCAGGTGTTCACCGGCGACACCCTGGACGCCGCGCACCGGCGCCGTGCCCTTGCTGTCGAGCCCATGACCTGCCCGCCGAACGCGTTCGTCACCGGCACCGACCTGCTCATCCTGGATCCCGGCGCCAGCGTGAGCCACACCTGGGGGATCCAGGTGACCGGGCAGGGCTAGCGCCCGGGAGGTGCCTGGCCGGGCCCGGGGCCGGCGGGTGCGCGCAGGCCGGCCAGGACGCTGCTGACCCGCGCCAGGTCCTCCGGCGTGTCGACGTCGTCCGGGCTGGCGATGTCGCCGCACTCGACCGCTGTGACCAGGCCGGGGTGGGCCTGCAGATAGGGCCGCGCGCCGACGTCGCCGGTGGCCAGCGCCAGCGCCCCCGCCCAGTGCTCCCTGGCCAGCAGGACCGGGTTGCGCGGCCGGCCGCCGTAGGCGGCGACGGCGACCGGGGCGCCCTCCAGGTACGCGGTGATGAGCCGGCGGACCGCGCCGGGGCCGATCAGCGGCTGGTCCACCAGTGCGATCACGGCCGCCTCGGAGCTGTCCGGGAGCGCCCCAAGCCCGACGGCCAGGGACGAGCCCATGCCGGACCGCCAGTCCGGGTTGTGGACGGTGATCACGCCCAGCAGCGGCACGTCCACCGCCCCGGTCACCACCACGACCGGTGCCGTGCCGCCGTCCCGCAGCAGCGCCACCCCCCGGTCGATCAGCCGCGTCCCCCCGACCTCGACCAGCGCCTTGGGCCCGCCGAGCCGCGCCCCCTCCCCCGCGGCGAGCAGCACCCCGCCAATCTCCTGCTTCACGCCCCCCAACGCTACATCCCCGCCCGCGCCGGCGCGGGTCCCGTGATCGCTGGAACCTTTCACGGATTTGGTAAGGACATAAGCGGCAGAACGGGCGCCGGTATGACTCAACCCGATGAAACGTCGCCCGGGCCGGGGCGGGACCCCCGGGGGCGGGCCGGTGGGTCAGTTGTGATGGATGCGGCCGCTGGTCTCGGTGAGGGGCTGGCCGGAGCCGCCCCAGCGGAGCTGGATGAGCTCGGCGGCGACCGAGACCGCCGTCTCCTCCGGCGTCCGCGCGCCCAGGTCCAGGCCGATCGGGGAACGCAGCCGGGCGAGCTCGTCCTCGGTCAGCCCGACCTCCCGCAGCCGCTCCAGCCGGTCCTCGTGCGTCCGCCTGCTGCCCATCGCCCCGATGTAGACGGCGGGGGTGCGCAGCGCGACCTCCAGCACCGGCACGTCGAACTTGGGGTCGTGGGTGAGAACGCAGATCACCGTGCGCTGGTCCACCGGGGTGCGGGCCAGGAACCGGTGCGGCCATTCGACGACCACCTCGTCGGCGTCGGGGAAACGGGCATTGGTGGCGAAGATCGGCCGTGCGTCGCAGACCGTGACCTGGTAGCCGAGGAACTTCCCGGCGCGTGCCACCGCGGCGGCGAAGTCGATCGCGCCGAAGACCAGCATCCGCGGCGGCGGCGCGAAACAGTGGACGAACACCGACAGCTCGTCCAGCCGCCGCTCGCCGTGCTCCCCGTAGTGGCGGACCCCGGTCAGCCCCTGCGCGAGCATCCCGCGCGCGTCGTCGTCCACCGCCTCGTCGAGCCGGTCACCAGCGCCCAGGGTGCCCGACGCCGACTCCGGCCGGACCAACCGCCGGGCGCCGATCGCGCCCGGGCCGGCGATGACGGTGACCACCGCGACCGGGTCACCGGCCCGGATGGCGGCCGCCACCTCCCCCAGCTCGGGGAAGAGCTCCTTGCTGACCGGCTCCACGAACAGCTCGATGATCCCGCCGCAGGTCAGCCCGACCTCGAACGCTGTGTCGTCGCTGATGCCGTAGGTCTGCATCACCGGCTGGCCGCTCTGGCGCACCTCCTGCGCCAGCTCGTACACGGCGCCTTCCACACAGCCGCCGGACACGCTGCCGGCGACCTCGCCGCCAGCGGACACGGCCAGGGCCGCACCGGGATCCCTCGGGGCGCTGCGGAAGGTGTTCACCACTGTCGCCAGGCCGAAGGTCTCCCCGGCCTCCCACCACTTCGTGACCTGGTCCAGGATGTCGCGCACGAGCGTCTCACCTCACGAGTCCCCGCCGGCAACCGCCTGCGGCCCGGCGGAGGTGCCGGATCGGCTGCCGGCACGTTTCCACAGTACGTCTCGGGCGAAACCGGCCAACAGCACCGGCCTGCCTGATCACCAGGAACGCGGGGGGCCGGTCCTTTACTCCACGATCTTGGAGATCGGGATCTCCAGGATGTCCCGCGCGCCGGCCGCCTTCAGTGCCGGGATCAAGGTGTTGACACCGCGCTTGGGCACGACCGTCTCCACCGCGCTCATGTCGCCGCGGGCCAGCGCGGTGACGGTGGGGGAGGACATGGACGGCAGCATCTTGGCGACCGCCTGCAGCCGTGCGGTGGGCACGTTCAGCTTGAGCAGCACGTTGCCGCGGGCCCGGATCGAGCCCCGCAGCAGCAGCGCGATGTCCTCCATCGCGGCGCGCTTGTCCGGGTCGGCGTAGGCGCCGGTGTTGGCCACCAGCTCGGTGTAGCTGGTGAGCAGCGTGTCCAGGATGCGCAGGCCGTTGCGGCGCAGCGAGGAGCCGGTCTCGGTGAGGTCCACGATCGCGTCCACGATGTCGGGCACCTTGGCCTCGGTGGCGCCGTGGGAGGGGATCACCATCGCCTTGACCCCTTTCGCCTCCAGGTACCGGGCCGTCGTGGCAGGCAGCTCGGTGGAGATCCGGATCCCTTCGGGCAGGTCGGCGACGGACTTCCAGGGCGCGTTCTCGGGCACGGCCAGGACCACCCGCACCGGGTCGCCGGTCGCCTTGGAGTACTTCAGCTCGCCGAGCGAGGCGACCTCGGCACCGGTCTCGGTGATCCAGTCCCGGCCGGTGATGCCCAGGTCGAACAGGCCCCGCTCGATGTAGGAGGGGATCTCCTGTGGCCGCAGGAAGCGCACCCGGTCGATCCGCGGGTCATCGATGGAGGCGTGATAATCGCGGTCGGAGGACCGGCGAACGGTCAGGTCCGCGGCGTCGAACAGCTCCAGGGTGGCCCGTTCCAGCGAGCCCTTGGGCAGAACCAGTGAGAGCACGGCGCTCAGCCTTCGCGCAGCGAGCGGATCACGAGCGCGGTGTCAAGTGCTGCCACGACCGCATCCCATCCCTTGTCCTCGACGCTGCCTTCCAGCCCGCACCGCGCGCGGGCCTGCTCCAGGGTGTCACACGTCAGGACCCCGTTGCCAACCGGTACCCGGGCATCCAGAGCGACCCTGGCCAGCCCGTAGGTGACCGCGTCGCAGACATAGTCGAAGTGGGGCGTGCCGCCCCGGATCACCGCGCCGAGGCAGACGACGGCGTCGTGCCGGCCGGCGAGCTCGGCCGCCACCACCGCGAGCTCGACCGCGCCGGGCACCCGCACCACCACCGGGTCGTCGATCCCGCAGGCCTTGGCCGCCGCCACCGCGCGCTCCACCAGGCTGTCGGTGATCTCCGCGTGCCAGCGGGTCGCCGCGATCGCCAGTGTCAGGCCCGCGGCGTCCACCGGCTCAGCCGCCGGGCGGCCAGCGCCACTCACCGGGCCTCCGCGACGTCACCGGGGGCCGGCGTCCGCGCCGGCGCAGGCACTGGCGCTGAGACAGGCGCTGGCGCTGGCAGGCCGTCGATCTGGTGGCCGAGCCGGTCCCGCTTGGCGATCAGGTAGCGCAGGTTCTCCGGGGTGGGCTCGACCGGCAGCGGGACCCGCCCGGCCACCTCGACCCCGAACCCGGACAGCCCGCGCACCTTGGCGGGATTGTTGGTGAGCAGCCGGACCGAGCGCACCCCCAGGTCGGCGAGCATCTGCGCGCCGGTGGAGTACTCCCGGGCGTCGGCGGGCAGGCCCAGCTCCAGGTTGGCGTCCACGGTGTCCGCGCCGCCGTCCTGAAGCTGGTAGGCGCGCAGCTTGCTCAGCAGGCCGATGCCGCGGCCCTCGTGCCCGCGCAGGTACAACACGACGCCGCGGCCCTCCGCGGCGACCGCCGCCATCGCCACTTCGAGCTGCCCCCCGCAGTCGCAGCGCAGCGAGCCGAGCACGTCGCCGGTCAGGCATTCCGAGTGCACCCGGACCAGGACCCGCTCGCCGTCGCCGAGGTCGCCGTAGACCAGCGCGACGTGCTCGGTCCCGTCCAGGTCGTTCTGGTACCCGAGGGCACGCCACTCGCCATGCGCGTTCGGCAGCCGGGTCTCGACCACCCGGCGGATCATCCGCTCGGAGTGCCGCCGGTACTCGATCAGCTGGGCGATCGAGATCAGGGCCAGGCCGTGCTCGTCCGCGAACGCCCGCAGTGCGGGGAGCCGGGCCATGGTCCCGTCGTCGTTGACCACCTCGGCCAGCACGCCCGCCGGGCTCAGGCCGGCCAGCCGGGCCAGGTCGACCGCGGCCTCGGTGTGGCCGGGACGGCGCAGCACGCCGCCCTCGGTGTAGCGCAGGGGGAAGATGTGGCCGGGCCGGACCAGCTCGTAGGGCTCGGTCGCCGAGTCCACCAGCACCCGGACCGTCCTGGCCCGGTCGGTGGCCGAGATGCCGGTGGTGACCCCGTCGCGGGCGTCCACGCTGATCGTGAAGGCGGTCCGCATGCGCTCGGTGTTCTGCGCGGTCATCAGCGGCAGCTGCAGCCGGTCCAGGTCCTCCCCGGTGAGAGGGACGCAGATCACGCCGCTGGTGTGCCGGATCATGAACGCCATCAGGCCGGGCGTCATCTTGCTGGCGGCGACGATGATGTCGCCCTCGTTCTCGCGGTCGGCGTCGTCCACCACGACCACCGCCCGGCCGGCCGCGATGTCGGCGATGGCCCGCTCCACGCTGTCCAGTGCGGGCAGGGCTGGCAGGGCGGCCGGGACGGCCGGGACGGCCGCGGGCAGGACGGCCGGGACGGGCAGGGCGGCCGGGACGGGCAGGCCGGCCGCTGGCAGGCCGGCCGCCGGGGCCGGCGTGTCCTGCGCGGTTCGCAGGTGGCGGGTGGGCAGCGGGCCGCTGGCGGCGGAGGCAGCGCTGATCATGGCCGCACCGCCGTTTCCGGGTCCCGGGAGCGCAGCAGCTGCTCGACATATTTCCCGATCACATCAACCTCCAGGTTGACGCTGGCGCCCGGCTGAGCGCGGCCGAGCGTGGTACCGGACAAGGTGGCGGGGATGAGGCTGACCTCGAACCAGGGCTGCTCACTGCCGTGGCCGCCGCCGACAGCGGAGACGGTCAGGCTCACCCCGTCGACGGCGATGGACCCCTTCTCCACGAGGTAGCGGGCAAGCCCGGGCGGGATGGTGATCCGCACGACATCGGTGTGCTCGGCGGGGCTGCGGGTGGCGATGGTGGCGACGCCGTCCACGTGTCCCTGGACCAGGTGCCCACCGAGGCGCCCGCCGAGGCGCAGCGGCCGTTCCAGGTTGACCGGTGAGCCGACGTCGAGCGTCCCGAGCGCACTGCGGTTCAGGGTCTCGGCCATGACGTCGGCGGTGAAGGTTCCCCCGGCCAGGCCGGTGACGGTCAGGCAGACGCCGTTGACCGCGATGGAGTCACCATGGCTGGCGTCGGCCGTGACCAGCGGCCCGCGTACGGTGATCCTGGCCGATCCGGCACGATGCTCAAGCGCGGCGACCTCGCCGCACTCCTCCACGATTCCGGTGAACATCCGCGGTTCCTCTCCTCGGTGCCCTGCCTGCGGGCTCCGGGGGACGCGCGGATGCGCGAACGCTGCGCCGTTCCGGCTGAGCCGGCCCGGCCGCGCGCGTGCCGCCTCCCATCCGGACTTTCACCGTCGGTCCCGGAGTTCCACCGGGTCCACCGGCCGCTGGCGCTTGACGCCTTGGCCGGGTCGCGGACTGTCACCGCCGGCTCGGAGTTTCACCGACCCCGGAGCACGCTTCGTTGCTACAACCAGTGTGCCATGGGCGCTATTCCGCGCCTAGCGCGGCTAGGCGTGCCCGCACACCTCGGCTATCCGCCGGGCCAGGAAGTCGCGTTCGGCCGCGTTCTCGGCCAGCGCGAGCGCGGTCCGGTAGTCCCGCGCCGCCTCTTCCCGGCGCCCGAGGCGGCGCAGCAGGTCCGCCTTGGCTGCGGGCAGGTAGCGGTAGTCCGCCAGCCGCCCGTCCTGCTCCAGCTCCTCGATCTGCACCAGCCCGGCCGCCGGGCCCTCGGCCATCGCCAGCGCGACCGCCCGGTTCAGGGCCACGACCGGGGAGGTCCAGACCGTCAGCAGGGTGTCGTACAGCTGGACGATCTGCCGCCAGTCGGTCTCGTCATAGCTCGGGGCCTCGGCGTGCAGGGCAGCGATGGCCGCCTGCACGGCGAACCGTCCCGGCCGCCCGCCGCGCAGCGCGCCGGGCACCATGGCCATCCCCTCGGCTATCGCGGCCCGGTCCCAGCGCGACCGGTCCTGCTCCGCCAGCAGCAGCAGCCGGCCGTCACCGTCGGCGCGGGTGGCCCGGCGCGCATCGGTCAGCAGCAGCAGAGCCAGCAGTCCCCGCACCTCGCGCTCGTCCGGCATCAGCGAGTGCAGCATGCGGGCCAGATCAAGCGCACGCTCAACGAGGTCGGCGCGGACCACGTCCGTACCGGCGGGAGCCATGTGGCCGGTCGTGTAGAGCAGGTGGACGACGGTGAGCACCGCGTCGAGGCGGTCGGGCAGCTCGGCGGCACCGGGCACCCGGTAGGCGATCCGGGCGGCCGAGATCTTCTTCTTGGCACGGGTTACCCGGGCGGCCATGGTGGGCTCGGCGACCAGGAACGCCTGCGCGATCTCGGTGGTGGTCAGCCCGCACACCAGCCGCAGGGTCAGGGCCACCTGGGCCTCCCGGGCGAGGGCGGGGTGGCAGCAGGTGAACACCAGCCGGAGCCGGTCGTCGGGGATCACATCGTCCTCCCCGGATGGTGGCTGGGGCGGGGCGGAGCCGGCGACCGGCGGGTCAGGCTCGACGAGCAGCGGCAGCTTGCCGCGCAGGGTCCGGTCACGGCGCCGTGCGTCGATGGCGCGCCGCCGCGCGGTCGTGGTCAGCCACGCGCCGGGGTTGCGCGGCACCCCCTGCCGCGACCACGCGTCCAGCGCGGCGACGTAGGCATCCTGAACGCATTCCTCGGCGAGATCGATGTCGCCAGCGACGCGCGCCGTCGCGGCGAGCACGAAGGCCCACTCGCGACGGTGTGCGTCGGCGACAGCGGCGGCCGGGTCCTGGCGCCGTCCGGTGTTCACCCCGACAGGTCCATGACCGGACGCACCTCAACGCCACCGAACGGCGCGGGGCAGAGCTTGGCGATGTCGAGCGCGTGGTCCAGATCGCGCGCCTCGATCAGGTAGTAACCGCCCAGCGCCTCCTTGGTCTCGGCGAACGGGCCATCGGTCACGACATCGCCGCGGATGCTCGTCGCCGTCGAGGTGGGCTGGAGGGCGTTGCCGGAGACGACCTTGCCGCCCTTCTCCTCCACCTGCTGGGCGAAACGGGTGTGCGCCTCCATCGCCTGCTGCCACACCTGCGGCCCGGCGGTGGCGTAGCCGTTCTCGTCCTCGCAGATGAGGATCATGTATTCGGCCATAGCGGATGTCCTTCCACTGTCATCGACTGGGGACCTTCATCTATCCCGACGATCAGTCCCACCCGGGATCGACAGTCCTGATGAGATTTCCCCGGGCGGAGCCGCACGGGAGGGAACGCCCCTATGAGCCGCAGACTACGCGCCCCGGGCAGCACCGGGCGGCTGGGTCAGCGTGACCAGGCTGCTTGGGCGGTAGCCCGTTCGGCCTGGGCGCGAAGCGCTTGCACTGCCGTGGCGGGGTCATCGGCGCTGTAGACGGCCGAGCCTGCCACGAAAACGTCAGCTCCGGCCTCCGCGCACCGTTCGATCGTCTCAGCACTCACGCCGCCGTCCACCTGCAGCCAGACGGTGCCGCCGTGCCGGGCGACCAGTGCCCTGGCCCGGCGCAGTTTGGGCAGCACCAGGTCCAGGAACGGCTGGCCACCGAATCCGGGCTCAACCGTCATGAGCAGCAGCATGTCGATCTCGGGCAGCAGGTCGGCGTACGGCTCGACCGGCGTGGCCGGGTTGATGGCGAGCCCGGCGCGGGATCCGGCGGCCCGGATCATCCGCAGCAGCCGGACCGGCTGCCGGGCGGCCTCGGCGTGGACGGTGACGTTGCGCGCACCGGCTTCGGCGTAGGCGGGGGCCCAGTGGTCGGGGTCGGTGATCATCAGGTGGCAGTCCAGCGGCAGGCCGGTGTGCTTGAGCAGCGACTCGACGACGGGCAGGCCGATGGTGAGGTTCGGCACGAAGTGGTTGTCCATGACGTCGACGTGCAGCCAGTCGGCCACTCCCGCTACCGCCTGGGCTTCGTCGGCGAGGCGGGCGAAGTCGGCGGACAGGATGCTCGGCGCCATCTGGACGGCCATACGGGCGAGTGTAAACGGCGCCCCGCGCCCCGCGTGGGTGGCGCCGGGGGTGAAACGGGGCTCACGCCCGCGCCCGCCGGCCCGAACCCGGTAGGGTGCGGCGCGTGACGCCCGCGCGCGGGGAGATAGTGTCACCGCCTGCCGGTAGCGTTCGATCACACATTCGACCGCCAGCCGCCCAGACGGAGGTCCCCGCGTGAATTCCGAGGTAGCGGACACCCTGCTCGCCCGCGTCCGCAAGCTGCTCGCCAAGGCCGAGGATCGGGGCGTCACCCCGGCCGAAGCCCAGGCTCTCACCGCCAAGGCCGCGGAGCTGATGGCCAAGTACGGCATCGACCGCGCCCTCCTGGCCGCCGAACGGCCAGAGACCGACCGGCCGGCCGACCGGGTGATCGACGTGGGCAACCCCTGGGCCCGGGTGCAGGCCCATCTGCTGTGCGGGCTGGCCTCCGCCATGCGCTGCCAGTGCGTCATCCTCAGCCGCACCGGCCCGGGCTCCCGGATCCACATGTTCGGCTTCGCCTCCGATATCGAGCGCACCGATGTCCTGTACACCTCGCTGCTGATCCAGATGTGGCAGGGCCTGGCCGCCGCGCAGGTGCCCGCCTGGAGCCGCAACCCACGGGCCTGGCGGCGCAGCTGGCTGCTCGGTTTCGCCACCGCGGTGGTGTCCCGGGTCCGCGCGGCCGAGCATCACGCCACGTCCCAGGCGACCGGCCCGGCCGCCGATTCCGGGTCCAGGACCGCGCTGGTGCTCGCCGACCGCTCCCTGGTCATCCGGCGGAACATCGAGCAGGCCTACCCGGTGACCCGCAAGTCCCGGGTGACCTACAGCGGGAACGGCTACGGGGCCGGCTACTCGCAGGGCGAGCGGGCCGACATCGGCACCACCCGCCTGCGCCGCACCTCGGCCCGCGCCCTCACCGGCTGACCTGCCGCGCCCGCTAAGACGTGGGCTCGCCAGCCGGCCAGGCCCGGATCCGTGGGCTGGCCGGGGTCGGTGTTGTCGATGACGACGTCGGCGGTGGCCTGCGGGGCGGCGGCGGCCTGGTACAGCCGCTGGCCGGGCAGGTCGCGCCGCCGGTAGCGCTCGGCTGCCGGTGGAAACCGTCGATACCAGCCCGGATGACGGGCCGCCCGCGCCGGCCGCCAGCCTGCTGGCGGGCCAGCTCGTCCGCTAGCGCGTCGGCGAGGGCCGTCTTCCCGGAGGCGTCAGGGCCGTCGACAGCCACCCGCAGGACATGGCCGGGCTGGCGGGCACCAATCAGGCTGGCCAGCCCGGCCACCAGGCCGTCACGGGCTGGCGTGCCCGGCTCTGCGCCAGTGGTCACCCGGGCTGAGCGGGTGGCGGCTGACGCCGGAGCAGGGCGAGGAAGATGGCGTCCGTGCCATGCCGGTGCGGCCAGAACTGCGCGTACCGGCTGTCCGGCTCCTGGCAGCGCAGGCCCGGCACCTCGGCGAGCACGGCGGGCGCGTCGAGCACGGTCACATCCTGCCGCCCGCGCAGGACGTCGGCCACCACGGCGCGGGTCTCGTCCATATGCGGGGAGCAGGTCACGTAGGCGACGGCTCCCCCCGGGCGGACGGCGTCCAGGGCGCTGGCCAGCAGCCGCCGCTGGAGGCCGCCGAGTGCCGCCACATCAGCCGGCGTCTTCCGCCAGCGTGCTTCCGGCCGCCTGCGCAGCGCGCCGAGGCCCGAGCACGGCACGTCGGCGATGACCCGGTCGAACGACCCAGGCCGCCACGCCGGTGCCGTGCCGTCGGCCACCACCACCCCAGCCGGGCTGGCGCCACCGGGGCCAGTGCCAGCCTGGCTGGTCCTGGCGGCGTCGATGCCCGCCAGAGCGGCGCGGACCAGCCGGGCGCGGTGCGGGCGGATGTCGGCGGCGAGCAGGTGGGCGCCGCGCTCGGCCGCCAGCCCGGCCAGAAGCCGGGCCTTGCCGCCAGGCCCGGAGCACAGGTCCAGCCAGGCCTGGTCCGGCCCGCCCACGTCCACCCGGGCCAGCGCAAGCGCGGCCAGCTGGCTGGCCTCGTCCTGGACGGCCGCGCGGCCCTGCCCGACCGCGGGGACCGCCGCTGGGTTCCCGCCTTCCAGATAGGCGCCGAACGGGGACCAGCGGGCTGCCTGCGCCCCGGCGGCAGCGAGTTCTGCCTGGCTGGCCAGCCCGGGGACGGCACACAGGGTGACCCGGGGGCGGTCCGCCGATGCGGCCAGGACGGCCTCGGTCTCGGCCAGCCCCGGCCCGGCTGCCGCCTGCTCGCCGAGCGCCTTGCTGAAGGCGGCAACGATCCAGCGCGGATGGCTGTAGCGGACAGCGAGGTGACCCTGCGGGTCGGCGGCCCGGTCGGGGGCGGTCGCCTCGATCCACGTCTCCATGTCGCGGGTGGCCACCCGGCGCAGCACAGCGTTGACGAAGCCGGCCGCACCCTGCCCGGCGACGTCCCTGGCGAGGTCCACCGACGTGGCCACCGCCGCATGCGCGCCGACCCTGGTGGCGAGCAGCTGATGCGCACCGAGGCGCAGCACGTCCTGGACAGGTGGGTCGATCTGGCCGAGCGGGCGGGCGCTGCAGGCGGCGATCACGGCGTCGTAGGTGCCCTGCCCGCGCAGCGTCCCGTAGCTGAGTTCGGTCGCCAGTGCGGCATCCCGGCCGGCCAGCCCCCGTTCGGCCAGCAGAGCCGGCAGGAGCAGGTTCGCGTACGCGTCGCGCTCCCGCACGGCGCTGAGCACATCGAAAGCCACCCGGCGGACCGGGTCCACCGGCCGCCCGCTGGCACGGGCTCCCCCCGCCCGGGCAGCGGGCCGCGCGCCCTGCCGTGCCCCCGTGCCGGAACCGGGCCTGCCGCCGGGGCGGGCGCCCTGGGACCGGCCCGGGCCGGCTGCGGGATGGCGCGCCATGTCAGCTGAACACCAGCCGGGACTCGTTCCCCGCCGCCGGGTCCAGGTGCAACCCACGAGCCCATTCGGCGGCGCTCATCAGGCGCTTGCCGGGCGGCTGCACCTCGCCAAGCTCGACCGGGCGGGTGGCGGTGCCGGCGAACACGCCCGCCCGGCTCACCCGCAGTTCCCCCGGGCCGAGTTCGGGCGGGGCTGGCGCCGGTGAGGCGCCGGGCTCAGCGGCGGGCGCTGGCCCGCCGGGCCGCACCGGCCCGAGCTTCAGCCGGGTTTCGCCGAGCACCGTCCAGGCACCAGGGGCGGGTGTGCACGCGCGGATCTGGCGGCTCACCATGTGCGCGGGGGCGTTCCAGCGCACCCGCGCGTCCTGTGCGGTCAGTTTGGGGGCGAAACTCACCCCGTCGGCGGGCTGGGGACGCGGCCGCAGCTGTCCCGACTCGATGCCGTCGAGGGTGGCGGCCAGCAGGCCGGCGCCGGATTCGGCGAGCCGGGCCAGCAGGTCGCCAGCGGTGTCATCGGCGCCGATGGGCTCGGTCACCACGCCATAGACCGGGCCGGCGTCGAGTTCGGCGACGAGCTGGAACGTGGTGGCGCCGGTGATGTCGTCGCCGTGCAGGATGGCGTGCGGCACCGGCGCCGCGCCGCGCCAGGCGGGGAGCAGTGAGAAATGCAGGTTCACCCAGCCGTGCCCGGGGATATCCAGCGCCGCCTGCGGGATCAGCGCGCCGTACGCGGTGACCGGGCAGCAGTCGGGCGCCAGCTCGCACAGCCGGTCCTGGAAATCCTGCTCGCGCGGGCTGGCGGGCTTGAGCACCTCCAGGCCGACCTCGGCCGCCCGCACGGCGACCGGGCTGGGCACCACCCGGCGGCCCCGGCCGGCCGGGGCGTCAGGCCGGGTGATGACCGCCGCCACCTCGTGCCGCGACTTGAGCAGCGCGTCGAGGGAGGGCACCGCCGTCGCCGGAGTGCCCGCGAACACCAGGCGCATCTCAGAATGCCCTGCCCCACGTACGGTGCGGCGAGACCTTGATCTCCGGGACGGGCTCCTCCCACCATTCGGCCTCGCGGATCTCTTTCATCGCGAGCTTGCGCTGGACCGGGTCGAGCCGGTCGATGAACAGCACCCCGTCCAGGTGATCGGTCTCATGCTGGACGCAGCGGGCCAGATGACCGCTGCCTTCCACGGTGATGGGCTCCCCATGCATGTTGAAGCCCTTGGCGACGACGCCAAAGGCGCGTTTGGTCGGGTAGGCGAGACCGGGGAAGGACAGGCAGCCCTCCTCGTCGGTCTCTTCTTCCGAGGACAGATCCAGTGACGGGTTGATCAGGTGACCGAGCTGGTCGTCCACGTAGTAGGTGAAGACCCGCAGGCCCACCCCGATCTGGGGGGCGGCCAGGCCGACTCCCGGTGCGTCCAGCATGGTGTCGGTCAGATCCTTGACCAGCCTGCGCAGCTCGGCGTCGAAGTCGGTGACCGGGTCGGCCTTGGTGCGCAGCACCGGATCGCCGAAGATGCGGATCGGCTTAACGCTGATGGTGGCACCGCCCTTCGCCGTTCTGGCTCGCGTATCGCAGCGAAGTCAAGTCTAGGGCGTGTCTCCTGGCCACATGCCGCTCCGAGCGGCCGCGCGCGAGAGCGTGCCGCGTCAGGAGGTTTTGGTGGTCCGGCCGGTCTTGCGCGCCCGTGTGGTCCGCCCGGCCAGCGGCGAGCGCGCCTTGAACGCGGCCTTGCGGGCCGCCCGGGCCACCGCCGGATCGGGGTGGTGGTCGCTGAGGGCGGTCAGCAGATCGGTCACGCCGGGATGGCTGACCTCCCAGAGCCCGGCCACCAGCTCTGCCTGCGCGTCCGGCGGCACGTCGGGGAGCAGTTCGGCGACCACGTCCCGGGGGTCGGCCTCCTCCAGCAGCCCGGCGCCCAGGTCGACGAGCAGCCAGGCCCGGTCACCGGGGCCGAGGTCGGCCTCTTCGCCGTGCTCGTGCAGCCAGACCGCGGCGTGGGCGTGCAGGACCGGGGCGTCCAGCGCGGCGCGGACGGCGGGCACGGCGTCCGCGCCGATCCGGTCCAGCACCGCGAACCCGGCGCCGCGCAACCCGGGAGTGCCCCGGCCGGCCGCCTCGATCAGCTCGCGCGCGGCCTCCGGCCGGCTACGTGCCGCCAGCCAGGCGGCGATCTCCGCCTCGCCGTCTTCCACATCGCAGTTGGCCAGGGTGGCGAGCAGGGCGGCCGCGTCGCCGCGGGCGCCGCTGCCGAGCACCGGCACATGCCAGCCCTGGGCCCGCAGCCTCCGGTGTACCCCCCACACCCCCAGCCGGGACAGCGTCACTGTCAGCCCGCCGGCCGCATCGTCCGTCCCGAGTTCCACCACGCCGAGGTCGGCGAGTGCTTCCAGCGCCGAGGAGAGCCCCGCCGCCTGGTCCTGCTCGGGGTCGCCGCCCGCATAGGCAGGGCCCGGGTGGTGGGCCGTGCTGCCCGCGGCGGCCACGTACGCCTCGAACAGGGCGTCCATCTTCACCGGCCCGCCGACCGTGTAAAGGGCGGTCGCCATCCCGTCCAGGTCCTCGGCCGTGAGCATCAGGGTGAGAGCGTCGTCCCAGACCCGGAGCACTTCCTCGGCGTCGCCCGAGGCGAGCACGTCCACCCGGTCACCGATAGTGGCCCGGTCACCGTCGGCCGCGAGCATTCCGGTGCTGACCGCGACCCGCCAGGCGGCATCCAGCTCGCCCGGTGCCAGCTCCAGCGTGGCCATCGCGCTGGGCGTCCCGGCCGCGGGCAGCTTGCCGTCCCCATCGAGGTCACATCCGGCGCGCCCGACCCAGCGGGCCACCTCCCTGGCCGCCCGCAGCAGCGGCGCGACCCGCGCTGAGCCGGCCAGCTCCTCGCGCGGCGCCAGCCGCACCGGAGGGAGCCGCGGCGTTTCGCGGCCAGGGGCAGCCGCATCCGGGCGCGCGGTGTCAGTGCCCGCGGTGTCAGGGCGCCCCATGTCTATATGCCCGGTCTCCGGATGCGCTGTCTCTGGATGCAAGGTCTCTGGATGCAAGGTCTCTGGATGCCCGGTCTCTGGACGCAAGGTCTCCGGATGCCCGGTCTCCGGATGCCCGGTCTCCGGATGCCCGGTCTCCGGATGCGCTGTGTCCGCATGCCCGGTGTCCGGGCGGCCGGCTTCTGATTCCGGGCGCCCAGCGCCACTGCCGGGCTTCGCCCGCCTGGTGCCAGCCTTCTTGGCGGTGCCGCTGCCCCCAGGCACCCCCGGCTGGGATCGAGGGTTCCGTCGTGAGGTGGCCACTCCAGCACCCTACGGCCTCTGGCGAGCAGTTCAGATCAGCTCGACGGGGTCGAACTGCACGCGGACCGGTCCAGGGGCCTTACGCGCGCTGCGCGCCGCCTGTGCCGCCCGCAACGCCGCTGCCAGGGCTGTTGCCCCGGATCGGGGTACCCGGACGAGCATCCGGACCGTGTCGTGACCGGCGTTGTCGTGCTCTGGATCCCCGTCTGATTCGCCGGCACCTCCTGGCCCACTGGCCCGATCAGGCCCCTGTCTTCCCTCCGGCAACGCTCCACCAGCGTCGCCGTCCAGCAGGATCGGCCCGAGAACTTCGGCCTCCGGCGGGAGCGCCGCGGCCGCCAGCAGTTCCGCCACCGATGTGTCACTGCCGGACAAGGCGGCCATCTTGACGGCAGGAGGGAACCGGAGGGCCTGCCGTTCTGCCATTTCTCTTTCCGCGTGGGTCACCGGATCCCAGCGGATCAGTGCTTGCACCGCGGGCAGCCCGGCCTCGGCGACCACGGCCACGGCACCGCCGGCAGCGGCCGGCCTGACCAGCGCGGCAGCGTTCAGCCACCGCCGCAGCGCCTCCTCGGCAGCGCGGAGGCTGGGGCGGCCGAGCAGTACCCAGGCATCGAGCAGCACGGCTGCGGCATAACCGCCGTCCGCGCGTGGCTCGGCACCGGGAGTGGCCACCACCAGCGCGGGTGCCATCGGGACGGTCCCGACGACCGAGGCCCCCCCGGACATCACCACCCGCGTGCCCGGGAAAGCGTGCGCGAGCTCCTCCGCGGTCCGTCCGGCACCGGTGACCACGGCCCGCACGCGCGGGTCGCCGCAGGCCTGGCACCTCCAGTCCGGGTCAGCGTGGCCGCACCAGCCGCACCGCGGCGGGCCTGCGCCCGCCGCCAGGGCGAGCGGGCCGCCGCACGTGCGGCAGCGGGCGCGGGCGCGGCAGTTCTCACAAGCCACCGCGGTCACGTAACCACGCCGGGGCACCTGGACCAGGACCGGGCCGTGGGCCAGTCCTGCCCGCGCGGTGCGCAACGCCAGGCTCGGCAGGCGGGCCGAGCGGGCCGCCTCGTCCCGGGCGAGCTCGGAATCACCGCCGGTGGCCCGGATCTGCGGCGCGCAGCCGCGGATGGCCGGGCGGGTCGCGGTGATGGCCGCCGCCCAGCCGCTGGCCACCAGCTGAGTCGCCTCGGCGGTCCGGGCGAACCCACCGATCAGCGCCCCGGCGCCGGCCCGGTGCGCGCGCAGCGCGAGCACCTCACGCGCATGCGGGTAGGGCGCCCTGGGCTCGGCGTGCAGGTCGTCCCCGTCGTCCCAGATGACGACCAGGCCGAGGTCGCGGACGGGCGCGAACATCGCGGCCCGGGTGCCGGCCACCACCCGCACCTCGCCGCGCGCGACCGCCAGCCACCGCCGGTAGCGTTCGGCGGGCCCCAGGCCGGCCGACAGGCAGACATGCCGGTCCGGCCCGAGCACGCCGGTCAGGGCGCGATCGACCAGCCCCAGGTCCCGCGCGTCCGGCACGACGATGAGCGTGCCCCGGCCGGCCGCCCGGGCGGCAGCCGCCGCCCGGGCGATCTCGCCCGGCCAGTGCGGGCCTGGCAGCGCCGACCAGACCGCCCGCGGTGACCTGCCTGCTGCGAGCGCGGCCAGGAACGCCTTCCCGGCCGGGTACCGCGCCCATGGCCCGGGGTCCGGCCCGGGCGGCGGTTCTCCCCTACCCCCCGGCGCACGCTGGCCCATTGCCGGGCCAGCCGCTGCCGCCTGGCCAGCCGCTGCCGCCTGGCCAGCCGCTGCTACGCGGTCTGCGGCTGCGGCCGGGCTCGCCGCTGCCGCAGGGCCGGCCGCTGCCGGGGCGGACGGCGTCTCGGCACCGGCGTGCCGGGGCGGAATCGCCAGCCGGAGCACATCGGCCATGGTCCCGGCGTACCGGTCGGCGACTTCCCGTGCCAGTGCCGCGATGTCTGGACGCAGCACCGGCTCGGGCGAGACGACCCGTTCCAGGTAGGCCAGCCGGCCCTCGTGCTCGCTGGCGGCCACCCGCTCCAGCAGGTAGCCGCTGGTCAGCTGGCCCGAGAAGCGGACCCGGACCCGGCATCCGGGAACCGCCGAATCCGCCAGGCGTTCCGGCACCAGGTAGTCGAACGGCCGGTCGAGGTGTGCGAGCGGGACGTCGACCGCGATCCTGGCCACCGGCAGGTGCTCGGCGGCGGGCCCGCTCGCCGCACGGCGCGCGGCCCGGCGGGCAGGGGCGGCAGCCCGCCGGTCTTTGCCGCCGGCGGTGCCCGGTGCTGCCGCCTCGCCCGCTTCCCGTGCCACGCTCCTGTCCTACCAGAGCGAGCAGCCCCCGCCGTACGAGCGAGATGTGGTCGATAAGGGCTGGCGGGACAGCCGTAATCGACCACAACCCGGCCGCGCCAGGCCGGCACACAGGCGCCGTGGTCGATTCGGGTCGGCAGGGCAGCCCAGACCGACCACAGCCAGACCGACCACAGCCAGGTAAGGCACGCTGCCGCTACAGGCGCAGCGTGCCGCAGGCCGTGTCGGCGAGGGCGGCGTCCCGGTTCAGCTCCGACAGCGCGCCGGCCGGCACGACCGTGCCGTCCTGGATCTCTGTCAGCACCGTCTGGAGCTGACCGCTCAGCTGGGACAGGTCCTGCGACGTGGCCTGTCTGTGGCTGCGGGCGGCGGCCGTGCTGAGCGCGGTGATCGCCCGGGACAGGTCGTGGGTGAGCTTGCTGCTGTTCCCGTTCCCGCCGCTGGCGGCGCTTCCCGCCTGCCCGCCGAAGTCGGCTATCACCTGGTCGTAGGCGGCCAGTGCCGTGCCCTTGTACGCCGCGCAGCCGGGATCGGCCGCCCTGGCCAGGCGTGGCGCCAGGTAGATACCGGCCGCGGCCCACATCACAGCCAGCCCGATACCTGCCCAGCAGCGCACCCGCCCAGCGCCTGGCTTGCGGTGCCCCGCCTGACCCGCCCGGCTGGCCCGGCCGGGTCGGCCTGCCTGGCTGGCGCGGCCGGCCCGGCGCAGCCCGAGCAGGCCGCAGACCAGGGCCGGGATGATGGTCACGAGCGTGAAACCGGCGATTCCAGCGATCAGCGAGATGGTGGCCAGCCCGTTGCGGGGCCGCTGATCCGGTTCACTGGCCGGCTCCCCCACCATCGTGTCGGTGGATGCTGACATGCTTCACCGGCCCAAGATCGATATGACACTCCAGCAGCCACTTTGAGGGTAAATGGGCTGTTCAGCGGTGTCTAGGGAGCAGCGGCCGGGTGCCCGGGCCGGATGTCAGCGGCCGGCCGCCAGCAGGCCGGACCTCACAGGGCGGCCGCCGACCGGAGCGCCTGCGTCCGGTCGGTGCGCTCCCAGGAGAAGTCGGGCTCCTCCCGGCCGAAATGCCCGAAGGCAGCCGTCTGTGCATAGATCGGCCGGAGCAGGTCCAGATCCTTGATGATCGCGGCCGGCCGCAGGTCGAAGACCTCCAGCACGGCGTCCTGGATCCGCTCCACCGGCACCTGCTCGGTGCCGAAGCACTCCACGAACAGACCGACCGGCTTGGCCTTGCCGATCGCGTACGCGACCTGCGTCTCGCACCGGTCGGCCAGACCCGCCGCGACGACGTTCTTGGCCACCCACCGCATCGCGTAAGCGGCGCTGCGGTCCACCTTGGACGGGTCCTTGCCGGAGAACGCCCCGCCGCCGTGCCGGGCCATCCCGCCGTAGGTATCGATGATGATCTTGCGCCCGGTCAGGCCGGCGTCGCCCATCGGGCCGCCGATCTCGAACCGCCCGGTGGGGTTGACCAGCAGCCGGTAGCCGGACGTGTCCAGCTCCAGGCCGGCCAGCACCGGGGTCACGACGAGGTCGCGGACATCGGGGGCCAGCAGTTCCTTCAGGTCGATGTCGGGGGCGTGCTGGGCCGAGACCACCACCGTGTCCAGCCGGACCGGCTGGTCGCCGACGTACTCGATGGTGACCTGCGTCTTCCCGTCCGGGCGCAGGTAGGGGACGTCGCCTGTGCGGCGCACCTCCGACAGGCGCCGGGCGAGCCGGTGCGCGAGCATGATCGGCAGCGGCATGAGCTCGGGGGTGTCGCGGCACGCGTAGCCGAACATCAGGCCCTGGTCGCCGGCACCCTGCCGGTCCAGCTCGCTGGAGCCTTCCCCCTCCCGGTGCTCGTAAGCGTCGAGCACACCCCGGGCGATGTCGGGCGACTGGGCGCCGATCGAGACCGAGACGCCGCAGGACGCCCCGTCATATCCCTTGGTCGAGGAGTCGTACCCGATCTCCAGGATCTTGTCGCGGATGATGCCCGGGATATCGACGTAGGTCTCGGTGGTCACCTCCCCGGCCACGTGCACCTGGCCGGTGGTGATCAGCGTCTCCACAGCGACATGGCTGGTCGGGTCGTCCTTGAGCATCCCGTCCAGGATGGCGTCACTGATCTGGTCAGCCATCTTGTCCGGATGACCCTCCGTGACCGACTCGGAGGTGAAGAGGCGACGGGCCACCTGACTTCCTTTTCTGCTGGGAGGAGGCTTCGCCGAAGTGTAGCCGGGCACGATGGTGCGGACGAGCCGAACCGGCCGCAGCGGCTCTCGCTGGCCGCCGCTAGCCGAACCGGGCGGCGACCAGGTCCCAGACCACGTCCGCGAGGACTTCCTTGGGCCCGCGCGGAACCCGGGTGACGCTGCCGTCGGCGCCCAGGACCACGGCTTCGTTGTCTACGGTGCCGAACGCAAGGCCCTGCCCGACCTGGTTGACGACCATCAGGTCGCATCCTTTGGCGGCGAGCTTGGCTTGCCCGTTCGCGAGCATGTCCTGTGTCTCGGCCGCGAATCCGGCGATGACCTGGCCAGTCCGCCGGCGTGTGCCGAGTTCGCGCAGGATGTCGGGGTTCTCGACCAGCCGCAGCGGCTCCGGGCCGGAGCCGGTCTTCTTGATCTTCTCCGCGCTCCTGGTTTCGGGGCGGTAGTCCGCGACGGCAGCGGCCATGACCACCGCGTCGGCGCCGTCGAGGGCGGCGAGCAGCGCGCTGCGCATCTGCCCGGCCGAGGTCACCCGTTCCACCTTGGCCCCGGCGGGGTCGGGCAGGCTCACGTTCGCCGACACCAGCGTCACCTCCGCGCCGCGGGCGACGGCGGTGCTGGCCAGCGCATAACCCTGGCGGCCGGAGGACCAGTTGCCCAGGAAGCGGACCGGGTCCAGTTCCTCGCGGGTGCCGCCGGCGCTCACCACCACCCGCCGGCCGGCCAGGTCCGGTGTCATCCCGGCGACTCCCCGCGCCAGCACCCGGACAGCCGCCTGGTAGAGCTCGTCCGGTTCCGGCAGCCGGCCGGGGCCGCTGTCCGGGCCGGTGAGCCGGCCGGACGCGGGCTCGAGCACCAGGCAGCCCCGCTCGCGGAGCGTGCTCACGTTGGCCCGGGTGGCCGGGTGCTCCCACATCTCGGTGTGCATGGCCGGTGCGAACACCACCGGGCAGCGGGCCGTGAGCAGGATGGAGGTCAGCAGGTCATCGGCCCGCCCAGAGGCCGCCCGGGCGAGCAGGTCGGCGGTCGCCGGGGCGACGAGCACCAGGCTCGCCTGCTGGCCGAGCCGGACGTGCGGTACCTCGTGCACGTCCTGGAAGGCGCTGGTGGTGACCGGCTGACCGGACAGCGCCTCCCAGGTGGCGGCGCCCACGAAGCGCAGCGAATCCTGGGTCGGCACGACCCGTACCTGATGGCCGGACTCGGTCAGGCGCCGCAGCAGCTCACAGGCCTTGTAGGCGGCGATCCCGGCCCCTACCCCGAGGATGATGCGCGCTGGCATGGTCCCTGCCAGGCGTCAGGAGATCAGGTCTCCGCCGTCTCCACGGCGGAGAGCAGCCGCTGCCGGATCTCGCGCAGCGCGATCGACAGGGGCTTCTCCTGCACACGGGTCTCGACCAGTGGCCCCACGTACTCCAGCAGGCCCTCGCCGAGCTGGGCGTAGTAGGCGTTGATCTGCCGCGCCCGCTTGGCCGCCATGATGACGAGACGGTACTTGCTGTCGACCACTTCGAGCAGGTCGTCGATCGGCGGATTGGTGATGCCCTCCGCAGCGGTGTTCCCTGCCACCCTGTGCCTTTCGTCAATAAGTGTCGTGGGCCGGTTTCAGGCCGTCATCAAGGTTACCAGCTGCCCGCACACGTCATCGACGGACGTGTTGACCAGCGTGATGTCGAACTCACGCCCGGCCTCGATCTCGCGGGCGGCCAGCTCCAGCCGCCGGGCGATCACCTCGGGCGGCTCGGTGCCCCGGCCGGTGAGCCGCCGTACCAGCTCATCCCAGGAGGGAGGGGCCAGGAAGACCAGGAGTGCGTCGGGAACTGCCCGGCGCACCTGCCTGGCCCCCGCGATGTCGATCTCCAGCAGGACCGGGACACCTGCCGCGATCCGCTGCTCGGCCGGCGCCCGCGGGGTCCCGTACCGGTAGCCCGCGAACCCGGCCCATTCCAGCAGCTCGCCGCTGGCGACCATGGCGTCGAACGCCTCGTCGCTGACGAAGCTGTATTCGCGGCCGTCCACCTCACCCGGCCGGGGCGACCGGGTGGTAACCGAGACCGAGAGCCAGATATCTGGGCGCGTCTTCCGCAAGCCGGCCACGACGGTACTCTTGCCGACCCCAGAAGGGCCCGAAAGCACGGTCAGCCCGGCATCGCCGACGACCCCTTGGACAAGCGCGGTACCGCGTACGCGATGACCGGACGAATCGGTAATGGAACCGTGTCCCCCGCGCCCGCCCCTGGGGTCGTCAGACTCAGTCAGCGAACTCGTTCTCCAGTGCTGAGCGCTGATTGGCACCCAGACCGCGAACACGCCGCGATTCCGCGATGCCAAGCCGCTCCATGATCTGCCGTGCCCGCACCTTGCCGACACCCGGCATGGCCTCAAGCAAGGCGGAGACCTTCATCTTGCCAACCGTGTCATCGGACTGACCCTGCTTCAGCACAGCCGGCAGTGTCGTTGATCCGCGCTTCAGGTTGTTCTTGACTTCTGCGCGGTCCTTCCGCGCCTTGGCAGCCTTCTCCAGGGCAGCCGCACGCTGATCGGGAGTGAGGGGAGGAAGTGCCACTCCAGTTCACCTCGGGTTTCGAATAGGAAAAGATGGGTCGGCAAGGGAAAGTAGCGAGTCCTGCTCTCCAAGGCAACGCGAACCCCCGTTTAATGCGTCATAAATTGGTTGATACTACTTTGTGAAAGCGTCCGAATACTGAGCGTAGTCAATCAGGGTCCGCTGCAGGTCGTGGCAGCCCCGGCGGAGAACAACGGGAAACCTCGCCCGCCCGGCCCCGCTGGGCCCCTGTGAAGCCCCTTTCCGGCCGCTGGCGCGGCCAAACGCGCACTGTCCCGCGGCAGGGCGGGGCTGAATCGCCGACTGTCACACAGGCAACATCTGCCTGTCCGGGAGGTGACGGCAGAGCGAACGAACGCCGGCTGAGCGCCAGCGGGGCGGGCGCCGGCCGGCCGGGGCGGCGCCCGCACCGTGATCACGGAAGACGGGGTGGGGGGAGGTGGCGGGGCGCCGGACGTGACCGGGACGGGCCGGATGTGACGGGTCAGCCGGATGTGACGGGTCAGCCGGATGTGAGGCTGAGGCGGCGCAGCGGCGCGGCGATCGCGGCCGCGGCGGCGCCGGGGTCGGAGGCGCCGGTGATGGGCCGCCCGATCACCAGCAGGTCGGCGCCGGCCCGCAGCGCCTCCTCGGGGGTGGCGGTGCGTGCCTGGTCGTCCGTCGAGCTCCCGGCCGGCCGCACGCCGGGCGTGATCAGGAGGATGTCCGGGCCGACTTCAGCCCGGACCGCGGCCACCTCCTGCGGCGAGCACACCAGCCCCCGCGCGCCGGAGGCCACCCCGAGCGCGGCGAGCCGGCGGACCGCGTCCGACATCGGCCCCAGCATCCCGATCCGGTCCAGGTCGGCCGGGCCGAGCGAGGTCAGCACGGTGACCGCGGCGACCATGGTGTCCGGGGCGCCCTCGACGGCGGCCCGGACCACCTCAGGGCCGCCGGTCGCATGCACGGTGAGCAGGTCCGGGCGCAGCCGAGCCACGGCCCGGGCGGCGCCGGTCACGGTGGCGGGGATGTCGTGCAGTTTCAGGTCCAGAAAGATCTTGACGCCGCTCGCCCCGCGGATGGAGGCCACCACTTCGGGCCCGTACCGCAGATACAGTTCCAGCCCGACCTTGACGGTGCTGACGTGCGGCGTGACCAGCCCCGCCCAGCGGGCGGCGGTCTCCAGGTCAGGTGCGTCGAGTGCGACGGCGATGGGCGCCGGCTGGGTCAAGACTCCTCCTCGGGGCGGTGACATCACGTTACAGGGCGCTTCCGGAGAGCTTGCGTCCTGGCGCGCGGCGCGGCTCGTGCGCCAGCCCGATCACGTCGGCCAGGCGCTCGATCCCCCGGCTCGCGAGCTCCTCGTCGAGCTCGCGGAGAATCCGGACGCACGCGGACGGGTCGTGGAAGGTGGCCGTCCCGACGCTGACCATAGCGGCGCCGGCCAGGATCATCTCAAACGCGTCCTGCCCGGTGAGCACCCCGCCCATGCCGATGATGGGCACGTCCGGCAGCGCCTCCCGCACCTGCCAGATGCACCGGACCGCGACCGGCCGGATCGCCGGGCCGGACAGGCCGCCGGTGGTCCCGGCCAGCGCCGGGCGCAGCGTCGTGGTGTCGATCGCCATCCCGAGCAGGGTGTTGATCATCGAGAGCCCGTCGGCGCCCGCCGACATGCAGGCCCGCGCGATCGCAACGATGTCGGTGACGTCGGGCGACAGCTTGGCAAAGACCGGGACGTCATAACGCAGCGTGCCGCGGACCGCCTCGATCACCGCGGACGCCGCCGCGGGGTCGCAGGCGAACACCTGGCCACGGTCCTCGACGTTCGGGCAGGAGATGTTGACCTCTACCGCGGTCACGCCGGAGGCGTCCGAGAGCCGGGTGGCCAGTTCGGTGAACTCATCGACCGTGCCACCCGCTATCGACACCACCGCCCGCGCCCCGCGTGACAGCAGCCATGGCAGGTCACGCTGCAAGAACGCGTCAATGCCGGGGCCCTGCAGGCCGATCGAGTTGAGCATCCCGCTCGGCGTCTCGGCCATCCGCGGGGTCGGCCTGCCCGCCCGCGGGGCGAGCATCACCGACTTGGTGACGATCGCCCCGATCTTCGCCACATCGAAGAACTGGGCAAGCTCACGCCCCGACCCGGCGCAGCCCGACGCGGTCAGGATCGGGTTCGGCAGCTCGACGTGGCCGAGCCTGGTCCGCAGGTCAACCGCCACGGGCGGACCTCCCGCTGGCGGCCGGCCGCGTCTTGTTCTGCCGGGGCGGCTTCCAGCCCGGCGCGCCGAGGGCGTCGAACGGGATGGTCCCAACGTCATCCCAGCGCACCGCGTCGCCGCGGAACACCGGCCCGTCCACGCAGGAGCGCACCATCCTGGTCACCCCGTCCTCCCCCACCACCGGCAGCACGCAGGTCATGCAGACCCCGATCCCGCAGGCCATCGACTCCTCGACCAGGGTCTGGGCCGGGATGTCGTAGCGGCTGGCCAGCGCCGTCACCTGGCGCAGCATCCCCATCGGGCCGCAGGCATAGATGACATCGGTCCTGGCCTCGTGGATGACCTGGCTGAGGACGTCGGTGACCACACCGCGCACGCCCATGGTGCCGTCCTCGGTGGTGATCGTCGCGGTCCGGCCGCCCCGGCGGGCGCTGAGCGCGCCGAACACCCGGTCGGCGCTGGCCGCCCCGAGCAGGAAGTCGACCGCGCAGCCCCGCCCGCGCAGCCGGTCGGCCAGCGGGAACAGCGGGGCGCTGCCGTAGCCGCCGCCCACCAGCAGGCAGCTGACCGGATCGCGGGGAACCGGGAATGGCCGTCCCAGCGGCCCGGCGATGTCGATCACGTCCCTGGTGCGGCGCTCGGCTAGCCAGCGGGTCCCCGGGCCCACGGTCGCGAATATGAACTCGACGGTGCCGCCGTGGTCGGGCCGGACCTCGTGGATCGAGAACGCCCGGCGCAGCAGCATCGCCGTGTCCGGGCCGCCGACCGCGACCGCGACGAACTGGCCCGGCCGGAACCGGGCCGCGATCCCCGGGGCGACCACGGTCATCGCGTGGTAGGCGTCAACCCGGCGCACCGTGAGCACGGTTCCCCTGACCTGGACCTGGAGCGGCCCGCTGCCCGCGTCGGCGCCGCCCGCCGTCATGCTCCACCGCCCGCCGCCGGGCCAGCCGTTGCCGGGCCGCCGCGCAGTGCCCGGGCGTGTTCCTGCAGCGAGCGCACGCCCACTTCGCCCCGCGTGATCGCCTCGATCCCCTGGACGGCGGCCGCCAGGCCCTGGATCGTCGTCACACACGGGATCTGCCGCCGGACGGCGGCTGTGCGGATCTCGTAGCCGTCCAGCCGTGGCCCGGACTGCCCGGGGCTGCCGAACGGCGTGTTGACGATCAGGTCCACGTGGCCATCCAGGATCCTGGCGACAATGTCAGGCTCCCCGTCCGGCCCCACGCCGTCGCTGTGTTTACGCACGATCGTGGCACGAACGCCGTTGCGCCGCAGCACCTCACCGGTTCCCCTGGTGGCCAGGATCTCGAAACCCAGATCTGCTAGGCGCTTGACCGGGAAGATCATGGACCGCTTGTCCCGGTCGGCTACCGACACGAACGCGCGGCCCTTGACCGGCAGCGCCCCGTAGGCGGCCGCCTGCGACTTGGCGTAGGCGGTGCCGAACACCTCGTCGATCCCCATCACCTCACCGGTGGAGCGCATCTCGGGGCCGAGGATCGTGTCCACCCCCCGGCCCTGCGCGTCCCGGAACCGGCCGAACGGCAGCACCACTTCCTTGACCGCGATCGCGGCATCCAGCGGCATCGTGCCGCCGTCCCCGGTGGCCGGCAGCATGCCCTCGGCCCGCAGTCCGGCCACGGTCGCACCCAGCATGATCCGGGCCGCCGCCTTGGCCACCGGCACCGCGGTGGCCTTGGACACGAACGGCACCGTCCGGGACGCGCGCGGGTTCGCCTCCAGCACATACAGCACCCCGGCGGCGAGCGCGTACTGGACGTTGAGCAGCCCGCACACCCCCACCCCGCGCGCGATCGCCTCGGTGGACTCCCGGATCCGGTCGATGTCCCCGCGGCCCAGGGTGATCGGCGGCAGGGCGCAGGCGGAGTCACCGGAGTGGATGCCCGCCTCCTCGATGTGCTCCATCACCCCGGCCAGGTAGAGCTCCTCGCCGTCGAAGAGGGCATCGACATCGATCTCGATCGCGTCGTCGAGGAACCGGTCAATGAGCACCGGGTGCTCGGGGCTGGCCTGGGTGGCCCTGCTGACGTAGGACTCCAGCGTGGTGTCGTCGTAGACGATCTCCATGCCGCGGCCGCCGAGCACGTAGGAGGGGCGCACGAGCACCGGGTAGCCGATCTCGGCGGCGACCGCCTTGGCCGCGGCGGCCGACGTCGCGGTCCCATGCCTGGGCGTGGGCAGCCCGGCCACGGCCAGCAGCGCGCCGAACTCACCCCGGTGCTCGGCCAGGTGGATCGCATCCGGGCTGGTGCCGACCACCGGCACGCCCGCTTCGGCCAGTGAGCGGGCCAGGCCCAGCGGCGTCTGGCCGCCCAGCTGGACGATCACCCCGGCCACCGGGCCGCTGGCCCGCTCGGCGTCCACGACCTCCAGCACGTCCTCCAGCGTCAGCGGCTCGAAGTACAGCCGGTCCGAGGTGTCGTAGTCGGTCGAGACGGTCTCCGGGTTGCAGTTGACCATCACCGTCTCGTAGCCGGCCTCCGACAGCGCGAAACAGGCGTGCACGCAGGCGTAGTCGAACTCGATCCCCTGCCCGATCCGGTTCGGCCCGCTGCCCAGGATGATCACCTTGGGCCGGTCGCCGGGTGGCACCTCGCTGGCCTCGTCGTAGGTGGAGTACAGGTACGGCGTGTGCGCCTCGAACTCGGCGGCGCAGGTGTCCACGGTGTGGAACACGGGCCGCACACCCAGGTCGTGCCGCCACCGGCGGACCCGCTCCTCGGCGATGCCCAGGATGCTGGCGATCTGGCCGTCAGAGAAGCCGGCCTGCTTAGCCTCCCGCAGCGATGCCGCGGTCGGCGGGCCGCCTGACGCCAGCCGCTGCGCGTGCTCCTCTATGCCCTTGATCTGGTCGATGAACCAGGGGTCGATGCCGGTGGCCGCGGCCAGGTCGGGCACGCTCACCCCGGCCCGGATCGCCTGGTGGACGGCGGCCAGCCGGCCGTCGTGCGGGACGGCGCACCTGGCCAGCAGCTCCGCCGGGTCGCCCGGCGGGCCGTCCCAGCTCAGCGGCGCCCCGCGGTCCTCCAGCGAGCGCAGCGCCTTGCCCAGCGCCTCCGGGAAGCTGCGGCCGATCGCCATCGCCTCGCCGACCGACTTCATGTGCGTGGTGAGCACCGGGTCGGCGCCGGGGAACTTCTCGAACGCGAACCGCGGCACCTTGACGACCACGTAGTCCAGGGCCGGCTCGAAGCTGGCCGGGGTCTCGCCGGTGATGTCGTTGCGGATCTCGTCCAGGGTGTAGCCGATGGCCAGCCGGGCGGCGATCTTGGCGATCGGGAACCCGGTGGCCTTGGAGGCCAGCGCCGAGGACCGCGACACCCGGGGGTTCATCTCGATCACGACCATCCGGCCCGTGTGCGGGTGCACGGCGAACTGGATGTTGCAGCCGCCGGTGTCCACCCCGACCGCCCGGATGACAGCGATCGCCACGTCCCGCATGTGCTGGTACTCGCGGTCGGTCAGGGTCATGGCGGGGGCGACGGTCACCGAGTCGCCGGTGTGCACGCCCACCGGGTCGATGTTCTCGATCGAGCAGACCACGACCACGTTGTCGTTGCGGTCGCGCATCAGCTCGAGCTCGAACTCCTTCCAGCCCAGGATGGACTCCTCCAGCAGCACCTCGCTGACCGGGCTGGCGTCCAGCCCGGCGCCCGCCATCCGGCGCAGGTCGTCGGCGTGATAGGCGATCCCCGAGCCGGACCCGCCGAGCGTGAACGAGGGCCGCACCACGAGCGGGAAGCCGAGTTCGCGCGCCGCCAGCTCACACTCGGCCATCGTGTGGCAGGTGCGGCTGCCGGGGACCTCGGCGCCGAGCCCGATGACGATGTCCTTGAACCGCTGCCGGTCCTCCCCCGCCGTGATCGCCTCGATGCTGGCCCCGATCAGCTCCACCCCGTACCTGGCCAGCGTGCCTGCCTCGTGCAGGGCGACGGCCGCGTTGAGCGCGGTCTGCCCGCCGAGGGTGGGCAGCACGGCGTCGGGGCGCTCGGCGGCGATCACCTTCTCCAGCACGTCGGGGGTGATCGGCTCGACGTAGGTGGCGTCGGCGAACTCGGGATCGGTCATGATCGTCGCCGGGTTGGAGTTGACCAGGCTGACCCGGATGCCCTCGGCGCGCAGCACCCGGCAGGCCTGGGTGCCGGAATAGTCGAACTCGCAGGCCTGCCCGATCACGATCGGCCCCGACCCGATCACGAGCACCGACCTGAGGTCATCCCGCCTGGGCACCGCGGCCACCCTCCCGGTTTTCATGATCGTGGTGACTTTTGTGCGCCTGGCGCATGCAAACCACCACGATCATGGAAGAAGCGACGGCGCGGATGCACGGCGGGCTCACCGGGCACGCTCCATCAGGGCACAGAAGGCGTCGAACTCGCCGACCGCGTCGTGCGGGCCCGGCGCCGCCTCCGGGTGGTACTGCACGCTGAACGCCGGCCTGTCCAGCAGCCGCAGCCCCTCGACCACGCCGTCGTTGAGATTGATGCGGCTCACCTGGGCGCGCCCGAACGGGGTCTCGAAGGGCTGCCCCGGCCCGTTGCCGGGCAGGGCCACCGCGAAGCCGTGGTTGTGGCTGGTGATCTGGACCCGCCCGGTGGCCAGGTCCTTGACCGGCTGGTTGACGCCGCGGTGCCCGAACCGCAGCTTGTAGGTGCCCAGCCCGAGTGCCCGGCCCAGGATCTGGCTGCCCAGGCAGATGCCGAACAGCGGCACCCCCTGGGTGAGCACCCCGCGCATGGCCTCCACCGCGTACCCGGCCGCCGCCGGGTCGCCGGGGCCGTTGGAGAAGAACACCCCGTCCGGGCTCAGCGCCGCGATGTCGGCTGCGGTCGCGGTGGCCGGGAGAACGTGCACCTGGCAGCCCCGCTGCGCCATCGACCGCGGCGTCGCGGCCTTGATGCCCAGGTCAACCGCGGCGACCCGGTACCGGACCGGCACCCCGGGCGGCGGGTCCACCGTGTACGGCTGCGGCGTGGACACCTGCCGGGCGAGGTCGGCGCCGAGCATGGAAGGGCTGGCCAGCACCCGCTCCAGCAGTGCCTGCGCGTCGGTGCCGGGGCTGATGGCGGCCCGCATCGCCCCGCGGTCGCGCAGGTGGCGGGTGAGGGCGCGGGTCCCGGTGATCGCGATCCCGGGCACCCCCTGGGCGGCAAGCTCGTCGGCGAGGCTGCGGCGGGACCGCCAGCTGGACGCTATCCGGGCCGGCTCACGGACCACATAGCCGCTCACCCAGATCCGCCCCGACTCCGGATCCTCGTCGTTCATGCCGGTGTTGCCGATGTGCGGGGCGGTCATGGCCACGATCTGGCGTGCGTAGGACGGATCGGTGAGCGTCTCCTGGTAGCCGCTCATACCGGTGTTGAAGACCATTTCGCCGAACGTCTCCGTGGCCGCACCGAAGCTTGTCCCATGGAACGTCGTGCCGTCCTCGAGCACCAGGATGGCCGGCTGGGCGGCGGGCATCAGGCCAGCTTCCCGTCGAGCACGGTGGGGCGGCCGCGCAGGAACACCGCGACCACCCGCCCGGGCAGCGTCATGCCCGCGAACGGCGTGTTGGTGCTGCGCGAGGCGTGCGTGGCCGGGTCTACCACCTCCCGCGGCTCCGGGTCGTACAAGGTGATGCTGGCGGCCGAGCCGGCCACGAGCGGCTGGCCGTGGCCGGGCAGCCGCCCGATGGCGGCGGGCCGGGCCGACATCCGGTCGGCCACGCCTGCCCAGTCAAGCAGGCCGGTGGAGACCATGGCCTCCTGGACCACGCGCAGCGCTGTCTCCAGGCCGGTCATCCCGAACGCGGCGGCCGACCACTCGGTTTCCTTGTCTTCCAGCGGGTGGGGCGCGTGGTCGGTGGCGACACAGTCGATCGTGCCGTCGGCCAGGGCTTCCCGGAGGGCGGCGACGTCGGCGGCGGTGCGCAGCGGCGGGTTCACCTTGAAGACCGGGTCGTAGCCGGCCACCAGCTCGTCGGTGAGCAGCAGGTGGTGCGGGGTGACCTCGGCGGTCACCCGCCAGCCCTTGGACTTCGCCCAGCGCAGGATCTCCACCGAGCCGGCCGTGGACACGTGGCAGACGTGCAGGGCGGACCCGACGTGGGCGGCCAGCAGGCAGTCGCGGGCGATGACCGCCTCCTCGGCCACCGCGGGCCAGCCGGTCAGGCCCAGCCGGCCCGACACCTCGCCCTCGTTCATCTGGGCGCCATCGGTGAGCCGCGGTTCCTGGGCGTGCTGGGCGATCACCCCGTCGAATGCCTTGACGTACTCCAGTGCCCGGCGCATGAGCACCGCGTCGGACACGCAGCGGCCGTCGTCGGAGAACATCCGCACCCGGGCGGCGGAGTCGGCCATGGCGCCGAGCTCGGCGAGCTGCTTGCCGGCCAGCCCGGAGGTGACCGCGCCGACCGGCAGGACGTCGCAGTGCCCGGCCTGCCGCCCGAGCCGCCAGATCTGCTCGACCACACCCGCGGTGTCGGCGACCGGGTCGGTGTTGGCCATGGCATGGACGGCGGTGAACCCGCCGAGCGCTGCGGCCATGGTGCCGGTCTCGACCGTTTCGGCGTCCTCGCGGCCCGGCTCCCGCAGATGGGTGTGCAGGTCGACCAGTCCCGGCAGGGCGATCAGGCCGGACGCGTCGAGCACCTGCGGGGCTGTGCCGGGCTCGCCCGCTGTGCCCGCCGGGCCGACGCTGGCGATCAGCCCGCCGGAGATGACGATGTCGGCCGGGTCACCGCCGAGCGGCCGCGCTCCCCTGATCAGCCAGCTTCCCGTTCCGGTGTCGATGCCGCCCCCGTCCCAGCGCTGCCCTGCCGCGGTCACTGGCCCGCCTCCGCGCCGCCGAGGAGCAGGTACAGGACGGCCATCCGGACACTGACGCCGTTGGTGACCTGCTCCACGATCGTGGACCGGGGCGAGTCCGCGACCCCGGCGGCGATCTCCACCCCCCGGTTCATCGGGCCGGGATGCATCACGATGGCCCGCTCGGGCAGCTGCGCCATCCGGGCCAAGTCGAGCCCGTACCGGCGGCTGTACTCACGCACGCTGGGGAAGTACGCGGCGTTCATCCGTTCGGCCTGGACCCGGAGCATCATCACCACGTCGCTCTTGGGCAGCGCCGCGTCCAGGTCGTAGCCGACCGAGCAGGGCCAGGTGTCCACCGCGACCGGGAGCAGCGTCGGCGGCGCGACCAGCGTCACCTCCGCGCCGAGTGTGTGCAGCAGCAGCACGTTGGATCGCGCGACCCGGCTGTGCAGAATGTCCCCGACGATGGTGACCCGCAGCCCGTCGAGCGTCCCGCCCGGCTCGCCGGCCACGCCGCCGGGGCCGGGGCCGGAGCCACTGCTGCGGCCGAACCGCCGGCGGATGGTGAACGCGTCCAGCAGCGCCTGGGTGGGGTGCTCGTGGGAGCCGTCGCCGGCGTTGATGACACTGCCGCGCACCCAGGTGGCCAGCCGGTGCGGGGCACCGGACGCGTTGTGCCTGATGACCACCGCGTCGGCGCCCATCGCCTCCAGGGTCAGCGCGGTGTCCTTGAGGCTCTCGCCCTTGGCGACGCTGGACCCCTTGGCCGAGAAGTTGATCACGTCGGCGGAGAGCCGCTTGGCTGCGGCCTCGAAGGAGATCCTGGTCCGGGTGGAGTCCTCGAAGAACAGGTTCACCACCGTGCGCCCGCGCAGCGTGGGCAGCTTCTTGATCGGGCGGTCCGAGATGCGGGCGAGCTCGTCGGCGGTGTCGAGGACCCGCAGCGCGTCATCGCGGCTCAGATCCGCGGCCGAGATGAGATGGCGGTTCACCGGATCCTCCCCGTGGTGCCGCCGGCACCGGGATCGGCCGTTCCCAGCAGCACGGCGTCCTCCCCGTCCACCTCGGTGAGCAGGACCCGGACAAGCTCGGACTGCGAGGTGGGCAGGTTCTTGCCCACGTAGTCGGGGCGGATAGGCAGCTCCCGGTGCCCGCGGTCGACCAGGACCGCGAGCTGGACGGCGCGGGGCCGGCCGAGGTCGTTGAGCGCGTCCAGGGCCGCACGCACGGTCCGGCCCGAGTAGAGCACGTCGTCGACCAGCACCACGATCTTGCCGTCGATGCCCTCGGCGGGGACCTGCGTCCGGCCGAGTGTCCGCGCCGGGCGCAGCCGCAGGTCGTCGCGGTACATGGTGATGTCAAGCGAGCCGTGCGGGATGGGGTGGCCTTCCACCTGCTCGATGCCGGCTGCCAGGCGCCCGGCCAGCGGCACCCCGCGGGTCGGGATCCCGAGCAGGACGACCTGCTCCGCACCCCTGGTGCGCTCGATGATCTCGTGAGCGATCCGGGTCAGCGCCCGGCTGATCTCGGCCTGCTCGAGGACGGTTTTGCTGCCCCCGGGGGCCGGGCGAGCCGACTGGACCGGGCGGGCGGCCACGCCGCCGGGACCGGGCTCACTGCTGGCTGGGTGCGCACGCGGCACCAGGACCTCCTTTCCCGCCTCACGGGACGGGCCTTAAAGGATGTCTGTCCGTAACACCGTACCAGCCGGACACGGCCGGATCCGGGAGCCGGCGCGCCGCCGGCGGGCCGTTGGTGACAATGAGTGATTCGCATCACAGCAGGCCAGAAGGCTGCGCCCGGCCCGGCCGGAAGCCTCCAGGAGGCCGCGTGGAGGGGTGGTGGATGCCTGTGGCGCAAGGGTTCCCGTCAGCCGGCCACCAGACGGGACCAGTGCGCTGCGGGGCGTACGCCACGCGTAAGTTCACCCGCTTTTTGCCATTCGGCTTGACCTAGTCGCGCTTGCGGCCTACCGTCACTGTCCGTAACCATCACTCATAGCGACGACTGGCCGGGGGGCCGACAACCATGCCATCTGAGTACGCCAAGACCCTCGGCGCGCGTTTGCGTGCCATCCGCACCCAGCAAGGACTCTCGCTGCACGGAGTCGAGGAGAAGTCCCGCGGCCGCTGGAAGGCGGTCGTGGTCGGCTCCTACGAGCGGGGTGACCGTTCGGTGACCGTGCAGAAGCTGGCCGAGCTGGCCGAGTTCTACGGTGTGCCGGTGTCAGAACTGCTGCCGGGCGATGCCGCCCCGACCGCGCTGGCACCCTCCCCCAAGCTTGTCATCGACCTGGAGCGGATGGGCCAGCTGCCGAAGGACAAGGCTGGCCCGCTCGCGCGCTACGTCGCGACGATCCAGAGCCAGCGTGGGGACTACAACGGCCGGGTGCTGTCCATCCGGCAGGAGGACCTGCGTTCGCTCGCGGTCATCTATGACAAGTCGCCCGTTGACCTCACCGAGGAACTCATTGGCTGGGGTGTGCTCGACTCCGAGGCCCGGGGCGCGGTCGAATCGTTCTGAGACGGCTGGGGGCGCCGGTCACCCGCGCCCCCAGCCGCAGGCCCTACCAGGTCGGCCCCCTCCAGCCGCGCCCGTACGCCTGACTCACCGCGCCCGGCGGGCCGCCTTACCCCGCGCTGCGCAGCGGGAGCACGGCCTGAGACGCCACCCCGAGTGCCTCCTCGGCCAGTGACAGGAACGTTTCCGCGTCGCGCAGCAGGTCGTCGGCCTCGCGGGCGGAGACCGCCCGCGGCAGCCCGGCCTCGGCGGCCGCCCGCTTGCCCGCACCGGCCGCGAAGAAGGCCGCCCATTCCGCCAGGGCCGGCTCGACCCGTGGCAGGAGTTCCCAGACGCTCCGCGGTGCCTTACGCCGCGGCCCGGTCCCCGGCGCGGGCCTGGCCGCGACCACAGCCGCAGCCGCCCGCAGCGCCGCGAGGTGGGCAGCCACATAGCGCCCGCCGGCGCTGGTCTCGTCGGCCGCGCTCACCAGGCCGTGCCGGGCGGACTCCAGCAGGGCCAGTGCCGTCGGCGCGAGCCTGCACCGCGCCCGGCCTGGCGGTGCCTGCACAAGCGTGTCCATGCCGCTCCTTCCGCAGGGCCTGCTGGGCCGGGCGGTGCGCTTCCCCACGCACCGCCCGGGCCCGCACCCGGCAGCCAGGGGGCTGTGCCGCCGGGATGCCGCTGGCTCTATTCGAACATAAATTCGTCTGCGCGTCCAGCATTTGCGCTTGTGTTCGAAGGTACTCAGCAGGTCCGACAAAATGAGCCGCCCGTGGCGGCCCCGAACCTCGCGTACGCTAACCCGGGTGCGCACCGGACCCCAGCTGCGTGAGCTGACCACGGAGCGCTTCACCGCCGAGCTGGACGCCCTGACCGCGATCTACGCGCTGGCGATGGACGCGCCCCAGGACGAGCTGCCCGGCCGCCGGTCCATCATGGAACGCCATTGCGGTTACCCGGCGTTCCGCGCGATCGTGGCCGTCCTGGGCGGCGAGCAGGAAGTGCCGGTCGGCTTCGCCTACGGCTTCCATGGGGCGCCCGGTCAGTGGTGGCACGACCTGGTCCGGGACAGCGTCGCGGCGCAGCACGGCAGGGAGGCGGCCACCTTCTGGCTCGGCGACCCTTTCGAGATCGCCGAGGTGCACGTGCATCCCGCCCACCAGGGCCGCGGCACGGGCCGCGCGATGATGGAGCACCTGGCAGCGGGGCGCCCGGAACGGACCGCGCTGCTGTCCACACCGCAGGGCCACATCCGTGCCCGCCGCCTGTACCGCAGCCTCGGCTTCACCGACCTGCTGCCCGGGTTCACCTTCCCGGGGGCGGGGCCCGCCTACGCGATCATGGGGGTGGCGCTGCCGCTGCCGGGGCTGCCGCCTGACCGGTCCGATCGCTCGGCCAGCCCGAGCCGGTGGTAGATGTCGAGAGTCGCGCGGGAGCCGTTCAGCGTATAGAAGTGAAGGCCCGGCGCCCCCTCGGCCAGCAGCCGCTGGCACATGCCCGCCGCGTAGTCGATCCCGATCTCCCGGACCGCCGCCTTGTCACCGGCGGCCGCCGTCAGCCGGTCGACCAGCGTGGGCGGGGTCCTCGCCCCGGACAGCAGCACCACCCGCTCCAGTGTCCGCATGCTGGTCACCGGCATGATCCCGGCGATGATCGGCACCTCGCAGCCGGCCGCGCTCACCCGGTCCCGCAGCCGCAGGTAGTCCTCGACGAAGAAGAACATCTGGGTGATCGCGAAGTCGGCGCCCGCCCGGCACTTGCGCACGAAGTTCTCCACGTCGGAGGCCATATCGGCAGAGCGCGGATGCCCCTCGGGGAACGCCCCCACCCCGACACAGAAATCACCCATCGTCCTGATCAGGCTGACCAGCTCGGACGCGTAACGCAGCCCATCGGCGTGCGGCACCCATTCACCGTTCGGGTCGCCGGGCGGATCGCCCCGCAGCGCCAGCACGTTCCGCACCCCGACCGCCGCGTAGGAGCCGATGACGTGCCGCAGCTGCGCGACGGAGTGGTTGACGGCGGTGAAATGCCCGACCGGGGTCAGCGTCGTCTGGGCCGCGATGCGCCCGGTCACCCGGACCGTCCGGTCCCGGGTCGAGCCGCCCGCCCCGTAGGTCACCGAGACGAAGGTGGGACGCAGCGGCTCCAGTGCCCGGATCGCCCGCCAGAGCTGCCGCTCGTCCACCTCTGTCTTGGGCGGCATGAACTCGAAAGAGAACGACCCCCGCCCCTGCGCCAGCAGGTCGCGGATAACGGGTGCGCGGTACAGCGGGCCGGGCGCCATGCCCCCAGGCTAGCGGGCATGCCCTAGTCTCGCGATCATGGCCAGCGATCCCTCCGCTCTCGGTCACATCCGTGACCAGGTCGGGCACGCCCTGACGGGATTCCTGGACCAGCAGCGCGGGTTGCTGGCCCAATCCGGCGGGGAGCTGCTGGACGGGCTGGCGGCGGTGACCGAGCTGCTGACGGCGGGCAAGCGGCTCCGCCCGGCGTTCTGCTACTGGGGCTGGCGCGGTGCGGGCGGGCCTGACTGCCCGCAGATCCTGGCCGCCGCGGCCGCGCTGGAGCTGCTCCACGCCAGCGCGCTGGTCCACGACGACGTGATGGACGGCAGCGACACCCGCCGGGGCCGGCCGTCCCTGCACCGCCGGTTCGCGGCCCGCCATGCCGGGCACGGCTGGCGGGGGTCGCCGGAGTCGTTCGGGGTGGGGGCGGCCATTCTCATGGGTGACCTCCTGCTGACCTGGACGGACGCGATGTTCCATGGCAGTGGGCTGCCAGCGGAGGCACTAGGCCGCGGCCAGCCGGTGCTGGACCTGATGCGCACCGAGGTGATCGCCGGGCAGTACCTGGACCTGCTGGGCCAGGCCGCGGGAGACGGGACCGTGGGCAGCGCGCTGCGGGTAGTGGAGTACAAGACCGCCAAGTACACCATCGAGCGGCCGCTCCACCTCGGTGCCGCGCTGGCCGGGATCTGCGACGGCCCGGTTCCGGCCGCCTACTCCGCATACGGGCTCCCGCTGGGGGTGGCGTTCCAGCTGCGCGATGACATCCTCGGCGTCTTCGGCGACCCGGCGCAGACCGGCAAGCCCGCCAGCGACGACGTCCGTGAGGGCAAGCGGACGGTGCTGCTCGCCATCGCCGGCGCCCGGGCAACCGCGGCCCAGGCCGCCGTCATCGACCGGCGGCTGGGCGACCCGCTGCTGGACGAGGCCGGGGCGGCCGAGGTCCGCGCGGTGATCACCGAGACCGGCGCGCTCGCGGCCTGCGAGGAAATGATCGGCCAGCACGTTGAGCAGGCTGTCGCCGCGCTGGCGCGGGCGCCGGTCACGCAGGAGGCGAAGGCGGCGCTCGCCGGGCTCGCCGTGACCGCCACCGCCCGTCACGGCTGAGCCCGGCGCCCCCCCGCGGCCTTCCGTCAGGGCACGATGGCGGCCCGGACGCTGAGCACGTCGGGCAGGTGGCCCGCGATCTGTGACCAGCTCTCGCCCTCGTCCTGGCTGGCGAACACCTCACCGCCGCGGCTGCCGAGATAGATGCCGACCGGGTCCGCCCCGTCGGTGCACAGCGCGTCGCGCAGGACGCCGACCCAGAAGCCCTCCTCGGGCAGGCCCTTGTGCAGCGGGTACCAGCTCCCGCCCCCGTCGTCGCTGCGGTAGACGCCACCGTGGTTCTGCAGGTAGAGCTGGGTCCGGGTCGGCCGGGTCGGCCGCCACCTTGTGCACGCACTGGCCGTATTCCGGATACTCCTCCGGCGAGAAGGCCGCCATCGAGAAGGTCGCCTTGGCGCTGGCCGGGCTGGGCCCGCCGGCCGGGCGGGTGACCGTCCCGGCCGGCACGGTACGGCCGCTGCCGGATCCGGCCGGGCCGGCCGGGGTGGTCAGCGGCTGAGCAGCCCCGCGCGTGAGCAGCCCCGCGCGTGAGCAGCCCTGCGCGCGGGGCCTCAGAGGGCGAGCGCTTGCGCCCGGCGGTTCACCTCGGTGCACCGCCGCTGGGCCATCGCCTCGATGGGGGTTCCCGGGAGCGAGTCGTCGGCTGTGAACAGCCAGCGCAGCGTCTCCGTCTCGTCGAACCCGCAGTCGAGCAGGACGGTGAACGTCCCGTGCAGGCCCTTGACGATCTGGTTGCCGTCGAGGAAGGCGGCCGGCACGCTGAGCGTCCCGTCGGGACGCTGGACTGCGACCAGCTTGCGGTCGCGCAGCAGCTGCCGGATCCGGGTGGGGGGCAGGCCAAGGCGGTCTGCCACGTCAGGGAGGGTCAGCCAATCACCGACAAGAGTGTCGGCCAGGGGGTCAATCTGTGCCACATCTCCGAATGTCCCACAGCTGACGGCGGGCCAAACCCGCCAGGTCCCGTTCACCGCCTCGTCACCAGGCGGATCAGGGGCGGAGCGGTCAGACCTCATGGGCGAAGGCGGGCACAGCTCACCGGGCGCGGGCGAGGACTGCCGGATCGTGACCCCGGCCAGGCACGGGACCGGCATTTGGTAATCAGATAGTTTGCCTAAGGTATAGAGATCCTAAAGACTTCCTGGTCGAAGCCGTGCTAATCTCATCGCTCCGGCTTTGGAGGCGCCGCCGTCTCGTCCTTCCAGGCCTGTGTCACGGACGAGAGCCCCGGGGGCCGGTGCCACAAGGAGCGGCGGGTGACAGCGGGAAAACCCCGGGGATCGGGCCGCAGCGGGAGCGGGCCCGAGCCCCGGGGCTGGCGGCACTGAGAGGGACCAGCACCATCAGGCCGGACCGTGCGTGGCATCGCGTACCGCGACGCCCGGATCGGCCAGGCGGGCCGGGTCGACGGGGACGCCGGACGCGATGACCCGGCGGCCCTGCACCAGGTCCCGCGGCCGTCCCACGGTGAGCAGCGCGACCAGTCGCTCCCCCGGGCCGGGCGCACCACCAGCCCCGGCCAGCCAGCATGCAGCCCAGTCCCGGTTCGCCGGGTCTCCCCGCCAGACCAGCCGGTCGGCGATGGTGTGGTGCCCGGCGTACTGCACCATCCGGCCGAACTGCTCCGACCAGAAATACGGCACCGGGTCATAGGTCTCGTCACCGCCGAGAATGTTGGCCGCCACCACCTCGGGGGCATGCAGCGCGCAGTCCCAGTGCTCGACCCGCAGCCGGCGCTGGTAGCGCGCGGAGACGAAGGCGGCGCAGTCCCCTGCCGCGTAGATGCCGGGCAGCGACGCCCGCAGGCCCCCGTCCACGGCGACGCCGTTCTCCAGCGTCACCGGCGCATCAGCCAGCCAGCCCACCTGGGGGCGGACGCCGACCGCGACCACGACCAGGTCGGCCTCCAGCCACCCGCCGCCCGGCAGCGCGAGCCCGCCATCCTCGGCCGACTCCACCGGCTGGCCCAGCCGCAGGTCCACCCCGGCCGCGGCGTACCAGGGCGTGGTCCGCGATCCCACCTCGGTCCCGAGCGGGCCGGCCAGCGGGGCCTGCGCGGCCTCCACCACAGTGACCTCGCAGCCCCGCGCGGCCGCGGCGGTGGCAAGCTCGGCGCCTATCCAGCCCGCCCCGACCACCGCCAGCCGGGTTCCGGGGCGCAGGGCGCCGCGGAGCGCCCACGCGTCGTCGAAGGTCCGCAGGAACCGCTGCCGCCCGCCGCCGGGCAGGCCCACCGGCGTGGCCCCGGTGGCCACCACCAGGACGTCGAAGGCGTGCTCCCCCCGGTCGGTCCGCAGCGCTCCGCTGTCAAGGCCGGTGGCGGCCTCACTCAGCCGCAGGTCGAGGCGGAGCGCCGCCGCATCCACCGGCAGGCTGGTGTCGTCGATGTCCCCGGCCATGAACCGCTTGGTCAGCGGCGGCCGGTCGTACGGCGGCAGGCGTTCGGCGCCGACCATGGTGATGGCACCGGCATAGCCCCGGGCCCGCAGTTCCTCGGCCGTCCGCAACCCGGCCAGCCCCGCGCCGGCGATGACCACCCGCTCCGTCCGCACGAGCACTTACGTTAGGGGACGTCCGGTGCGGACCATGCCCTCGCCGTGCCCGTGCCTGGTCACCGCTGGTGGCCAGGCGGGCTGCTTCGCGACGTTCGCGCGTTGAAACGCCCAGCCGCCTCTAGAATCGTGGCGATGGATACGACCCTCGCCCGCCCGCCCATCGGCCAGTTGCTCGATGGGCGTTACCGGGTCGAGTCCCTGATCGCCCGCGGCGGCATGGCGACGGTCTACCTGGGCACCGACACCCGGCTTGACCGTACCGTCGCGCTGAAGATCATGCACGCCGAGCTTGCCAACGACGAGGACTTCGTCCGCCGTTTCGTCGGGGAGGCCAGGTCGGTGGCCCGGCTGTCCCACCCGAATGTGGTCACGGTGTTCGACCAGGGGGCCGACGGCCGCACGCTGTATCTCGCCATGGAGCACGTGCCGGGCCGGACCCTGCGCGATCTGCTGAACGAACGCGGTCAGCTGAGCCCGCGCGAAGCGCTGGACATCATGGACGGTGTGCTGTCGGGGCTGGCCGCCGCGCACCAGGCCGGCGTCGCCCACCGCGATGTCAAGCCGGAGAACGTGCTGCTCACCGACTCCCGGGCGGTCAAGGTCGCGGACTTCGGGCTGGCGAGGCTGCTGGCCGGGGTGAGCCACACCAAGAGCGGGATGATCATCGGAACGGCCGCCTACCTGGCGCCGGAACAGGTGTCCGGCGGGATGGCTGACGCGCGCACCGACGTGTACGCCGCCGGGGTGATGCTCTTCGAGCTGCTCACCGGCAGGCAGCCACACACCGGCGACACCCCGCTGGCGGTCGCCTACAAGCACGTCAACGAGGTCGTCCCGCCAGCGTCGAGCATGGTGCCCGGCATGCCGCCCGCGCTGGACACACTCGTCGCCCTGGCGACCAGCCGGGACCCGGACCTGCGGCCCGGCGACGCCGGGCAGTTCCTGCGCGCCATCACCGGCGTCCGCCACGGCCTGCCGGTGAGCGGGTTCCCGGCCCCGCCCGGCGGCCTGCGGGTCCCGCCGCCCAGCGATCCGGCCGGCCTCACCGGCGTGCCGGGCCCGCGCCCGCCCGCACCCGCGGCCGGGCCGGGCCGCGACCTGGTACCGGGCATGCCGCCGCCAGCCAGGCTGTCGTTCGGGGCGCCGGCCGCGGACACCCAGCGGTTCCAGCCGGGGACCTACCAGCCAGGCAGCCAGCACACGCTCATCGTCAGCGGCGGCGGCGATGCGCCCTACAGCCCGCCCCCGCCGGGCCGGTACCGCACGGCCGAGCCGCGGCTGCAGCAGCTGCTGTTCAGCAAGCGGCTCGGCTATCTCGCCGCCGCGCTCGCGGTGGTCCTGATCGTGGGCGTGGTCGGGTGGTGGCTGACGTCGGGCCGGTACACCAGCGTTCCCCGGGTCACCGGCCTGACGGTGGCCGCGGCCCGCGGTGAGCTGCACAGCGCCGGGTTCACGGTCACCGTCGGCAAGGCACAGCTGGACAACGCGGTCCACAAGGGGCAGGTCATCCGCACGGTTCCGGTCGCCGGGACCCGTATCGGCAAGGGTGGCCACATCACGCTGATCCCGTCAGCCGGCCCGCACATGATCCAGGTGCCGCAGGTGACCGGGCTTGCCCTCGCGGCAGCGCAGGCGGCGCTCCGGCATGCGGGCCTGACCCCGGGATCGGTGCGGAACGAGCCGTCCACGACCATCCCGGCGGGCATCGTGGTCAGCACCAACCCCGCCGCCGGGGCCTCCTGGCCGCAGCCGAAGCCGGTCACGCTGGTGGTGAGCTCGGGGCAGCCGGTACCTGACTTCGTCGGCCAGCCGAAGACGGTCGCCGAGCAGTGGGCCCAGGCCAACGGCGTCTCGCTCGACGAGGTCACCGCCCACAAGAGCGACGCGCCGGCCGGGACCGTCACCAAGCAGTCGCCGCCCCCCGGCAGCGCGTTCAGCCAGGGCCAGGTCATCATCATCACGATCTCGGCCGGGCCGCCGCTGGTGAACGTCCCCAACGTGGACGGGATGCGCGTCGACAAGGCCACGCACATCCTGGAGAGGCTCGGCTTCTCGGTCACCGTCAACCAGGTCGGTCCGCTGCACACGGTCTTCAACTACAGCCCGAACAACCAGGCGCCGAAGGCCTCGACCATCACCCTGTGGGTCGGGCTGTAAGGCCGTCACCTCACCGGCCCCAGCCGGGTACCTGACCGGCATGACGGTCCAGGGCGGCCACGTGACCGGCGGACCAGGTCGCCGTGATGAAATCGGCGAGCCAGCGGCCCTTGTCCGCACCCGTGGGCAGGTCACAGCCCGGGACCGGGCGCCAGACCCGCGCCGCCAGCTGGCCGCAGCCGTTATTCCGTTCCTCGCATGATCACCTGCGCACGCCAGGTGCCGTCTCGTCCGGGGCCACCGGTCAACGGTGCCTAGGTGGGCTGCACCCCTGCTTCGCCTGCTGGCGGGACGGCCGGCTCAGCGGCCTTCGCCTCCTGGCGCACCGGCTCCTGGACATCGGGTTCCTGCCGCGCCTGCGGCACCTGGAGCGCCGGCTCCGGGTCCGCGGGCCCGGTACTGGCAGGCCCGGTACTGGCAGGCCCGGTACTGGCAGGTTCCGGGCCGGCGGCAACCAGGCTGGCCTGGGTCTTCCCACCAAGAGCCGTCTTCTCCTGGCCCCGCGTGCGGACCGCGAGCGCCGCGGCCATGCAGACCAGCGGGACGGCTGGGAGCACGTACCGGTAGGTGTACTCGTGCTCGGCTGTCGGCACCACCATGATGATCACAGCCGACACCCACAGGAACAGGGCCGCCCCCGACCTGCGGCGCGGGATCACGATCCCGATCAGCCCGGCCAGGACGACCAGCCCGAACAGCGGGCCGGGCAGGAAGAGCACGTGCTGGTACTCGTTCATGATGCCCACGTACGGGTGCACGAGCCGGGTCCCGAAGTGGTAGCCCAGGTCCGACGAGACCCCCTGATCACTGCCGGTGTAGGCCTCGATCGTGCCGATCGCGTACCGCAGGTCGGGCGGGGCCAGGCCGGAGGAGCTGGTCGGGACCGCCGGGAACCGCAGGGTGTCGTCGGTCTTGAGGAACGGCTTGAGGCTCTCCGACCCGACCGTGCCGATGTAGGCGAGCGGCTGGGCCTCGATGGCCTTGATCGCGAACCGCAGCGCCCGGGTGTTGTTGGCCTGGGTGAACGCGGCGCTGTCCGGGACGAACCCGCTCGTGGTGCCCTTCCAGGCCCAGGTGCTGTGGTTCCACAGGTACCGCTTGGGCTGCCGGCGCAGCGCCGGGTCGGCCCGGGCCAGCGGGCCCGGCTGCGCCGTCGGGCACAGTGCCTGCAGGTCGGCCGGGGGCTTGATGACCGAGCAGTTGGCAAAGGACATCGTCCGCGACCACAGGAAGAGCCCGTTGCTGTTGGTCACGTTGAAGGTGCCATGCACCGCGGCGAACCAGCTCATGTAGCCCAGGATCGGGACCACGCCGGCCACCAGCGCCGCGGCCGCGCGGCGCCAGCCCACCCGCCGCATGATCAGGTAGACCGGGATGAGGATGACCAGTGGCAGGACCGTCGGGCGGATGACGGTGGAGACGCCCATCATCAGGCCCGCCGTCACCGACCTGCCCAGCGACGGCGACCTGCGGGCGAGCAGCACCGCGAACGCGCCGACCATGAGCGCCATGGCCAGCAGGTCGGCCATGATCAGGTCCTCGACCATGATCTGCTCGGGGTCGAACAGGACCGGGGCGGCGGCCAGGGTCGCACCCCAGGCTGGCAGGCCGTAGCGCCGCAGCAGCACGTACACCATGGTGGCGACGGACAGGCCCAGGATGTGCTGGACACCAACCACCAGGACGAGCGAGTGGAAGGGCCGGAGCAGCCAGAGGAACAGGGAGTAGCCGCTCGGGTTGACCACATTCGGCGACAGGTGGACAGCACCCCAGAGGTAGTCGAATGTGTCCAGCCGGAACAGCATCGCGGGCCGGAAGCCCAGCATCGCCACCAGCCGCGGGATGACCGCGGCCACCAGGGCCAGTGAGAACAGCCAATGGCGGCGGACCAGGCCGGTCAGGCGGTCCGGTGTGGGACGCCAGCGGCGCGGTGCCTGCGGCTGCGGCGGCGCGGTGGCCTGCCCGCCGTCGTCGGCACCGTCCGGGCTGTTACCCAGATCTTCCTTGAGGGTGGTCACGCGCTCTCCTCGCCCTGGTCAGAACGGTCCCGCACGACCGGAACCGGCCGTTGCCCGGCGTTTACGTCGAACATGACTGGTATCTGCTCAAAGAGGCTGACTGCTTGACCGGCCCGGCGCAGGCGCCAGCCGATTTCCTGGATGGCTGGAAGCACGGCTTGACCTGATGGGTCAAAGGAAACGTCCGGGCCACCAAAGGACACGTCAGCGCATTCCCTACTGCATTTTTCGTAACTGTCCCGCTCGATTACCGCGCCTCACCACGCAGGCCCGACGGCCCTGGGCACGCACCCGGAAACCGGGTTCACGGCCTGACGTGAGCAGTGCAACGGTACCGCAACCGGGCAGGAATCAGGCGAAAGTCCGGAAACAAGAGGCTGCTGGGACGAGATACAACATGATGTGACCAATTAACTACTCTGAGCAATGACCGCGTAGGGGCGCGCCCGGATCAGCCGGAATCGGAACGGGCATGTTCAGCCGACGTGACCAGGATCAAACAGGTACGATTCGAACCCGGCCGGGCACGGTCGTTTCCTCCGCAGGCTGCGCACTCCTCCAGCCGCCGAGCCAGCCAAGAGCTGCGGGATCCCGCCGCGAGAGGGCCGAGGGAGTAGCCAGTTGAGCGGAAGCGTGGCAACAACGGGCGCTGGTGGGCTGCGCAGCGGAACGCCACCGGCGCAGCGTGGCCAGAGGCCGGCCTGGCTGACCCCGGTGAACCTGGTTATCGCGGTGGCCACGCTGCTGGCGCTGGCGCTGCGGATCTACTACCAGTACACCCGCCCTGGCTTCCTGCTGAGCGTTACCGAATACGATGACGGGCCGTATTTCGGCAGCGCGGTCCGCTTGGTGCACGGCTCGCTTCCCTACCGCGACTTCGTGCTGGTGCAGCCGCCGGGCATCACACTGCTCATGAGCCCGGCCGGTCTGCTGTCCAACCTGACCGGCACCGCCTGG
>DATKRG010000011.1:0-59189 GCA_035532275.1 Streptosporangiaceae bacterium | reverse complement strand
CCACGGCCGGGGACACGCGAAGGGATGAATGCAGCCAGCGGCACTGCCCGCACCGGATGACCCGGAACATGGGACGACCTGACACAACCGAATACCCACCCGCATGGCCCCGGCTCCCGTTCCCCGCCGCCAGATCATCGGGCTCCCGGCCGGTCACCTCAAGGACGCCTCCGGCGCCGCTACGCGGCCGGGCTACGCCCGGTCCTTGACCTGCCCGGCCGCTCGCCACGGACATGGCAGCTACCGGAGAACAGGAGACGCCAGTCACGTATGCCCCCGCACAGCCGCCACAACCCAAAGCACCCAGCTCAGATCCTCCTTGACACGGCTCCGCTCCTTCAGGGATGAACAGCTACGTTGCGGAAGCTGTCGAGTGTGGCGAGGGTGTACATCCGTCAATTTGATTGCTTTCCCAGAGATTGTAGATGCGCCTGAGATCGTTGAGCCAATTTTTCCAGCCGATTCCCGTCGATGACGGCCATGATGAACTGGCGGGCTTGACGGATATCCGCCATCTCTTCGATCTCGCGAACAGCGTCTGTGAGCTTCGAACCGGTGGAGTCAAAACCCTTAGCTGCGACGGCGATCTCGGCGTTACTTCCTCCAGGGATTGCCAGGTCGCATGGCGCTGTCCGGCCGTTGCAGCCGGGATTACCGTCCGTCAGACTGAGGGCTTTAGCGTGCGATGAACAAGTATTCGGACACTGAGCGGCGCTCGGCTGCTCGGTGTGTGCCGAAGGTGTAGGTATGGTCGATAAGTCGCACCTCGACGGTGTCCTTCACCTCACGCAGCAGTGCCTCGATGGTCTGCGCGTCGGGGACGGCGTTCGACGAGTACGACAGGACGATGCCGGAGTCTTTGAACTGCTTGAATGTGCGCCTGAGAGCGTCGGTGATGGTGTGTTTGTAGGAGAAAGGGGTGTACCGCTTGGCTAGTTTCTTGGTGCGGGTGTCTTCCATGATCGTCTGGCCGCGCCAGTAGACTGCCAGCCCTTCCAGGAAGTGGTAGCGCTTGATGTAGCAGTTGTCGTCCCGGGGCGGAGCATACGGCGGGTCCAGATAGACGATGTCGTAGGGGCCCGGGTTGAGCGCGAACACGTCACCGCTCACTGCGGTGCAGGGCTGCCCGCTATCGAAGACGACCCGGTTGTAGTCGAGGGCGCGCTCGCGGAAGTGCCCGCGCAGTGAGATCCGCAGGTCGCGGCGGCCGTCGTCGTAGCGGAAGTCGGTGAATGTGAAGACGCCGCGTGGCTGCCTGCGTGCGGCCGCGAGGATGAGCGCGGAGATGGCGAGATCTTGCTTGTGGCCGGTCATGCGGTCGATGTGGGACCAGGCCGAGTCGAGGAATTCTCGGTCCGCGTCAGTGAAGTAGAGGCCGTGGAAGGTGCGCTGGATGAAGTCGCGGTCATCTGCGGGCGGTCCGCAGATCTGCTCGATGTCTGATTCGGTGAGGGTCTGGGCTTGGTTGACGACAGTTGCGCGTGCGATGACGGAGGGGAAGGTGAGGAAGTCGTTCGTGGTGACCTGGTATCCGAGGGTCTTGAGCAGGTAGGCGACGACGCCGCTGCCGGAGAAAGCATCCAGCGCTGCGTGTCCGCCGAGTTCGGTGAATACCTCAGCCAGGTGGGGGACGAGGCGGTACTTGGACCCCATGTACCGCAGACGCGGGAATCCGCTCACCCGGCCGACTGCGCTGGCCGCTCCAGGCTGTGGCTCGTGGGTCACTCTGGCGGTCACACACCTCATCCTTGCGTATAGGTCCGACGGAATTTGGCGCAGCACGCGCCCCTGGCTTGGCGCCCTTGGGAAGCGCTGCGACATCGTCGGTGCCCGGTGGCGTAGCAGGAATGCCAGGCGCTGGAGGGCGCCGCTGGGTCCGCGGGCAGGACTGAGTCCACCTCCGTCGCCGGGCGTGGCGGCGGCGTCCTGTGGTGGGCTGGGCATCGTGTGTCTCCATGTGTCTGTGTGATCACCCGTAGTTGACACCCGGCGGGGAGCCCATCGCGATGACACTGCGAGACATCTGGAGACAACTTCCGACACCTTCAATGGCTAGAGATGGCCATTCATGGGAAAGTACCGGGCATGGTCAACGAACGGTTACGGCGATGCATGCTGCGGGCCGGGCTAGGCACCGAGTCGCTGGCGGAGATGGCGCAGGTCTCCACCAAAACGGTGGAACGGTGGCTGCGGAATGAAGCCGTCCCTTACCCGCGCACCCGCTACCGGGTCGCGGCGATCTTGCAGGAAGACGAGAGCTACCTGTGGCCGGGCGCGGTGGACCGGGCCTCGCTGGCGGGGGCGGAACTGGTCGCGAGCTACCCGCGCCGCACCGACGTGCCCCGCCATCTGTGGACGGAGTTGCTGCGGCAGGCGCAGCGGACCGTGGACGTGCTTGCGTTCGCGGGCCTGTTCCTGACCGAGGAGCACCCGGACTGGACGCCGCTGCTGGCGGCGCGGGCCGAGGCGGGCGTGCGGGTGCGGCTGCTGCTGGGCGACCCGGACGGGGCGAGCCTGGCGGCCCGCGACACCGAGTACCGGATCGGCGGCGGGGTGGCCGGGCGGGTCCGCGCGGTGCTGGCGTATTACCGGCCGCTGGCGGGGATCGCGGAGATCCGGCTGCATGACACGCCGCTGTACAACTCGATCTACCGGTTCGACGACGACATGGTCGTCAACACCCACGTGTACGGCATCCTCGCCGCCTACACCCCCACCCTGCGCTTGCGCCGGGTAGACGGCGCCTACTACGGCACCTACCTGGAATCGTTCGAGCGGGTCTGGGCATCCGCACGGCCCTTCGCGCCCGAGGACGGCTCAGGGGACGGGGCAGGGTGAGCGGGCGCCAGGGTCGGCCGTGCCGGGTGGACTACTGGCACGACCCGGCAGCGCCCAAGCCGACCAGCCGCAAGCCCTCGGCGAGCGTGATCGTCCGCAACAGCGCCGGTGACCTGCTGCTGCTGCGCCGCTCCGATTCTGGCCGGTGGACCATCCCCACCGGCGGGCTGAAAAAGCACGAGACGCTGACCCAGTGCGCAGTCCGCGAGTGCCGCGAGGAAACCGGGCTCGACATCGAGATCACCGCCCTGGTCGGGGTGTTCAGTGACCCAGGACACGTGATCGCCTACGCCGACGGCGAAGTCCGCCAGCCCGTCAACACGTGCTTCAGCGGCCAAGTCATCGGCGGGAACCTGACCACCAGCGATGAGGCGACCGAGGCGGTCTGGGTGCCCCCACCCGACTCGACGACTACGACCGTCTGGCCGTGCATTCGGCCGGGGCGGAACGCCCCCGCCCACATCGTGCGTCCCTCGCCGTCGGTGAGGACGGTGGAGGAGCGGCAAGCCGCACGGCCTGCTTCATGTCACGACAGTGTCGCGATCGTTATCGCGCACCACGTCGTAACCACCAGGATCAAGATCGACGCCAAAACCGCCGAGTGCGACCGTCTTCCCGGCCCAGGCGAGGGGCCATTGCGGCCTGCCGGTCCCCGGATGACATGCCTTGACAGGCGCAGCGGGCGCCCCCACACTACTGGCATATTTTGTGAACGTTATTCCTATATATGAACAGGAGGCGCTGTGTTTCCTCGTCCCTCGATGCGCTGGGCGGGACTCGCCTCTGCGGTCCTCAGCCTGGTCGGCATCGCCGCCTGCGGTTCCGGCACCACGTCCAGCACTGGCGCCCAGCTCGCGCCCGTAACCATGGGGATCGAGCCATGGATCGGCTACGCCCCGTGGTACATCGCCCAGAAAGAGGGCTACTTCGCCAAGCACGGCTTGGCTGTGACCATCACCAACTTCCAGCAGGACGCTGACCGGAACGCCGCGCTGCTGGCCGGCCAGACCGACGTCTCGAACATCGACACTGGCCGGACCATCCAGTTCGCCGCCAAGGGCCAGCCGGGTGTTCCGCTGATGCTTGAGGACGCCTCGGTCGGCGCCGACGCGATGGTGTCTGACAAGGCGATCTCCACCGCCAGCCAGCTCAGCGGCCAGACCGTGGCCTACGAATACGGCACCACCAGTGACCTGCTGCTCCACTACTACCTGCTGCAGCACCACATGGCGTTCACCTCGGTGAAGTCGGTGAACGTGCCCGCCGCGGATGCCGGCACGCTTCTCATCGCCGGCAAGGAGAAGGTCGTCGTCACCTACCAGCCCTACATCAGTGAGGCGACCAGCAGCCCGGCCGCTGTCGGCAAGGTGCACGTCTTCTTCTCCAGCGCGCAGGCTCCCGGGCTCATCAGCGACTTCCTGGTAGCGAACAAGCCCTGGCTGCAGGGGCACGCCAGGCAGGCCCGTGAGCTGGTGCAGGCTTGGAACGACGCCATCACCTTCTTCCACACCCACCGGGCGCAGGCGATCGCCATCATGGCGCAGGGAGTCGGCGCGACCCCCTCCTCGCTCGCCTCTACTCTCGCCGGGGTCAAGCTCTACTCCGTCAGCGAGAACCTCGCCCTGATCAGCTCCGGCCAGCTTGCCAGCCGCTACCTGGACATCGGGAACACACTGAAGGCCATGGGCCAGATCTCCCACGCGGTTCCGCTCGGTTCGGCGGCGCAATTCGGCTACTTGAAGTGAGCTACAACATATGAGCAACGTGCCGAGCTCCGCCCGCCAGGAGACGTTGACCGAATCCCGGCGGGCGGGCATCAGCACTGGGAAGCCGGCGGGCCGAAGCCCCGCGGCCCGCCGGCGCACCCGGCTGCTGCTGTATGAGCCGATCCCGCGCACCCGGTACCTCCTGCTCGCGGTCTGCTCGCTCGGCGCGGTGTTCGCCATCTGGTCCGGGCTCAGCTACGGCGGTATCGTCAGCAACCTCTTCCTGCCGACGCCGACGCAGGTCTGGCAGGCCGCCGTGGGCGAGTACCAGAGCGGGGTCCTGTATTCGGACACGGTGGCCAGCGTGCTGCGGATCCTCTCCGGTTTCGTCGTCAGCTCAGCGCTCGCCATCCCGGTCGGCGTCCTGATGGGGTCGTTCAAGGCGGCCGAAGCGGTCATCGAGCCTGCCATCGACTTCATCCGCTACATGCCGGCCGTCGCGTTCATCCCCCTCACCCTCATCTGGTTCGGCACCACCACCAGCCAGAAGGTGGTCATCCTGTTCATCGGGATCTTCTTCCAGGAAGTCCTGCTGATCATGGACAACGTGAAGACGGTCCCCCGGCCGCTGGTGGACATGGCCTACTCCCTGGGCCTGTCGAACTGGCAGGTCCTGCGCCGGGTGATCTTCCGCTCCGCGCTGCCCGGCATCGTGGACACGCTGCGGATGTCGATGGGCTGGGCCTGGACCTATCTGGTAGTCGCCGAGCTCGTCGGGGCCAACGACGGCCTCGGTTTCCGGATCGAGCAGGCGCAGCGCTACCTCAACACCCCGGAGATCCTCCTGGGGATCATCGTCATTGGGATCCTCGGGATCATCTTCGACTTCGGATTCAAGGCCGTTTACGCCAAGTCGTTCCCCTATATGTCCGAACGGAAGTCCTAACGTGCCTGATCGGCTGGTTCTGCGTGACGTCGGCAAAGGGTTCAGCACCAAGAAAGGACCCCTGCGCGCACTCGACGGCGTGGCCCTCACCCTCGCCGATGGTGAGTTCGTCTCCGTCGTCGGGGCTTCCGGGTGCGGCAAATCCACCCTCTTGCGCATCGTCGGCGGACTTGAGCAAGCCAGCGAAGGCGAACTGATCCTGGATGGCTCCCCGCTGCTCGGACCGGGCCGGGACCGCGGCATGGTGTTCCAGCAGTACACGCTCTACCCATGGCTCACCGCGCAAGGCAACGTCGAGTTCGGCCTGCGGGATCTGCCACGCCGGCAGCGTTCAGAAATGGCCCTGGAGTACCTGAACGTGGTGGGCCTGGGGGAATTCGCCCATCATCATCCCGGCCAGCTGTCGGGAGGGATGCAGCAGCGGGTGGCGATCGCGCGTGCCCTCGCCTTGCGGCCGAGCATCCTGCTCATGGACGAGCCGTTCGGTGCCCTGGATGCGCAGACCAGGAGCCTGATGCAGGAACTGCTGCTCTCGATCTGGGAACGCGACCGCCTGTCGGTCCTCTTCGTTACCCACGACATCGACGAGGCGATCTTCCTGGCCGACCGGATCTGTGTGCTGGCGTCCAAGCCGGGCCGGGTACGTGAGGTCATCGACGTGCCGCTGCCCCGGCCGCGGACCTTCGAGCAGCAGATGAGCAAGGAGTTTCTCCAGCTCAAGAGCCACGTCCGCAACCTCATCCACGACGAGGCGGCCCGCAACGCCGGATTCGTCGGCTCCCTGGCGTAACAGGTCGACGGCGATGCAGAAACCCCAGCACCCGGAGCCATCCCCCCACCTGGCAGGGACGGCACCAAGCCCGCAGGTGGCGAACCGCTCGGTTGTCCGGGCACTGTCCATCCTGGAGCTGATGGCGCGGCTTGAGCGGCCACTGAGCCTGGGCGAGATCGCGACCGAACTGAAGCTGCCCAAAAGCAGCGCCCTCACCCTGCTCCGGGCGCTTACCCAGCGGGAGTTCGCTTCCGTTGACGCGCGGGGATATTACGTGCTCGCGGTCCGCAGCTTCGAGACCGGTGCGGCTTACTTGCGCTCGATGACGCCGGTGCGGGCGGTGGAGGGGGAACTCCGGGTCCTGACCGAGTCGCTCGGTGCCACCTCCCACTTCGCAGTGCTCGACCAGAACGAGGTGCTATACCTCGCCAAGCATGATCCCCCTGGCACCGGGCTCAAGCTCGCGAGCTCGCTCGGAGCGAGGCTCCCGGCGATGATCACCGCCGTCGGGAAGGCGCAGCTCGCTTACCGCCCGGCCCCGGACGGTGGCTGGCCCGAGCCGTTGCGGGCGGAACTGGCCTCGGTCCGCCGCCTCGGTCACGCGGTAGACGAGGGGCAGACCGCGACCGGCATCCGGTGTGTCGCGGCCCCCGTCTTCAGCAACACGGGCTGCTGCGGTGCCGTCGGGGTCAGCTACCTCCTCCATGGCCGGCAGGACAACGCCGATGTGGTGGCGGCGGTCATGGCCGCTGCGAGGCGCGCTTCGGTGCGGCTGGGCGGGTGGCCGCTGCTGGCACCCGCGGATGCGGAAGAGAAGGGGATCGGGGCGTGAAAGTGGCGGCCCTCCTGCTCGGCCGTGACCTGTCGCTGCGGCTCGGCGAGCGTGAACTGGGCGAGCCAGCCGCCGGGCAGGCCCTCGTCCGGGTCGAATGGGCCGGGGTTTGCGGCTCCGACCTGCACGTGCTGCGGACCGGCGACTGGGTCTCCTACTGGCCGGCCACCCTCGGGCATGAGGTGGCCGGGGTGGTGGAGGCCTGCCCGGGCGGTGAGCTCGCACCCGGCACCCGCGTGGTGGTGGACTCGCGGGTCGGCTGCGGAACATGCGAGGGCTGCTCCCGTTCCCCCCAGCTGTGCGAGCGGCTCGCCTGGGTGGGCGAGGCATTCCCCGGCGGTTTCGCGAGCCAGCTCCTCATCAGCGCCAGTGCGCTCGTTGCCTGCCCGCCGGACCTGGAACCCGCCATCGCCGTCCTGGCCGAGCCGCTGGCGGTCGCCATGCACGCCGCCGGGCATGCGGCCGCCGACCCGGGGCGCGCGCTGGTGATCGGGTACGGGCCCGTCGGCGCGCTGGTCCACCTTGAGCTCACCCGCCGCTTCCCGCGGTGCGAGGTTGCGGTGCGGGAGCCTGACCCCGCCCGCCGGGGCCTGGCCGAGGCCCTGGGCGCGCGGATCGTGCCCGCCGGCGAGGAAACGGCACGCTGGCCGCTGGTCGTCGATGCCGCCGGTTACCCTGGCTCCCTGCCGGATGCCATTTCCCAGGCGAGCAAGGGCGGCCTGGTGGTGCTCGTCGCGCTCGGCCACGCGACGGTGACCCTTGACCCGGCCGCGCTGGTCGAGCAGGGGCTGACGGTGGCCGGCTCCAACGGCTTCGCCGGTGAGCTCGCCGCCGCGGTCGCGGCACTGCACGCCGGCCCGGACCGCTACCGGCCGGTGGTCACCGAGGCGCTGCTCCTCGACGAAGCCCCCCGGCGCCTTCCGGAACTGCTGACCGTCCCCTCCACCGGCAAGGTGGTGATCCGGCCATGGGCGGGATAAGCGAGGCCCTGCGCCGGGTGGCGCACATTCCCGCGTATCAGCCTGGGCGCGCCAGCCCGGGACCGGCCGCCGGGAAGCTTTCCTCCAACGAGGCACCCCTGGGCCCGGCCCCGTCGGTCCGCCAGGCGATCGCCGCCGCGGGCGGCCAGGCCAGCCGCTACCCCGAGCAGGCGGACTCCCATGAGCTCATCGCCGAGCACCTCGGCGTGCCCACCAGCCAGCTGCTGCTGACGAATGGCAGTGACGAGCTCTGCTACCTGATCGCGTCCGTGTTCCTCGGCCCCGGCAGCATCGCGGTGCTCGGCGAGCCCTGCTATCAGATCGACGCTGCGGTGAGCCTGCTCGCGGGCGCGGCCCTGCGGCGGGTGCCGCTGGCCGCTGGCGCGCACGACCTGGCAGAGATGGCCAAGGCCGCCAGGGACGCGGCCGTGGTCTGGCTCCCCTCCCCGCACAATCCGACTGGGGTCACCGTCGACGCCTCGGAACTTCAGGGATTCCTGGAGGAGGTTCCCCCGGACTGCCTCGTCGTCCTCGATGAGGCCTACCGCGCCTACGCTGACCCGGCGCTGCGGCCGGACTCGCTGGCCCTCCTGCGCCGTTACCCGAACCTGCTCATCCAGCGCACCCTCTCGAAGGACTGGGCGCTGGCCGGGCTCCGGGTCGGCTACGCGATCGCCGCCGAACGCCTCGTCAGCGCCCTCGCCAGGACCAGGGCACCCTTCAGCGTCAACTCGGTCGCGCTGGCAGCCGTCCGCGCGGCGCTGCGCGAGGCGGCCTGGCATGACATGTCCGTGGCGAGGGTCCGGGAAGAACGGTCCCGCCTGGAAGCGGAACTCGCCCGGCTCGGTATCGAGCATTTCCCCAGCCAGGCGAACTTCGTGACCGCCCGGATCGAGCACGCCGCGATCGCCCCGGCGTTGCGTGCGGCCGGGCTCACCGTCCGGGACGGCGACGATCTCGGCATCCCCGGCGGGGTACGGATCAGTGTCGGCTGGGCACCCCAGATGGCCGTCTTGCGGGGCGTGCTGAGACAGCTCAGTTCGGCTGAATAGAACCGAGGAAGGCAGGGAGCGGCATATGGCGACCAACGCCCCCATCAGGGTGATCGGGGTCTGGAGCGAGATGAGCGGGCAGGAGCGCACCCGCGCGACCACCCGCGGCCTGGACAAAATCTTCGACCCCGGGCTGCGCGCCAGCATCGTCGAGCTGATCGAGGACGTGCGCCAGCACGGCGACGCCGCGGTCGCCCGGGCGCTCAAGACCTACGACGGCTGCGACGTCGCCCCGGACGCGTTGCGGGTCACCGACGCGGAGTTCGCGGCTGCCCGGGACTGGGTCGGCCCGGATCTGCTCGCCGCCATCCGCGACGCGATCGCTCATGTGCGCAGCTTCAACGAGCAGCTCACCGCCCACGGCGACTGGAGCTTCGAGAGCGAGCCCGGGCTCACGGTCGGGGAGAAGGTGAGCCCGATCGCCAGCGCGGGCCTGTTCGTGCCGAGCGGGAAGGCGTCCTACCCTTCGGTGCTGGTCCAGCTCGGCACGCCGGCGGTGGTGGCCGGGGTGCCGGAAATCGCCGTCGTGGTACCGCCGGTGCCCGGCTCAGGCGGAGAGGTCGACAAAGCGGTGCTGGCCGTGGCCGCCGAGCTTGGCCTGCGGGAAGTGTTCCGCGCCAACGGGCCGGCTGGCGTCGCTGCGCTCGCGCTGGGCACCGAGACGATCCCCAAGGTCCGCAAGGTGGTCGGCCCGGGCAGCCCGGCGGTGGCGTGCGCGCAGGTAGAGGTCCAGCGGTACGGGACAGCGACCACCATGCTGCTCGGTCCCAGCGAGAGCCTGATCATCGCGGACGACAGCGCTGACCCTCGCCTGCTCGCCGCCGATCTGCTCAACGAGGCGGAACACGGGCCCGACTCCTCCAGCGTGCTGGTCACCGACAGCGAATCACTGCTGGCCAGTGCGCAGGCCGAGGTTGCCAGGCAGCTCGCCGAACTGCCCGAGCCCAGGCGTGGCTACGCGGCGGCCGCGCTGGGCACCAACGGCGGCGCCATCCTGGCCCGCGACCTGGCCGAGGCGACCGACGTCGCCAATGCATACGCCCCTGAGCACATGCAGATCGCGGTCCGGAACGAGGACGCGGTGCTGGACCGGCTGCACAACGCGGGCGAGATCCTTATCGGCCAGTGGACCACCATCTCCGCCGCGAACTTCATCATCGGCTGCCCGGCCTCCTTGCCGACGAGCGGGTTCGCCCAGGTGAGCGGCGGGATCACGGCGGAGACTTTCCGCAAGCGCACGGCGGTCGCCCGCGCGGACGAGCGGGCACTGCGGCGCATGAGTGAGTCGATCTTCACCTTCGCTGGCCACGAAGGGTTCCCGGCACACGAGCGCGCGGTCCGCGTCCGGACGGAGCCATGAGCGGTCCGTGTCCGGTTCGTGCGCTTCGGGGCATGGCTGCGCCATGACCACGGCAACGGCAGGCGAAACACCCACCGTCGTGCTCGGCCCGGCTGGCACCACGGCCGCTGACGTAGCCGCGGTGGCACGCCACGGCGCCCAGGTAGCTCTGTCACCGGCGGCGCTGACCGCGATCGCGGATGCCCGGCAGACGGTCGAGACCCTGGCCGCGGGACCCAAGCCCGCTTACGGGATCTCGACTGGCTTCGGTGCCCTTGCCACCCGCCACATCGATGTCGCACTGCGCGCCGACCTGCAGCGGAGCCTGATCCGTTCGCACGCCGCGGGCCTGGGCGATCCGGTTGAGCCCGAGGTGGTGCGGGGCATGATGTTCCTGCGCCTGAAGACTCTCTGCTCCGGCCACACCGGTGTCCGCCCAGTGGTGGCGCAGACACTGGCCGCGCTGCTGAACGCGGGAATCGTCCCCGTGGTCCGCGAGTACGGCTCGCTGGGATGCAGTGGCGATCTGGCTCCGCTGGCCCACTGCGCGCTGGTCCTGATGGGGGAGGGTGAGGCGCTCGGGTCCGACGGTCTGCCGCGGCCCGCCCGGCCGATGCTGGACGCCGCGGGCATCACCCCGGTCACCCTCGGGCCGAAGGAGGGCCTCGCGCTGGTCAACGGCACCGACGGCATGCTCGCCACCCTCATCCTCGCCTGCGCCGACTTCGCCAGCCTGTGCCGCGTCGCCGACATCACCGCGGCACTGAGCGTCGAGGCCCTGCTCGGCACCGATCAGGTGTTCCTGCCCGAACTGCAGCAGCCGCTGCGGCCGCACCCCGGCCAGGCCGCGAGCGCGGACAACATCCTCCGGTTGCTGGCAGGCTCCGCGATCGTCGCTTCGCATCGCGAGGGAGACCAGCGAGTCCAGGACGCCTATTCCCTGCGGTGTGCACCCCAGGTCGCAGGCGCGGCGCGCGACACGCTGGATCATGCGTGCCTGGTTGCGGAGCGGGAACTCGCGGCCGCCATCGACAATCCGGTGGTGCTCGGCGATGGGCGGGTCATGTCGAACGGCAACTTCCACGGCGCCCCCATCGCCTACGTCCTCGACTTCCTCGCCATCGCCGCGGCCGACCTTGGCTCGATGTCCGAACGCCGTACCGACCGTATGCTGGACCCGGCCCGCTCTCACGGGCTGCCCCCGTTCCTCGCCGACGATCCAGGCGTGGACTCAGGGCTCATGATCGCCCAGTACACCCAGGCGGCGCTGGTATCGGAGAACAAGCGGCTGGCGGTCCCCGCCAGCGTCGATTCGATTCCGAGCTCGGCGATGCAGGAGGACCACGTGTCCATGGGCTGGGGCGCGGGGCGCAAACTGCGGGCCGTGCTCGCCAACCTCGCCCGCATCCTCGCCGTTGAACTGGTCACGGCCACCCGCGCGGTCGAGTTGCGGTCCCCGCTCCGGCCAGCACCAGGCACGGCCGCAGTAGTGCGCGCGCTCCGCGAGTCGGTACCAGGATGCGGGCCGGACAGGTTCCTCGCCCCCGAACTCGCCACGGCCGCCGACCTCATCCGCCGCGGCGACATCGCCGCGGCCGCCGCCGCTGTCATCGGGCCGCTCCGGTGAGCAAGCAGGCCCGGGCTCCATCGGATCTCGGCGGCGCCTCCGCTGAGATCCGCTCGCTAGTGCTCACCGGGAACCACGCGGGCGCCCGGGCACTGACCGCACGGCTGGTCGGGGAAACCTTCGGCCTGCCGGTCACCTCGGTCATCTTCACGCTCGACGAATACAGCCTCAATTCCGTCAGCGGCCGGGCCATGCTCGCCGACGGCACTGCCCGGTTCTTCAAGTTCCACACCGAGGACGGTGAGGCAGGCCACGTCAGCGAGTACTACCGAGGTGAACTGCTGGCCACCGCCGGCCTGCCTGTTGAGCTGCCGATAGCGGTATCGACCGTGCCAGGCCGGCAGATAGCCCTGTACGAGCTGCGCACCGAGCCGCGGCTGGCCGACATCTGCGTGGAACTCGAACGGGCGGCCGGCGCTGACGCGCGGCTGCCGGGTCAGCTTCTTGCCGCCCGCCGTGCTCTCGACACCATCACCGGCCAGGTGATGGTCGCGACATTGCGGTCACCCACTCCCTCGTCCGCTGGCGCGGCAATTCACCAGCTCTTCTACCATCGCCTGGCGGACCCGGCCGGTGCCTTCCCCGGCGGAAGGTACCTCACCTGGTATGCCGGGCACCCAGACTGGGCCGGCCTGTCCAGGAGACGCTGGCGGGTGAACGGGGTCGAATACCGCTCCACCCTCGCCGAACTCGCCGCCCAGGCCGCCGCGCTGCTGAGGCCCCGGCAGCTGTCCACGCTCGATGTCGTGACCGCTCACGGCGACGATCACCAGGGCAACATCTGGGTGATGGACGCTGGCCCGGGAGCGAGCCAGCTGCGCCTGTTCGACCTGGCCTTCGCGGGCACCGACATCCCCGCCCTGCTCGCACCGGTCAAGGCGACCTTTCACAACTCGCTCGCCCACCCGTTCTGGCTCTACCACCCCGCCGACGTCGCCCGTTCGCAGATCCAGGTGACTGTCAGCGACGCGGAGGTGTCGGTCGAAGACGGCGACGCCCTGTCCCCGCTGCGCGAGGACATCCTGGACAGCATCGCCGGCCTGGTCTGGCAGCCGCTGCTGGCAGCGCTGGCTGCCCGCGGACGGCTGCCGGTCAACTGGCGCGCGATCGTGCGCGCGGCCCTGTTCGCATGCCCGATGCTCGTCACCAGCCTGATCGCGCCGGAGCGCCCCGGGCCGGCGCGGTTCCTGGGGCTGTCCCGTGCGGTGATGGCGGGAAGTGAGCCCTCGTCGGGCCGTGATGTGGTCACCGAATTCCTCGACCGGATCGCCCCATGACACCACGGGAAATCCTCGGCCTGGTCCGGCTCCGGGTACCTGAACGGGACCGGACCCGCCGTGTCCTTGCCCGCGCGCATGACATCGGGGCGCTGCGGGGCGCGGCCCGCCAGCGGCTCCCGCGCGCCGTGTTCGACTACGTGGAGGGCGGGGCCGACGAGGAGATCACCCTGGCCGAGAACCGGGCCGCATTCACCCGCTGGCGGTTCACGCCGCAAGTGCTGGCCGACGTGTCCTATCCCGGCCTCCAGACGCGGGTGCTCGGCACCGGTCTGCCCGCCCCGGTTGGCCTGGCCCCGACCGGGTACACCAGGATGATCCACCCCGATGGCGAAATCGCCGTTGCGCGCGCCGCGCGCACGCGCCAGGTCCCTTACGTGCTCTCCACCGTCGGCACCACCTCGATCGAGGACCTTGCCGCGACCGGGCACACCCAGCGCTGGTTCCAGCTGTACGTGCTGCGGGACCGTGATCTCACCTGGCGGATGGTGGACCGCGCTGCCGAAGCCGGTTACCAGGTGCTGGAGGTATCCGTCGATACCGCCGTGGCCGGCCACCGGGTCCGTGACGTGCGCAACGGCCTGACCATCCCGCCCCAGCTCTCGGCCAGCACAGTGCTTGATATCGCAGCGCACCCCGGCTACTGGCGGGCGATGATCACCAGCCCCGCGCTCCGCTTCGCCAACCTGGCCGCGGGCGGCTCCGGATCCACGATCGCCGACATCACCGCCGTGTTCGACCCATCGGTCTCCTGGGCGGATCTCGCCGCCATCAGAGCCCGCTGGCCAGGCGCGCTGCTGGTGAAGGGGCCGGTCGGGGCCGAAGACGCCCGGCGCGCCGTCGACATCGGCGCGGACGGGATACATCTGTCCAACCATGGCGGCCGCCAGCTCGACCGCTGCCTGCCCACCGTCGAACTGGTCCGCCCCGTGCGCGAGGCGCTCGGCGACCGGCCCGCGATCATCGTGGACTCGGGGGTCCGTCACGGTTCAGATGCCGCGGTCGCTCTGGCGCTGGGGGCCGATCTGGTCATGGTCGGCCGTCCCTACCTCTACGGGCTCGCCGCCGCGGGCCAGGCGGGGGTCGAACGGGTCATTGACATTCTCATCACCCAGCTCCGCCGCACGATGCAGCTGCTCGGCGTCTCCACCGTGGCCGAACTGCGCGAGCGTGGCAGCAGGCTGATGACCGACGCTACCGATCCGCCGCGGCGCCAGTGACCGGGGAATCGGGCCTGCCGTGACCGAACACTATTTCTGCGGGCTGACTCTCCCCGGGTTCGCCAACGCCCACTCGCATGCGGCAACTGGGCGGTCGCCGACCTGCTCGTGGCGGCCGCGGTCGGCGGGCACGCCGCCCTGGGCGAATCCGCCGACGACCGTATCGCGGCTGGTGCCAGGGCGGATCTGGTGACCATCTCACTCGGATCGCACCGGCTGGCCGACGCGAGCGACGACTGCCTGCTTGAAGCTGCGGTCTACGCCGCCGGCGCCTCGGATGTGAGCCATGTCGTGGCCGGCGGGCGGCTGGTGGTGGCCGACGTGTGCGCCTTCTCGTTGGTGACGTCAGTGGCGCTCTGCGCGCCGCCATCGCGGCGGTGCTCCAATGATGGCTGGTAGCCCGGCTGGCCTAGCGGGCCCGGCGGGGTGCCCGGGAGACCCGGCTGGCCCGGCGGGCACCGGGACCGAGCAACCGGAGGGAAGCATGATCAGCTCTAGCGAGGTCCAGGACCGGGCGCCCGGAAGCAAGCCGCGCCGGATACTCATCTCGGGTGGCACCAGCGGCATCGGGGAGGCATGCGCCGCGCACCTGGCTAACAAGGAAGACAGAGTCTGGGTGCTGGGCTCACGGCCGGACAAGGTAGCGGCCGTGCTCGCCCGGTGCGGGGGGCTCGCCGGAGCGGCCGTCTGCGATGTGGCGGATGAAGCCCGCGTGGAAGCCGCTGTTGCCGAGGCCGCCCAGGGGCTCGGCGGGCTCGACGGCGTCTTCGTCAACGCCGGGATCGACGGCCAGGGTGTCCTGGCGCGTGATCTGGACGCGGCGCATTTCCGCCGCGTCCTGGACGTCAACGTGCTGGGGGCGTTCACCGTGGCCCGGGCCGCCCTGCGCGTGCTCTCCCGGCCCGGGACCATTGTCTTCAACGCCTCGGTAAACGCGCTCCGGCCGGAGACCGGGTTCACCGATTACAACGCCAGCAAAGCAGCCGTGGCGAGCATGGCAAAAACGATGGCCCTGGAGCTGAGCGCCGAGGGCATAGCCGTCATGGCGCTGTGCCCGGGATACTTCCCGACCCCGATGACCTCCCCCTATCTCGCTGACGAGAAAGTACGGGAAGAGTTGCTCACCCGCATCCCGGCGCGCCGGTTCGGCGCACTGCCCGAGGTCGCCGCGGTCGTCGACTTCCTGCTCAGCCCGGCGGCGGCGTACATGACCGGCAGCATCGTCTCGCTCGACGGGGGCGCCAGCATCTGATCTGTCTCGCATCCCCGAACCGCCGCCGGGGGTGTGACTACCGTCAGCTCTGTGATTTGCTGATCAGCGCGGCTGCGCAACGGCGCCTGCGGGTGGGCGTCCGCACCCTGACTATCCGAGCCGGTTGAGTCCAGGGTCTGGGCCAGGGGTGCCCCGACACGCTCACGGACGTCCGTGTTCTGGCGAGGGGCTGTCGCATCATGTCGTTGCCATGCCCTCATGAGCGAGCTACCCGCTGGTGATACTCACGATGTAATCCGCCATGGCAGCGAAGTCGTTGCGGTCGTCGTACCTATCGGGGAGTACCAGCAGCTGCGCCAGGCGCTAGAGGAGCAGCGGGTCAACGAGGACTTCGATGCTGCCCGCGCCGACTACCTGGCCCGCCAGGAAGCCGGGACGATACGTTATGTCTCCCACGAACAAGCACGTCGCCGCCTGGGTTTGCCTGCCCGGTGAGCTACCAGGTCAACTGGGAGATCAGGGCGGTAGACCTGACAGCGGGATTCCTCAGCGACGATCCTGTCGGTGTCGCCGCATTATGGGAAAGTGTCAGCCGGCTCGCCGATGAGCCCCGGCCACCGGCTTCGTTTCCTTACGGGTCGCCAGACCTGCGGCGACTCCGTCCGTATCCCAACAACAGCCGCGCAAGCCGCCGGTCGACGTGGGCGACTTGGTCGGGCCGGACCAGACCATGCAGGACACTGTGACTGGGCCTTACAAGCGAGGGGTCACTGGTTCGAACCCAGTTGCGCCCACCAGGTAGAGGATGTTCCCCGCTTCAGGTCAGATTATTGGCCGGTGACGGACGTTACCCAGTCGCGGAGTATCCGCTTGAGGTCATCGCTGATCGGTGTCGATTCGATGCGTTCGTGCAGCGTCTCGGGCCGCACCAGGCCGGCATGAAGCAATTCTGCTGCGAACTCCTGATCCTTTTCGCGGTGGGCGACGAGCTTGCTGACCACCGGGTCGTGTGGTTCCAGGCATAGCGCCTGTCCGGGCCGGGTGCCGGGACTGCGGAACGTGACGAGCCGCTCGCGCCACCCTGCGGGCAGCACCGCCGTGGTCATGCCGACTCCCTGCGCGTAGTAGCAGAAGGTCTCGTGAAACTGCGACAATTCGCCAAGCGCGCCGTCCACGAGATCGGACTTCTACCTCGATGGAGCGCACAGCGGCTTCTGGCAGGGCATCTTCCGGGAAGGATCCCAAGATTGCCTGGCTCCCGATCACCAGCGTCACTTGCTCGGCGGTCACAGTGCAGGCGGCCCGCAGCACGTGTTCCAGCTGCTCGCGGCGCATCCGCTAGGCCGCTTGCGCCGCATCGCGGAACGCTGCCAGCGCTTTGAGCCGTTCCTTCTCGGTCAGCACACCGGCGAACGGCGTGTTCTGCCGCAGTTCAGCCGCCTGCGGTGACGTTGACCCCAGGACTTCGAATAGCCGGTCCAGGGGGCCATCCAGCAGCGCCTCCCATGTGTCGAAGTCCGCACGCACCCGCCCGCGCGGATGCGCTGCGCGCATCCTGTCCAGATTGCGCCGCGCCCTGTTGCGCACTCGCGCAGGGTCTAGCGCGAGTTTGCCTGCTACGGCCCGGTGCAGCCACAGGCTGCGTTGCTGGTCGCGGGTCAAGCCCGCTCCGCCTCTGGCGAGCGCCATCACATCTGAGCGCCACACACGGCGATGGGTGCCAGTCAGCTGGAACCGGAGTCGGCCGCTCGCGCACAGGTCAACGACGTGCTGGCGTGACGAGCCCAGCAGCTCGGCTGCCTGCCCGGTAGATATCAGCTCACTGCCCGTGCGCTCGGTCCCTGCACTGGTCATGTGATCAAGATAGAATCTAAACACAAGAAACGCAACGATTGATACATGCTCGGCTGCACACTCGGCTGCACTGAGAGTGACACAGACGACGGTAATCACTGAGATCGACACGACGTCCGGCAGGAAAGTACAGCAGCGGCGGCGGCGTGAGATGCGGGAGGAACATCTTCACCGAGGTAGCGGGCGAGGCCGAACCGGTCGGCTCAGGGGCTGGTGTAGCGGGCGAGCAGGGGGACGAGGACTTGCGCGTTGGGGCTGCCCAAGCCGGTGACCGGGTCCCAGCCGGGTGCCGCCCGGTAGCCGGTTATCTGCTTGGGCGGGAAGCTCACCGTGTTGGTCCCGGTGGTGATGTCGTGGAAAGCCTGGTGGTACAGGGCAGTGCGGGCGATGCGGTAGAGGGCGGGGTTGACGAAGCCCAGGGAGCGGCCGGCGTACTGGTCGGCCAGGGCGATCAGTCCGGCCCAGATCGGGGCGCTGGTGCTGGTGCCGCCGCTGTTGCGGATCATGTAGGTGCCACCGTCGCCGCTGATGACCACCGCCATGCCCTGGTGGGCTGAGGCATCCGCGGCCACATCGGGCACGCCGCGCCAGGGGCCGATGCTGGGGATGCCGTCCTGGTAGGCGGGCCGGGTGAAGATGCGGCTGAAGCCGCCACCCGAGCCCTGGAACTGTGTTCCCGGGGTGCCGTAGGGCAGGCCCCACGCGGTCTCGCCGATGTAGGCACCCGTCGTGTGGCTGGCTGTGAGGCTGGTGCCGCCGGCGGCGAGCACGAGCGGGTCCGAGGCCGGCAGGCTGACCTCCTTGACCGGGGGGAAGCTGCCGCCGGTCAGGCCCTCGATCACGTGGCACGGCTCGCCAGCCGCTCCGATGTCGCCGGAGGCGGCGATCACCGTGACGTGATGGGCGGCGGCAGCTTGCAGCGCCGAGTTCAGCTGGCCGGCCTCCCCGCCGAAGGGCGGATTGGGTGCCGCCGGCCCGGAGGCGGGGTGGGCGGCCGGGCTGCACCCGGCGGCCGCGACCAGCATTCCGGACACGGCCATACCCGCGGCTGTGATCCCAAGCCTAGGGTGTCGCGCGATACCCGGCCGTGCGGGCGTGCTGAACTTGATCATGTCTTCTCCAGTACTCACTTGGGGGGCGGGACCGGCGGTTCGAGTCACAGGCACCGAGGACCGTGACGGCCGCGACCCGGCGGTGAACACGCCAGCAGTGCAGAGCGCCCCGCCGAGGTTGCGGAGCTTTACCAGCGTGCCGCCCGGCAGGTACCCGCCTGTGGCTCCGGCGGCCAGCGCGCCGACCTGCAACCCAGCGTCGTCACCGCCCGCCATCGCGGCTACCAAGTCATTGTCGTCCATCGCTGCTCTATTGCCTTCTGGCGGCAACCGGTTCACCCAGCAGGCGCGGAGCTGGTCCCTGATACCGCACAACCCCAGCCCGCTGATGAATCAGAGGCTGGCATTCATCGGGAACCCTGCAGCGCCAATCGGCGCCAGAAACGGGGGAGTGGGCTGGTGCCGGGGCATGCGGGAAGGCGCCGTGATTGGTTTGGCCAGCGCGAGCGTGCCTGCCGGTCGGAGCTGAGTGGCCGGCGGTTCAGATCCTCTCGTCCCGGCCAGTCCTTTGCGGCATTTGGGCGACGTCGTCCGGCACATACGGATACTTCCGCTGGATCAAGGCGTTCAAGCGGTCCCGGTCCGGGGCGAGCAGGGCCTTGACGCCCTCCGCGCTCACATCCGCGACGATGACGTCGCCAACCTCGTCGTGGACGTCGCTGTAGAGGCCATGCGTCCTCATCTTCTGGGCCTGGTAACGATTGTCATCGGTCGGGCTGACGTAGTGGACCGACCAGATCTTGTAGCGGTGGACCAGGAACAGGTGGTTCAGCGTCATCAGGCGCTTCTGCCGCAGGGCGGTGTCGAAGGTGTTCTGATCCCGGATGGAGAGGATGTTGCGCCCCCGGCGATCCACGATCACGTCGAAGACGATGGTGGCGACCTTTTCCCCGCTTGGTTTGGACAGGGTGAGCTCCAGCAACTCCGAGCCCGCCGTGTGCGGCCGCAGCCCGACCCGCAGCGGGCCCGAGATCTGGTGGTGCTTTGTCCACATCGCGAGCCATTCCTCGAGCAGCTTGGTCGGCACCTCGGTCTGGACCAGGTGCTGGTGCTGCGTCGAGCCCTTGCCCATCGCCTTGGTGGCCGCCGTGCCACCCGAAGAAGCCATGAGCGCCGCATCCAGCCGCGGCCCGCCCACGAGCGTCTGGGGTGTCCGGTAGGGCGATTCGACCAGGCGGAACTTTCGCTGCAGCCGGGCCAGGGAGAGCATGCCGTCCTGCTTGAGTGCGGCGGCGAACTCCTCCGCCGCCAGGCCGTCGATCTGATGTCCGCCGTAGGTAATGAAGTTGAAGACGAAACCCAGCTTGCCGAGCTCCTCCGGGAACCGCCGCATATCCTCCTCACTCATCCCGGTCGTGTCCCAGTTAAACGATGGTGACAGGTTGTACGCGAGCATCTTGGAAGGGAACTCGGTATGGACGGCCTCAGCGAAGCGCTTGGCGTCCGCCAGGTTCGCGGTCTTGGTCTCCATCCACAAGAGGTCGGCGAACGGGGCGACAGCCAGCGACCTGGCGACCGCGTACTCGATTCCGCTCTGTATCTGGTAGTAGCCATCGGCAGTCTTGGAGAGCTCGCAATCCCAGATGATGTCGATGCCCATCGATCTGGCCCTGGCCCGGGCGGCGTGGAACGACGTTCGGTTCGCGAAGGCCAGCCACTCGTCGGCGCTCATGTCGAAGCGCTCACCCTCGCTGGCGCGGAACTCGATCACGTCCGCGACCGCCTGGGGATAACTCTTCAGGTTAGCCTCGGACTGCCACGCCTCCAGGTACCGCGTCTCGACCCTCTCCAGCAGTGCCTCGACCGACGACGACCCGTCGGCCTGCTGGAACGCCTTCGCGCTCTCTTCGAGCACGCGCATCACGCCCGCCCGCGCGAGCCAGGCTCTGGCCTCGTCGTACTCCGCGGCGGAGATCTTGTACAGCAGATGACCGCGCGCGTCGTCGACGCCCAGCTCGCGGAGCTTTCTCATGATGGCGAGGTAGCCGACCTTGTAGGTCGGCAGCTCAACGTTGGTGGCGCCCAGGATGAACGGATGATCGCGCTCGTCCCCGCGCCCCTCCAGGAACGTGGCCGCTTCGGCGTCGGTTCGGGCCACGATGACACCGGGCACCTTCATGACGTCGAGCTGGAAGCGCGCGGCGCTCAGCCGCTTGATCTGCTCGTCCACGCCGACGAGCACCTTTCCCCCCTGGTGCCCGCACTTCTTGGCGCCGGGCCTCTGGTCCTCGATGTGGTAGCCCGGAACCCCGACCTCGACGAAGCGACGGACCAGATTCCGGACGTGCGCGTCGCCGCCGTGTCCCGTGTCGGCGTCGGCGATGATGAATGGCCGATAGTCGATCTCGGGGGAGGTGGCACGCTGCGCCTCGCTCAGGCGCGAGCGGGCGAAGCGCTGGTTCCGGTCCGCGGTGAGCAGGGCGCGCACGATTGGCGCGGCCTCGTCCGGCACCTGGGAGAGCGGGTAGCTGGCCAGGTCGGGTCCCGGGTCCTCCGTGACGGATCCCCTGGCCGATGTGGCCCAGCCGCCCAGGTAGATGCCCTCGATTCCCATCCGCTTCAGGGCCACCGCCTGACCGGGTGAGTAGGGGCCGAAGGTGGTGATCTGCTTGCGCTCTGCGAAGAGCTGCCGAAGCCGATCGTAGAACTGCTCGGCCGCCATTCTCGCCACGGTGTAGTCGGTCGCGATGGTGCCCCGTTGCTCGACCACCTGACGCGCAGAATACAAACGCGTGATGCCCTCGAATCGAGGACTGGCAAACCATCTTGCGGTCTCGCCGATCTCCGAATCGAACGAGCCCATGGCTGACTTCTCGGCGACTTCCGAATCGAATGACCTCATGACTGGCTCCTGCCCTGCTGCGGTACTTCTCGCCACGGCGCCACCGATACATGCCCACCGCTCCAGCAGCCTCCGGATGGGCCTAACAGGAAATCTGCCCCGCCAGTCATTATCCCACCAGGGCCGAAGGTCCCTCCAGGTGGAGCGTCGGACGCGCCGCCAGCTGGCGGGTGTAGGTCCTGCTCCCGGTTCCCGTCAGCTGCCGTGGGGGCAGGGATAGAACATCTTGCCGTCCAGGTTCACGTCGAACTTGACCGCGGCGAATCCGGCGCGTGGCGCGTAGACGATGTGGCAGAAGGTCGCGAATGCACGCTTGTGGCCGCAGTGCTGCCCAGGGTTGCAGACGAACTTGTCGGCTGCGTACTCGGCCTCACCTACCCATTTGCCGGTCGGCTGGTTCCGGGTGACGTCAGAGCTGAAAGCGTCCCAGCCGCAGGGCGTGCCGCGGGTCAGGCTTGTGCAGGTGATCCCGTACTGCCGGCTGCCGCGCAGCCAGGAAGCGAAACAGGCGTGGTTGATGTAGCACTCCTCGACCACGGCACCGTCGGCGTACCGCCTTCCCCACCAGCTCAGGTAGGGCGAGTTCTTCCATAGCGCGGTCATCCCGAAGCGGTGGATCTCGTTGAACGCGTAGGCGAGGAAGTTCTGAGCATCGCCTGGTGTGAGGCGGAACCCGGTGGTGGATGGTGGGTCGAAGCTGTCGATGTCGTCGAGCTCGACGGCGTCGAAGCCTTTTCTTGCGCACATGCTGATGCGTTCACGCAGCATCGGCTTGAGCGCATCTAGCTGACGGAAGTCCAGCCAGCGTTCCTCGGGATAGCCGTAGTAGACGTTGCCAAGCGCTGCGGCGGGGAAATACCTGCTGCCGCCCCGGCCAGGGCTTGCGTCCGGACGGTAGTCCTCCCAGGCCATGTCCAGGTAGCAGGCAGTTCTGGGGTGCCGGAGAGTCCGTGCCTGCCAGCTGGCATGGATTGTGCGGACCTCAGCCTGACTGGTCAGGAAGCCGTCGATGTCATAGATGTCAACGGCGTGCCTGCCGGTCCTCTGCAACGGGGTGACCCGCCCGATCTGCCAGTCCCAGCGCATGGGGTGATGGTCGGCGGCGAGGTGCTGCGGGTACCAGCACCGCCAGTGGTGTGAGGACTGGCAGGGCAGCGGCTTCGGCATCGGGACGACATGCCAGCCGAAGCGGATCGTCGAGGAGCCCACACGGTTCGACGTGCGGACAGCCACCAGGTGCGGTCCGGGCCGGAGCTTGCCGGTGTAGAGGGCGCGACTGCCGGGCAACGGCCGCCAGGAACCTTGGTCGATCCGGTACAGCTGGACTGGCCGGCCGTCAGCGCTGTTGTAGTGGGGAGCGTTGACCTGGAAATACTCCTCTGGCGAGGAGGTGTACCGTTCCGGGGTCCCGTTGACGAGCTCTGTTCCTGGCCGCCCACGGGCCGGGTAAGCCTGCACCGCCGCCCGTGCCAGGTGGCTCACGGACCGCCGGATAACCCGGAACGAGAACGTGGCCGGGCTGGTTTCGACGACCTCTGCCGCAGTCTCTGTCAGCCTGAGCCGGGCGCCGGTGTCGCCGTGACCAACGATGTACCGGGCTGCGGCGAACGGGGTGACGGTCAAGTCCGCCGCGCGCATGCAGCCGTGGCCACCCGCTGAGCAGCGCTGCCAGTGGTAGGCAACCTCGAAGCTGAGCAGGGTCGTCCCCCTCGGGAGCCGGGGAGGGTGCCACGACAGCCCGCTCGCGGCCACCGTTGCGCCATCACGAAGCGGGCCGATGATCCGGAGCCTGCCTTGTGGAACTGGCGGTGGAATCCGCAGGGCCGCGATCGATGTGCCGCCGGTGACATGAGTACTGCCAGCGGTGGCCGGTGGGTCCACGCTCAACGAGGCCAGCGCAAGCACGCAAGTGGCGATCCCGGCGAGCCGGGCGGTCTGTCCCGGTGGGGTGATGGCCATGGATATTCAGCTCCATCACAGGACGGTCAGCGCGCGAAGGCAGGAGGGAGCAGCTCCCGGTGTGCCTCGAGAAGGTCGTCGCACATCGCGATGGTCTGCGAGGTGGTCAGCGTGGCAGCCGTGTTCGGGTCCAGCAAAGCTGCCTGGTAGACATGGTCGCGGGAGCTGTCGAGGGCCGCCCGGACGGTCAGCTCGACGACATTGAGGAATGTCCGGTTCAGCGCCACGAGCTGCGGCGGGAGAGCGCCGACGGCCGTGGGCCTGGCCCCGTCCGCCCCGACGCCGCAGGGGACCTCGACGCAGCATTCGTCGGGCAGGTTCGAGATCAGCCCGCCGTTGCGGATGTTCACATGCAGCTCGCGTTCGTGTCCGGTCTCGAGCGAGTGGATGAACAACGACGCCAGCTCACTGGTCGGATCGAGGTCCAGCGGAACGTCCCCGTCCAGCGCTCGCTGCAGCGACTCCAGCTCGCTGAGATTCTCCTCGGACCGGGCGAGGTAATCGCCTACGAAGATCCTGAAGCGCTCGATCTGCGAGTCATGTCGCATGAACCATGGCACATATTCGGCCGAATGCTCACTGGACTCGGTCGGGAAGTAGCCGAACCGGCGGAACAGCTCCACCCGGACCCGCCGCTGGAGCTCGGGAGACTCGTTGATGACCTCCGTCAGCCGGGGGTACAGGGAGCGGCCGTCCTGCTCAAAACGCAGCACGAACGCCTGATGATTGAAGCCCGCTGTCACGAAACGGACCCGGTCCGGGTCGGCGCCGACCAGCCCGGTGAGGAACCGCTGGGTGTCCCGTACCGAGTGGCACAGGCCGAAGACCCGGGTGAACGAGGTCCCCTCGTACACCGCCCAGGGCAGCATGGCCATCGGGTTGGCGTAGCTGAGAAGGAAGGCGTCCGGGCACTGGTCCAGCATGTCGCGGGCAAGGCCGACCACCACCGGGATCGTCCGGAGGCCACGGGAGATACCGCCGATTCCCAGCGTGTCCCCGATCGTCTGCCGTACCCCGTGCCGCGCGGGGATGTCGAAATCCAGCCTGGTGGCCGCATATCCCCCGACCTGGATCTCGTTGATGACGTAGCTGGCGTCCTTCAGCGCCTCGCGCCGGTCGCGGGTGGCCGTGACGAGTGCACCCGATCCGGTCTGCCCAGCGATCCGGCTGGCCAGCAGCTCCGCAAACGCCAGGCGTTCGGCGCTGATGTCATGCAGGGCAAGGTGCAGCTCGCCGCGGAACTCGGGGTAGCTGCACAGATCGGTCACCACGTTGCGGGTGAACTCGACGCTGCCAGCGCCGACAAAGGCAACCTTGATCACAGCTCGATAGTGTTTCATTTAGCCAGTTTTCGTGCAAGAGCATGCACAGCTGACAGGCAGGACGGGGAGACGGCAGCCCCTCCGCTGCATCGCTGGGGAAGCCCAGGGCGGTCAGCTCTGGGCTGGTTGATGACCATCTTCCAGCTTGGAAGCAGTCATAGACAGGATCCGGGGCGGGGTTGACACGCGCCAGGATGACTGCTCAATATTGTCGGGAAGTGCCCTGGTTCATGCAAGGTTGATCGCAACCATGCCTGCCGGTGTGGGCGTGCCCAAATCAAGATCACAAGGAGCGGAGCCCTCGGCGTCGGCGGGCCATGCAGGGGGCCGATGGATGACGACGCTGTTGGCCCGGAAAGCAGAGGGCAGGATGATGAGGCATCGGCTGCGCGTCTTCCTGGCGGGTGCGCTCATGGCGCCCGCCCTCGCCGGCTGCGGCACCGGTGGGGGAGGCGGGAGCAGCGGGCCGATCCAGGTCTGGGACGGCTACACCGGCGCTGAGGCGAAGGCATTCGCGCACCTGCTGAACGAGTACCAGCAGCAGCATCCCGGCCAGAAGGTGACGAGCCTGTTCGTCAACAACGACAACACGCTGCAGAAGGTGCTGACGGCGGTACGTGGTGGCAGCCCGCCGGACATCGCCTACCTCTACGGCTCGTGGGCGCCGAACGTCGCGCAGATCCCGCAGGTGGTGAACCTGGCGGACGTGGTGCGCCGTCCAGGCGTCAACTGGAACGACTTCTGGGTGGGCGAGCGCGATGTGACCACTGTCAACGGGAAGGTGATCGGCATCCCCGCACTGGTGGACAACCTCGCCGTTGTCTACAACAAGACGCTCTTCGCGAAGGCCGGCCTGAAGCCTCCGGGGCCGGCCTGGACCTGGCAGGAGTTCGAGGCCGACGCACGCAGGCTCACCAATCCCGGCATCAAGCAGTACGGCACGGCCTATGTGACCCCGGGCACCGAGGACACGGTCTGGCACTGGGAGGCGTTGCTCTGGGAGGCCGGCGGGCACCTGCTCACACCTGGCAACAAGAAGGCTGCCTTCGACTCAGCGGCGGGCCTGGCATCGCTGACCACCCTGCGCAACATGGCGGTGACCAGCCACTCCATGTACCTTGACCCGACCGACTCCGCCTACGCCAATCTCTTCAACTCGGGCAAGATCGGCATGCTGGTCACCGGGCCGTGGGATCTGTCCGCATTCCCGAACGTGCACTACGGCGTGCAGATCATGCCGGCGTACCCCGGCACCGCCGGCGGCCATCAGACCATCTCCGGGCCCGACAACTGGGTGATCTTCAACAACGGAGCGGCCAGGGTGAGTGCGGCGGAAAAGTTCCTCCTCTGGCTGACCGCGCCTGCCCAGGTCAGGTACTTCTCCCTGCAAACCGGCGACCTGCCGATCAGGCGCTCGGTGGCAGGCTCGCCCGGGTTCAGCCAGCAGATGGACACCGCCTTGCCCGGTGTGCAGACCTTCGTCGCGAATCTGGCGAACGTCCGGCAGGCACGGCCGCAGATCCCCACCTACCCGAAGATCTCCCAAATCCTCGGCAACATGGTCGTGTCCGTCCTGCTTGGCAAGAGCCAGCCTCAGGCCGCACTCGCCTCCGCGGCACAGCAGGTCAATCAGGTGCTGGCAGCGGGCTGACATGACCGCGCCTCTCGCGCTGCTCCGGCGGCGGCCGGCGCAGGCCACTGGCGGGCGCAAACGACCCGCGGCCCCGGAACAGTTCGCCGGGTGGGCCTTCGTCACACCCGGCGCCGCCATCATCGTGCTCTTCGGTGCCGTGCCGATCATCTGGTCGGCGGTCATGTCCTTCCAGGACAGCAACCTGCTGAGCCCAAGCACGCCGTTCGCGGGCATGGCCAACTACCGGCAGATGGTGCACGACCCGATCGTGGTACAGGCGATCCAGCACACGCTGATCTATACCGCCTTGTTCGTGCCCGGCACGATGATTGTCGGGCTGCTCCTCGCGGTGGCGATGAACCGCAAGATCCGCTTCATCTCCCTGTACCGGACCGCCGCCTATGCGACGATGGCGATCTCCACGATCAGCGAGGCTCTGGTCTTCATCTGGCTTTTCGACCCGTCCTATGGGATCGTCAACTACTTCCTCTCTCTCATTGGCGTGCCGGCGCAGCAATTCCTCAACTCCCCATCGCAGGCGCTCTATGTCATCGTTGTGATGACGGTCTGGGGATGGGCCGGCTTCTCTGTGGTGATCTATCTGGCCGCTCTGCAGGGAGTCCCGCAGATACTGCTCGAGGCGGCGGCAATCGACGGGGCGGGCCCATGGCGCACATTCCGCCGGGTGACCCTGCCCTTGCTGAGCCCCGCCTCGCTCTTTCTTGCCGTATGGCTCAGCATCAACGCACTGCAACTCTTCGACGAGGTGTACCTCAGCACCCAGGGCGGCCCGCTCAACGCAACTACCGTCCTGGTGTATTACCTCTACGAGCAGGCTTTCCAGAACTTCAATTTCGGCTACGCTTCGGCGATCGCTTACTTCCTGTTCATCGTCATCATCGTGATCACCGCGATCCAGTTCCGGGTCGGCAGGCGCCTCACGTATTACCGGTCATGAGCGCCACCGCGGACGCACGTCCCGGCCACCGGGTCCGCCTCCCCTTCAGCCCATGGCACCTGGTGCTGGTGCCGGCAACCATCGTGCTCATCTTTCCCTTCGTCTGGCTGGTCATCACCTCGGTGGAAACGCCGTCCGAGGCGTTGCATTTCCCGCCGGTTCTCATTCCTCATGTGGTGAGGCTCGCCAACTACCCCGATGCGTGGCATAGTGCCCCGTTCGGCCGGTTCTTTATCAACAGCACGATCATCGCGGTAACGACCGTCCTCAGCAATCTCGCGCTGTGCTCTCTCGCCGGCTACGCGTTTGCCCGGTTTCGCTTCCTCGGTAAAGGCGCCCTTTTTGCGGTGATGATGGCGACGCTCATGGTGCCGTTCCAGGTCACGATGATCCCGCAATTCATCATCACCAAGTGGCTGGGCGTCCATGTGCTCGCCGGGGTGGGGATCAACCACATCGGCGCGCTCATCCTGCCGAACGCAGCCACCGCGTTCGGGATCTTCTTCCTGCGCCAGTTCTTCCGTACTCTCCCGCTTGAGTACGAGGAGTCCGCACGCGTTGACGGGGCCAGCAGGCTCACTGTCCTGTGGCGGATCGTGCTGCCGCTATCGGCGCCTGCGCTGGCGACCCTGGCGGCCCTGACCTTCCTGGACTCATGGAACTCCTTTCTCTGGCCGCTCATCGCCATTAACTCCACGAGCCAGATGACCCTCCCGCTCGGGCTGGCGACGTTCCAGGGCGCGCATTCGACAGAGTGGACGTTGCTGATGGCGGGAAATGTGATGAGCCTCGCACCGATGCTGGCGGTCTTCTTCCTGGCCCAGCGGTACTTCATCAGGTCGGTGGCGGCCACCGGGCTCGCTGGCACCTGAGCACGAGGACAGCGGATGTGGATGGACAGCGAAGGGACGCCAACGTGGGCGAGGAGGCCAGGGTGGTAGCCAAGGTCGGCAGCATCGAGTCGGAGGTGGCGTCGCAACCAGCATGCTGGCGCAGGGCGGCCAAGCTTGCCGCGGATGTTGCCAGAACGCTCCCGGCTGGCGGGGAACGGGTGGCGGTGGCGGGGTGCGGGACATCCTGGTTCATGGCCCAGTCGTATGCCTGCGCCAGGGAGCAGTCCGGTCACGGGGAGACCGATGCCTTCGCCGCCTCCGAGATGCCGCTCCGGCGACGTTACGACCGGGTCCTCGTCCTCTCCAGATCTGGCACTACAACGGAGGTCCTGCAGCTGCTGGACCACTTCGACGGAAAAGTGCCGACCGTCGCGATAACCGCCAGCGCGGGCTCCCCGGTGGTATCGGCAGCCGACGAGGCGATCGTCCTCGACTTCGCCGACGAGGAATCGGTGGTCCAGACCCGGTTCGCCACCACGGAACTGGCCCTGCTGCTCACTCATCTGGGGCACGGCATCGGCCCGGCGGCCGAGGCCACGGAGCGGCTGCTGGCCGAGGCGCTGCCGGCGGAGCTGATGGCGGCCCGCCAGTTCACCTTCCTGGGGACCGGATGGACATGCGGGCTCGCCAATGAGGCCGCACTCAAGCTGCGTGAGGCCGCCGGGATGTGGACTGAGGCGTACCCGGCGATGGAATACCGTCACGGCCCCGCCGCGGTGACCGGACCGGGAAGCGTTGTGTGGCTGTTCGGGACCGCGCCGGACGGCCTGGCTGACGAGATCACCGCAGCGGGCGGTGTTGCCTGGCAGAGCGGTGGAGATCCGCTGGCTGAGCTTGTCCGCGTGCAGCTGCTCGCGGCGGCGGTGGCGCGGGCCCGCGGGCTCGACCCGGACCGGCCGCGCAACCTGGCCCGCTCGGTCATCCTCACCCCTGCCAGGCCAGGCAGCTCACCGTGATCCTCATCGTCGCCCTCAACCCGGCGCTCGACGTCACCCATCACGTTCCGGGCGTCGACTGGTCCGGCGTGAACAGGCCTACCGCGGTCCACGCCCGTCCCGGTGGCAAAGGACTGAACGTGGCCCGGACGCTGCGGTCGATCGGCGCTGAGATCCTGGTCGTGGGACTCGTGGGCGGCGTCACCGGCGAGAGTGTGAGATCGGCGCTCAGCGAGCTGGGGGTGCCGGCGGCATTCACCCCGATCGCCGGCGAGACCCGGCGGACCTTCACCGTCGTCGACGCGGACCGGCGCCACGCTGCCCTGTTCAATGAGCCGGGGCCGCCGGTTGCGCCCGCCGAGTACGCGGAGTTCCGCGTCATGTATGAGAATGCCCTGGCCACAAGCAGAGCCGTGGTTCTTTCGGGAAGCCTGCCACAATGCCTGTCGCCGGGTACCTATGCCGAGCTGAGCGCCTTGGCAACGGTGGCCGGCGTGCCGACCCTGCTGGACGCGCACGGGGAGGCGCTGCTCCGGGGGGCGGCCGCCCGCCCGGCCATCGTCAAGCCTAACCTCGCGGAGCTGGAAGCCTTCGCGGGCAGGCGCCTGTCGACGCCGTGTGGCGCGGACAAGCGGGCGGTGGCTCTCGCCGCGCAGGAACTCAGGGCGGCCGGCCCGCAGGCGGTCGTGGTCTCACTCGGAGCGGACGGCCTGTGGGCCGCTACCGATGCTGGGAGCTGGCTGGCGGTGCCGCCAGCCGAGGTGACGGGAAATCCCACCGGAGCGGGAGATGCCGTGGCCGCTGGCCTGGTCCACGGGCTGGTCCTGGGCCGTCCGTGGGAAGAGCGGCTGCGGCACGCTGTCGCGCTGGGCGCAGCCTCAGTCTCCGCGCCTGTCGCGGGGGAGTTCCAGCACGCTGACTACGCCGACGTGCTGGCCGGGGTCGCAGTGAACCGCGCTGAGGCCGGCTGATGCCGGCCGCCGGGATGAGCGAGATCGTCGGGCCAGCCCGGGCGGCGGGTCGCGGCGTTGGCGCCTTCAACGTCATCTGCATCGAGCATGCCGAGGCGATCGCCGCCGGTGCTGAAGCCGCCAGCTCGCCCGTTGTCATGGCAATAAGCCAGAACTGTGTGGCTTATCACGGCGCCCTGGCCCCTCTTGGCCAGGCCTGCGCCTCCATAGCCTGTTCGGCTGCCGTGCCGGTGGCGCTGCACCTGGACCATGCCACCAGCGCGGAACTGGTCGCCGAAGCCGTCGGCCTTGGCTTCGGGTCGGTCATGTACGACGCATCCGTCCTGCCCTACGCCCAGAATGTCCAGGCGACCGCCAGGGTCGCCCAGTGGTGTCACGAGAGGGGAATATGGGCCGAAGCCGAACTGGGCGAGATCGGCGGGAAGAACGGCGTGCACTCGCCTCTTGCACGCACAGACCCCGCTGAGGCGGCCGCTTACGTGGCCTCCACCGGGGTGGATGCGCTGGCAGTGGCGGTCGGCAGTTCGCACGCGATGCTGACCCGCGATGCGATCCTGGACATCGAGCTCATCGCCAGAATTCACCGTGCCGTCAGCGTCCCGCTCGTCCTGCACGGCTCATCAGGGGTTCCCGATCAGGGACTCGTCGCAGCGATCGGTGCCGGGATGACCAAAATAAATATCGCTACCCAGCTGAACAAGGTCTTCACGGCCGCTGTCCGCGACCGTCTCGCGGCCGACACCTCCCTGGTTGACCCACGGCGATATGTGTCGGCAGGACGTGACGCGATCGCGGCAGAGGTGACCCGCCTGCTGCAGGTGATCGGTGCAGGGGAAGTGAACAGGAAAGAACTGCCAGGCGAGTGATTCAAAGCAAGGAGGCGCCGGTGAGCCGCTACCGCCGGTGGAACGAGCTACTGGAACTGCTCGCCACGACGGGCCAGCTCCAGGTGGAGGACGCCGCGCAGACGTTGGGAGTATCAGCGGCGACGGTCCGGCGGGACTTCGATGAGCTCGCACACCAGCAGATGCTCACCCGGATCCGCGGCGGCGCAGTGGCCCAGGGCGTCACTTATGACCTGCCCCTGCGGTACAAGTCGGAACGGCATCCTTCGGAGAAGCGGCGCATCGCGGCAGTGGCCGCCGGGTTGGTGAAGGCCGGCCAGGTAGCCGGGCTCAATGGCGGCACGACCACCACGGAGGTGGCCCGGGCACTCGCCATGCGCTCGGACCTGAACGTGGACGCACCATCGCCCGCGCTCACCGTCGTGACCAACGCCCTGAACATCGCGACCGAGCTCGCGGTCCGCCAGCACATCAAGATCGTGGTGACCGGTGGCGTGGCCCGGCCGCAGTCATACGAACTGACCGGGCCGCTCGCCACCGGCATATTGGAGCAGGTGACCCTGGACATCGCGATTCTGGGGGTGGATGGGATTGACGCCGAGGCCGGCGCCACCACCCACCATGAGGGCGAGGCGAGCACCAACCGGCTGATGGCCCAGCAAGCAAGCAAGGTCGTCGTTGCCGCGGACAGCTCGAAGGTGGGCCGCCGCGCCTTCGCGAGAATCTTCATGGCTCGCGAGGTCGACGTCCTGGTCACCGACGCTGGCATCGCCTCCGATGACAGGGCCCGGCTCGAGGAGGCGGGAGTGGACGTTGTCGTCGCGTGAGACCTTCTGGCCGGGCAGCCGGCGTCAGGGCAGGGGGCAGCAGGGTGCCGACCTTGTCGTGATCGGTGACTGCAATCCGGATGTCCTGGTGCTCGGCGACGACGTCACGCCAGAGTTCGGCCAGCAGGAGAAGCTCGTGGAAAGCCTGTCCCTGACCGTCGGCGGGTCCGCGGCGATCACCGCCGTGGCCGCGGCGCGGCTTGGGCTGAGCGTGGCGATGGTCGCGGCTGTCGGTAAGGATCCGGCCGGGGATTTCATGCTGGGCGAGCTCGCCCGCGCGGGCGTCGATACGGCTGCCGTGGTCGTGCGCGACGATGCGCCAACGGGCATGACTGTGGCGCTGTCCCGCGGCGCGGACCGTGCAATCCTGACCGCCGTGGGTGCGGTGGCATCGCTCACTGCGGCGGATGTTCCAGGCGCGTTGCTCGCCCGGGCGCGGCATGCGCACGTCAGCTCCTATTTCCTGGTGGAGAATTCGCTGGGGCCAGGACTGGCCCAGATGTTTTCGGCCGCACGCGCTGCGGGTGCCACCACGTCGCTGGATACCAACTGGGATCCGTCCGGGAGGTGGGGTGACGACCGTCTCCGCGCCGCGTTTGCCCAGACGGATCTGCTCCTGCCCAATGAGACCGAGGCCCTGCACCTGGCCGGCGAACCGGATCTGGAAGCGGCGGCGCAGGTGCTCACTGCCGGCGGGGCCAAGCTGGTGGTCAAGCTCGGCCCGCGCGGGGCGCTATGCATTGACGGGCCCCGGCAGGATCACGTATGGCTAGCGCCAGTGACGCCCGTCGATGAGACCGGTGCGGGTGACTGCTTCAACGCCGGGCTGATAGCTGGGCTTCTGGAAGGCTTGGCAATGCCCTCTGCGGCTGCGCTCGGCTGTGCAGTCGGGGCGCTCTCTACCCGTGCGCCCGGAGGGACCGGGAGCTGCCCCGACCTGGCCACAGCCCTCGCACTGGCTGAGACGGCTACTATCCGCGGCGTCGGGGCGGGAGAGTGGATGGTCCCGGCGGAGCCCCGCCGGATACGCTCAGGCCGGCGGGCAGGACCGCCGGCATTCCACTGACACGGCGGAGCATCGGATGGCACGGATCACTTTCGATCAGGTTGACATGGTCTATCCGGGCGGCGTCAAGGGAATCGACGGGCTCAGCCTGGAGATCCGCGATGGCGAGTTCATCGTGTTCGTGGGCCCGTCCGGCTGCGGCAAGACGACAGCGTTGCGGTCCATCGCCGGGCTGGAGCACATCACCAGCGGGACCATCACGATCGGTGATCGCGTTGTCAACGACCTGCCGCCGAAGGACCGCGACATCGCCATGGTCTTCCAGAACTACGCGCTCTACCCGCACATGACCGTCGCACAGAACCTGGCCTTCGGGCTGCAGCAACGCAGGACCCCCAAGGATGAGATCAGGCGCCGGGTCGCCGAAGTGGCCCACATGCTGGGCCTGGCCGAGTACCTCCACCGCAAACCGCAGGCGTTGTCCGGTGGGCAGCGGCAGCGGGTGGCCATGGGCCGCGCGATCGTCCGGAAGCCGCAAGGATTCCTGATGGACGAGCCGCTGTCCAACCTGGACGCAAAGCTCCGGGTGTCGATGCGGGCCTCGCTGTCACAGCTACACGGGCGGCTCGGCGTGACGACCGTCTATGTAACCCACGACCAGGTCGAGGCGATGACCCTCGGCCAGCGGGTCTGCGTGCTGCGCTCCGGCAGGCTGCAGCAGGTTGACACGCCGCAGGCGCTGTACAGGGCACCGGTCAACCTGTTCGTGGCCGGCTTCATCGGCTCCCCAGCGATGAACTTCACCACCGCCGAGCTGGTGAGGGACGACGGGCCCGCGGTGAAGTTCGCTGGCCACCGGTTCGCGATCCCCGAGAAGCTGATCATGACCCGGCCGGGACTGGACTCCTACTTCGGCCGCCGAATCATCCTTGGCGTCCGGCCGTCCGATTTCGAAGATGGGCGCCTAGCGGAGGCCGTGTGGCCACGGATGCAGGTGACGGCTAACGTAACCGAGGAACTCGGCAGCGAAGTGCTCGTGCTCTTCACCATCGACGCGCCGCCAGTGCAGCATGCCAGCCTGAGCGCCGTAGCGGCAGAGGCCGATGAGGAGGGGATTATGCCGATCACGGGCCACCAGGCGATGTGGACCGCCAGAGTCGCGTCCCGCAGCGAGATCCGCCCCGGCCAGCAGGCCGAACTCGCGGTCGACACATCCAATATGCAGTTCTTCGACGCAGATACGGGGCTGTCGATCGGGCATGCGGCCCTGGTCACGAGCACCGCGTAGCCGGGTCAGAGCCTCGCGGCGCGCCTGCGGATGCCCGCCAGGGGCATGCAGCCGACTTTGCGCCGACTGGGCAGGTGATCCCCGGCTGGCCTTGTCGCGGGCCGGATCCACACAGGCAAGGATGCGCGCCAGCGGCGCGGGGGAACTTCGTTCCGGCCGCTACGCCCGGCGGGAGGGGCTAACCGCCCTCCGGAACGCCCGGTTCCTACAGGCCCTCAGCGTGACGACGTGGGAGGCGGAGACGGGTATCTCCTCCAGGAAGGAGGTGCCACGTGAGCGAGCACTGCGACTCTCGCCCGCACCAGCGGGCGGTCTACGGCAAGGTGCATCGCCAAAGCCGGCCGCATTCTCACCGTCGCCCGCAGGCGGCGGGACGAACTGTTCGCCACCGAGGGGGTGGATGTGCTCACGGCAGCGCTATCGTGGCGGGGCAGAGGGGAGCGCGGATGTCATCGACGTCAGAGCCTGAGCACCTCAACAACCATCACCGCAACACGCTACGCCAGATCTTCCAGCATCCCGTGAGCCACAACATCGAGTGGCGTGCCGTGGTCTCTCTGCTGGAGGCGATCGGCTCGGTCGTGGAGCACGACGAGCGCATGGTTGCCGTTACTGTCGGGTCTGCGACCGAATTCTTCGACGTCCCCGTGCATAAGGACATCGACACCCAGACGGTCGTTGACCTGCGCCGGATGCTGCGCAGTGCCGGCTACGGACCCGATGCTGAGGAAGTCGAGGCCACAGGTAAGGAGGACTGACAGCGGCACCCGCGCCTGCGAAGACCTCACGGCCTTCCTGCGGGATCTCCTCAAGTCAGCTGACGCGGCACTCCACGCCACCTAGCGTCCTGGGAGCCGCCGAGGCCTGCTCACATCCAGCAAGGCCAGCACCGCATTGTGCGTAAGACCCTTCTGCGGAGGACTCTCGGCCCTACTACGGGCGGAGAGCACACCTTATTGAGGGGATGTATCCCCATCCGGGATGAACGATTCAGCCGAGGGAGGTCAGTTCGCCAAGAAGACCAAGGTCTACGTGCTCACAGCACGGAAGGAGGAGTGCAATGCAAGTGTCAGACGTGAGCGGTCGTCCGATTGCGCAGCTGATCTCTCTAGAGGGACGTGCCGCAGTCGTCACGGGTGGAGCCCGGGGCATCGGGTTCGCAATTGCGAGGCGGCTCGCCGAGGCCGGCGCGGATGTGCTGATCGGAGACCTGGACAAGGCTGGTGCCGAGGAGGCCGCTGAGACGATCGCCCACGAATTCGGGCATCGGGTCACTGGCCTCGAACTCGATGTCACCAGCAGCGCCTCGATCGCGGCGGCTGCCGACTGGGCCGTCGCTGAACTGGGCGGCCTTGACATCTGGGTCAACAACGCGGGCATCTACCCGTCCGTCCCATTGCTGGAGATGACCGACGAGAACTGGGACAAGGTCTTGGACGTGAACCTGCGGGGGACCTTCATCGGGGCGCGGGAGGCGGGCCGCCGGATGGCCGAAGCCGGGCATGGTGGCGTGATCATCAACCTGGCCTCCACCGCTGGCTACCGGGCTGCGGGGCCCGGGGTGGCCCACTACGTCTCCTCCAAGCACGCAGTCCGCGGGTTGACCAAGAGCCTCGCGGTCGAGCTCGGGCCTCACGGGATCCGCGTGCTCGCCCTTGCGCCCACCGTCATCGACACCCCCGGGATGGAAGAGGGCCGGGCTGCGTTCCAGGCCGCCGGGCTGGGGGACATGCTGGAGCAGATCGCCCAGCGGGAGCCGCTGGGACGCGTAGGCGTCCCTGACGACGTTGCCCGGGTTGCCCTGTTCTGTGCCAGCGACCTCGCGATGCTGATGACGGGCAGCACCCTGCTCGTGGATGCTGGCGACGTCGCGATGTAGTGGGCGCGTGCCAGCCTCCCTGCCGAGCCACTCACCATGCTCGCTGTAGCGATCTCGTCGCCAGGCGGGTGCTCGCGACTCAGTGTGTGGGATATGCCTCACGATCCCGGGGAAGTAAGCCACTCCCGGTCGGCCACAACGTAGTTACTGGCCGGTAGCTTGGAGGTGTGAGGGGCGGGGAAAGCGGCAGCGCGACCAAGACGCCGCAGCGGCGGGGCTTGCCGCATCCTGCGGCCGACCAGGCCGGTGCCCAGACGGCCGACAGCCAGGTGGCAGCGAAGCCGCGGCTTCGCGGCTGGATACATGCCACCGCCGCGCCTATTGCCCTGGTTGCAGGTGCTGTGCTCGTCGCCCGCGCGCCGACGGCGTCCGCCTCAGCAGCAGCGTTCGTCTGCCAGTACGTCGCGGTCTCACTTGTGGTCTACCGTGCCGCCTGACATCGAGCAGGCCCCGCTCGGGAAGATAGGCGCGAGGACATTCCGCAGCGAATGAAGCCCGCACAGAACGTGGTGTTCTGCGCGCCAAAGCCGATAACGCAGCAGAGGCGCTGATCTTCCCTCCACACGGTGATCGTGCCCCGTGCGAGCAGCCGAAACCGGCCGAATGTCCATGCTCGGACATTAGCGACGTCCGGCTCTGCGGAACTTAACGCACGCCTATGGCGCCGGCAGGTCCACCGGGGATGCTTTGACCAGCGCGTCGTGGGAGGACGCGGAGTGTTATACGTCAGACAGGGCGGACGTTCTCCGCCTGCGGTCCTTTTTGCCCCTGGGTCGTTTCGAATTCGACCTTCTGGTTCTCATCCAGCGATCTGTAGCCGGAACTCGCGATCGCGGAGAAGTGGACGAACACGTCCGCCGTCCCGTCATCGGGGGCGATGAAACCAAAGCCCTTATCGGCGTTGAACCACTTCACTGTGCCTGTTGCCATCAGTTCAAGTCCTTATCCAACATTCCACGACGCGACCTCGCCGCACCGACTGCGAGCCTACCGTTCCTGGCCCCGGAACCGAACCCTACCCCCGGTCATGGTCTTCCGCAGCATCAACCGCTGACCCGCCCCGCTCATGACAGCCAAGAGTCGCACATTCTGCCGGGCGGGCTGTCCGCGCCGCGCCGTAGGAGCCTGCAGCGGGCTCGCGGGTACCCAGCAGCAGCGCAGCAGGTGCACAGGACCCCGTTATTGCAGCCGCAAGCTGCGGCAAGGCCGAGGGTAGGGTTGTTCCGTGCACGAGGCGCGGCACGCTGGAGGTGAGGGCGGCCGCTACCGCCGCAAGCCCGGAAGATTCGCCGGTGACCTGGATGATCCGCCCGGGAGCGGAGCAGCGGCGGAGCAGCCTGTCAAGGACGCGCGATCGAGAGCACTGCCCGCAGAGGCCGTGACCCCGCGCAGGCGTGCCCTGAGCCCGCGCAGGCGTGCCCTGACCCCGCGCAGGCGTGCCCTCGCACTGGCTGCCGCATTACTGCTGGGGACAGGCGACATCCTGGCCGTCGTCCTGGCGGCCGCTTGTTCCGGGGCGGCCACCACGACGCTGTGCAACTCGCAGACCTTTTCCGTCAGTGGCGGTGCCTACACGATCATGAACAACGAGTGGGGCTCGAGCGCTCCCGAGTGCATCAGCACTGACGGGAACGCCGGCTTCACGGTGGTGAGCTCCTCGATCGCCAGCGCCACGAACGGCGCGCCCGGCGGTTACCCGGCCATCTACAAGGGCTGCCACTGGGGCGCATGCACGCCGGGCAGCGGCTTCCCGATCCAGGTGTCCAGCATTCATGCCGGGACGGTGACCACGAGCTGGAGCACCACCCAGCCTGGGGGCAGCAACGTGTACAACGTGGCCTACGACATCTGGTTCAACCAGACGCCCACCACAAGCGGCCAGCCCAACGGTGCCGAGCTGATGATCTGGCTGAACCACAACGGGCACAAGCACCCGGCCGGCGCACAGGTGGCCAGCAACGTCAGCATCGGCGGCCACAGCTACCACGTGTGGTTCCGCCACGGGCGCTGGAACACCGTCTCCTACACGATGACCACCGGCGCCACTTCGGTCACCAACCTGGACCTGCGGGCGCTGGTGGCCGACGCGGTAAGCCGGGGCTATGTCCGCAGCTCCTGGTACCTGATCGACGTTGAGGCCGGCTTCGAGATATGGCAGGGCGGCACGGGCCTGGCGACCAACTCGTTCTCGGTCAACGTGCCCGGTGGCGGCTAGCTGCCGGCAGGGCGGTCGCGCTCCGTGATGGGTCCGGTTTCGCCGCTGGCGCGATGCAGGTGGCCCGAGCCAGGATTTCGCACCCATCCTTTTGGAACTGGCGTGCCTGCGGCAATCCTCGCGCCGTTGAGGTCCGCACCGACGAGATGCGCGCCGGTGAGACTCGCGTTGGTGAGGTCTGCGTTGGTGAGGTTTGCCCGGGTGAGGTCCGCTTCGTGGAGTTCCGCGCCTTTCAGGATCGCGCCGGGGAGTTTCGCGTCGGGGAGATCCGCGCGGGTGAGATCGGCGCGGGTGAGATCCGCTCCGGTGAGATCCGCATGGGCGAGGTGGGCGTAGGCGAGATCTGCGCCGGGGAGCTTTGCGTTGGACAGGTTCGCGGCGGTGAGGGCACCGGGGAGCTTCGCGCCGGTGAGATCAGCGCCGGTGAGATCAGCGCCGGTGAGGTCCGCGCCGGCGAGGTCCGCGTGGGCGAGTTTCGCGCCGGTGAGATCTGCGCGGGTGAACTTCGCGCCGGTGAGGTCCGCGCCGGTAAGGTCCGCGCCGGCGAGGCTGAGCCGTTCTCGGTCGCGTCCGCTGTCCCGCCGCCGGATGGCAGTCATGGCGGCTTGCATGTCTGAACGGGGCACGTCCCCGGGCATGTCAGCACCGGGCCTGGGCGATGGTCTTTGCTCGCGGGAGTGCTCACGGATGAACGCGGCCAGAACTTCCATCACGGTCGGGTGGTCCCGGGGGGAGTCGCGGGCGATGCGCTCCAGGGCGTAGATGCCGCCCATGCGCACGTCGAGCTTCTCCGAGCCGAGCTGCTCGATCGCCTTGGTGTAGCGCTCGGTGACCTGCCCTTGCTCGGTGAGCATGAACGTGGCCTCGAACGTACGCCGCGACAGGTTGAAGTTGCGTGCGGTGTAAACAAGCGCGCCTGCGGCGAACAGGCCCGCGCCAAGTGTCAGCAACCGGCCCCGCGCCGCGTCCCGGGCCGACTGGAGACGCAGCGCCCGCAATGCTCCCGTGACCGGGCCGACATCGTGGACCGCGAGCCAATCTGCCGCCGGCACAAACAGCACCCAGGCGGCTGCCACCGTCACCACGACGGCGGCGAGCCCGCTCACCATCCATCGAATGCTCCGCGGCAATGCAGCCCAGCGTTTCAGCACATACATGACGCTACGCGCCAACCCTCAGCGTGCCGCCATTCCCGGAATCAGGACGACGCTGCGCCAGCCGGTCAACGTGTTGCAGCTACTTGTGGCCTGGGCCGGTTGCCGCGAGCGTGTGATCGTTGTGGTGGCGTACGCTTCCGGCCAGCCAAGCCGCTGGCCCCTGCTCACGTTCTGCATGGGAGAGATCATGGATTTGTTTGACCTGTCCGGGAAGACGGCCGTCGTCACCGGGGGCAGCCGCGGGATCGGGCTCATGATCGCGCGTGGCCTGCTGGAAGCCGGGGCACGGGTGTACATCAGCTCGCGCAAGGCCGATGCCTGCGCCGCCGCCGAGCGGGAACTCACCCAGTATGGCGAGGTCGTCGCCGTCCCTGCGGACCTGTCGGCTGAGGCGGAATGCCTGCGGCTGGCGGATGAGATCGGCCAGCGCGAACATGCCCTGAACGTACTGGTCAACAACGCCGGCGCCACCTGGGGCGCGCCGATCGAGGAGTTCCCCGCCACTGCCTGGGACAAGGTCGTGGACCTCAACCTCAAGGCACCATTTCTCCTGACCCAGGCGTTTCTGCCGCTGCTGGAGGCCGGCGGGACACATGAAGACCCGGCGCGGGTCATCAACATCGGCAGCATCGACGGGCTCCGGGTACCACCGTTCCCGACGTATGCCTACTCGGCCAGCAAGGCTGGGCTGCACCACCTGACCCGGGTGCTCGCCCGCGAGCTCGGCCCTCGGCGGATCACCGTCAACGCTGTCGCCCCCGGACCGTTTGAGTCCAAGATGATGGCCGCGACCCTCAAGACGTTCGGGGACGCGATCGCCGACGCAGCTCCGCTGAAGCGGATCGGCCGCCCCGACGACATGGCCGGCGTCGCGATCTTCCTAGCCTCACGAGCAGGCGCCTACGTCACCGGCGCCGTCATCCCCGTTGACGGCGGGATCGGGACCACCGTCTAAACCAGTGCAACTGCGCTGCCGACCGCGATTGGCTTGTCAGTCGGATCGGGTGGTGAGCGCTCCGGTGGCGGCTGAGCCGACGCTTTCGGCGTACTTGCGGTAGACGCCGGGTGGCGGGGCCGGCTTGGGGCTCGTGGCGGGCGTCCGCGACGCCAGGTCAGCGCCGAGGACGTCGAGTGCCCGGCGGGCGACGTCGATCTCGATCTGGTCGCCGTCGCGGATCCTCGCGATGGGGCCGCCTGCCGCTGCTTCCGGTGACACGTGGCCGACCATCAGCCCGCGGGTCGCGCCGCTGAACCGGCCATCGGTCACCAGCGCGACCGATTCTCCCAGCCCGCGTCCGACGATCGCCGCGGTCACCTGCAGCATCTCGGGCATGCCGGGGCCACCGCGGGGCCCTTCGTACCTGATGACGACAGTGTCGCCCGCTGTGATCCGGCCCGCCAGCACGGCCGCGAGAGCATCGCCTTCGCCGTCGAAGACCTTTGCCGTGCCGCGGTGGTGGCGCGGCGTCTTCGCGGTCACCTTGACGACCGCGCCGTCCGGCGCGATGTTGCCGCCGAGCACGCACAGGCCGCCCTCCGAACTGAGCGGAGCATGAATCGGCCTGATGACGTGCTGGTCCGCGGGTGGGTCCGGCTGGCGTTCAAGCTCCTCGCCGATGGTCCGGCCGGTGACCGTGATGGCGGATCCGTCGATGAGCCCGGCCGACAGGAGCTCGCGGAGCAGGAGAGCCACGCCCCCGGCTTCGTGCAACTCGGCGGCGGTGAACTCACCGCCCGGCTTGAGATCGCCGATCAGCGGCGTTCTTCTCGAGACTGCGTCGATGTCGGCCAGCGACAGCTCGACGTCGATCTCGCGTGCCATGGCCACCAGATGCAGGACCGCATTGGTTGACCCGCCGGACGCTGTCGCCGCCGCGACCGCGTTCAGGAAGGCCGGCCGGGTCAGGATGTCACGCGGCCGCAGGCCGGCCGCGAGCACATCCATGGCCAGTGCGCCTGCATCACGCGCAGCGTCGCGCTTGGCCGGATCGGTGGCCGGTATCGAGTTCGCGCCAAGCGGTGACAGGCCGAGCGTCTCCATCACCATGGACATCGTGTTCGCCGTGTACTGGCCGCCGCACGCGCCCGCGCCGGGGCAGGCAACCAGCTCCAGCTCGTCCAGGTCGCGCTGCTCCATCCGGCCGGCGGCGACGGCGCCGATGGCCTCGAAAACCTCACCCACCGCGACTCGCCGGCCCCGGAAGATGCCAGGCTGGATCGTCCCGCCATACAGCAGCACGGCGGGCCGGTTGACGCGGGCAATCGCCATCGCGCATCCAGGGACGGTCTTGTCGCAGGACGCGATACAGACCAGGGCGTCGAAGTGATGCCCGCTCGCGACCAGTTCTATGGAGTCGGCGATGACCTCCCGGCTGATCAGGGAGGCCCGCATCCCGTCGGTGCCCATCGTGATGCCATCGGAGATGGCGATCGTGGAGAACTGCATCGGGGTGCCGTTCGCCTGCCGCACCCCGGCCTCCGCAGCGGCCGCCAGATCCCGGTGGTTGAAGTTGCAGGGCATGGTGGAGGTCCACGAATGAGCGACCCCGACAATGGGCCGCTCGAGTGCCTCCCGCGTGTAGCCGATGCCATAGAGGAACGACCTCGCGCCCGCGCGATCGAATCCCTCGTACAGCGTGCGGCTGGGAAGATCCTGCCCGGTCGTGACGGACATGCTGCTCATCATCAGCCTCCCTCATCGCCTCCACCCCATCGTCCCCCAGGTATGGCGGGGGAGTGCGCGGTGGGCCGCGAAGCTGTCTTGCCCGGGGGGCCGAGGCCAGCGCTGACGGTGATGCCGGTCGTCGCCCATGATCTTGGCGGGCTGGGCCTCACCGCATGGGTCGCGCCGGGGCTGGCCGGGCCAGCGCTGGCCGCCGAGGTGGCACACATATTCGGGTGGCGGTGGGTGTTCCTGGGCCTGCTGCCGGTGGTGGCCGTGGCCGGGTCGATTGCCATGCCAGCCCTGATCCGCCTTGGCCCGCCCGGCTCCGCTCGGGCACCAGAGCACCGGCTGACCGACGGCATCCTCGCGGCAGCCGGCGCCACGATGATCCTGGCCGGTCTCACGCTGGCGGCCGGTTCTGGCGCTGTCCTGGCCAGCATCGGGCTGATTGTGGCGGGCGTGGCCACCGGGCTGCCCGCCCTGCGCCGCCTGGTTCCCGCCGGCACCCTGACCGCGCGGCCGGAGCTGCCAGCCACGATCTTGGCCCGGGGCTTGCTGACGTTCGCGTTCTTCGGCGCAGACGCTTACGTGACCTTGTCGATTACGGCGGTACGCCACCGCAGCCTGGTGGTGGCGGGCATCGCCGTCACCGGCGCCACGCTGGCACTCACCCGCCGGCTCCCCGCCGGCACCACCTCATCCCCGCCGCTGTCACACAGCCGCCTGCCCGCACGGAAGGCCAGAGCAGGAACGCCCACCAAACGGGACGGGGGCTAGCCGCGCACAGAGACCGGGAGCGCCCGGGAACGCTCGGCCGCCTGGGCGATGTTGCGGGCCATGCCGCCGAAGACGACGGCATGCAGTGGCAGCAAGGCATGCCAGTAGAGGTGCCCGGCCAGGCCACGGGGATGGAACAGCGCGCGTTGCTGGTAGAACGTCTGTCCGTCGCTCTGATGCACCGACAGTTCCAGCCAGGCCAGGCCGGGCAGCTTCATCTCGGCGCGCAGCCGGAGCAGGTGGCCCGGCTCGACCGCTTCCACCCGCCAGAAGTCGAGTGCGTCGCCTGCGCGCAGATGATCCGGGTCCCGCCGGCCGCGCCGCAGTCCTACCCCGCCGACCGCGCGGTCCAGCCACCCGCGCGCTGCCCAGGCGAGCGGGAAGGAGTACCACCCGTGCTCCCCGCCGATCCCCTCGATGACCCGCCACAGCGCCCCGGCGGAGGCATCGGCCGGCTGTTCCCGCAGGTCACGATAGAGGCTGCCGCCCGCCCAGCCGGGGTCGGTGGGCAACGGGTCACTGGGCGCTCCCGGCAGCGCGGCAGATGACCAGCGGGTGGCGACATCAGCGTCCCTGATCTTCTGCAGCGCCAGGCGCACGGACTCGTCGAAGCCGGCCAGCCCGCCGGGCGGGTCGGGCACGTACCGGGCGATGTCGTGCTCGGCCGCGACCGCGTCGTGGCGCAGTGATTCCACCAGGGGACGGGCCAGGGCTCCCGGCACCGGGGTGACCAGCCCGACCCAGTGGCTGGACAGCGACGGGCTGAGAACGCCCACCGGCAGCAGCAGGCGTGGGCGCAGCCCGGCCACCGTGGCGTACCTGTGCATCATCTCCGCGTACGTCAGCACGTCGGGCCCGCCGATGTCGAACGCGCGGTTCACCTCCGGGGGCAGGCGCGCACACCCGGCCAGGGTGTACAGCACGTCCCGGACAGCGATCGGCTGAGTTCGTGATCGCACCCATTTCGGCGTGATCATGGCCGGCAGCCGTTCGGTCAGATACCGCAGCATCTCGAACGAGGCCGAACCAGAACCGATGATCACCCCGGCCCGTAGCACCGCTGTTGGCACACCAGAGCCAAGCAGGATGTTCCCGACCTCGGCCCGGGAACGCAGGTGCGGGGACAGCTGGCGCTCGTCGGGCGGGCGCAGCCCGCCCAGGTAGATGATCCGGCTGACCCCGGCAGTGCGGGCGCAGCCGGCGAAAGTCCTCGCCGCCGCGCGGTCGGCCGCCTCAAATCCGGAGCCCGAACCCAGGGCGTGGATCAGGTAGTACGCCACGTCCACCCCCGCCAGCGCCCGCCGCAGGGAAGCCTCGTCCAGCGCGTCGGCCTCCGCCACCTCGACCTGGCCGATCCACGGGAAACCCGCCAGCCGGGCGGCCTGACGTGCCATGCAGCGGACCCGGTACCCGGCCGCGATGAGTTCTGGCACCAGCCGGCCGCCCACGTACCCAGTTGCCCCAGTGACCAGGCAGGTCACAGGCTGCGCACCCCCCATACCTGGCTCCTACCCGCCCAGTCGGCGGCCCCACGCCTCCCGCCGCACCGTTGACCGGAACCTTGTGCCCAGGCCGGATCCGGCCCTTGTCGCGAAGAGCCTGCAAGGCGGGCATGCCGACGTCCTGGACCTCCAGGACGTCAGGTGAGCCGTACGCGTGGTGGCGGATCGCCTTCATGGGGTTTCCCCTTCACTGGACGGTGCAGGTTCCATCCGCCGTCATGACAAAGAAACGGTAAACCCGGGCTGGGTGTTCACCGTCTAGTAACGGACAGCACCCAGCAGCAAACAGCACCCAGCAGCAAGGAGAAGACCATACCCATGGCAGCCACGCTCCAGGAGATCCTGCTCGGGCCGGACACGCAGCCCAAGGTGACCGCCGACTGCTACCTGCTGATCGAGCAGGAGGTCGCGGACAAGTCGGGGGTCTCCGGGACCGCGGTCAAGGTCGCCTACAAGACGGTGACCAGCTTCGCCCCGGGCTACTACCACGACATGGTGGCGGACCTGCTTCCGCAGATAGTGGACAGGCTTGAGCCGTACTGGGCGGACTTCAGCACCTCCGGCGGCTCCGAGTTCGGTGACTACCTGGCCAAGCGCGGCGAGGAGGTGGCGGAGGCTCTGCTCTCGGTGACCGACGACCTCGCAACGGCCTCCGAGCGGCCCACGATCATCAAGGCGTACCGCGCCGTCCGCGGCAGCGCAGCCAAGCACGTCGAGGCCGCGCTTCCGCGCGTCGGCGACCTGGTGGTGAAGTACGCGCTGACCGCTGACGGCTGACCGCCGGGCGGGTCAGCGGGTGGCGGTCAGCGGTTGGCGGCACGGGCGGCGACCGGCCAGCGGTCGACGACCTGTCCCCGGTCGGCGACCAGGAGTTCGGGTACGAGGTTGACGGCGGTGCACACATGGTTGGGTACCACAGCGACCACCTCGCCGAGTGCCGGGGCGTCCCCGTCGACGGCGACCACGGCGTGATGCTCCCATAGCCCGGTGATCCGGGCGTCCGGCCAGTCTGCGAGCCGCCCGTAGCCGCTGGCCCAGGCCGGCCGGTCTGGCCCCAGCACCTTAGCCCCGGCGTCGAGCACGATCCGTCCCGGCGCCGGGCGGCTTACCACGGTCGCCGCCACCATCAGCGCTACCTCGCTCATCGAGACGACACCAAGCTCCACCTGCTGGGCGTCGTTGAGCGCGTAGACACCGGGCCGCAGCTCGCTGAGTGCGCCGGGCGAGGCCAGGCGGGCGCTCGGCGTGGAGCCGCCGCTTCGCTCGACACTCCCGAAGCCGGCGGCGGCCAGGGCGGCGGCTGCTTCGCCCAGGGCGGCGGCCTCATCGGCGGCGGCGGCCGCCGCGGCGCCCGGCCCGTAACTGTGACCCGGGAACGTGAAGACCCCGCTCACCTCCAGGCCGGCCCGCTGTGCCGCCCGGGCGATGCCGGCGGCGTCCGCGGGCAGCACGCCACTGCGGCCAAGGCCGCAGTCGACTTCGACCATGGCCCGCACCCGCCCGGCCAACGGGGCCAGGCGCCCGGCTGCCGCGGCGGAATCGGTCCCGACGGTGACCCGGACCCGCCCGGCCAGGTCACCCAGCCGGGTTACCAGGTCCCTGGCCGGCCACAGCGGGTAGGCGATGAATATGTCCTCCACCTCAGGCCCAGCCTGCCCCGCGCCCCCCCGGCTGGCCAGGATCTCTGCCTCACCAATGGTGGCAACGGTGAGGCCCCGGGCGCCCAGAGCCAGCTGCCGGCGGGCGATCTGCCGGCACTTGTGCGTCTTGGCGTGCGGCCGCAGTGCCATCCCGGAACCGGCCGCGAACGCCGCCATGCCTGCCAGGTTGCGGTCCAGCCGGTCCGCGAACACCAGCGTCGCGGGGGTGGCCAGTCCGCCAGGGAGATAACTGCCGGTCATCATCCCCTCATCATCACCCGCGGACGTGCCTGGCCATGCCGCCGGTCCAGGTTCCTCCCGTCGGAGCCGCCGGCACCTGAGAACCCGCGCCTGGCCAGGTCATCTAGCCTGATGGCATGAGCCTTGATTCGGCTGTGGGACGTTTCGCGGTCAACCGCAGGTTGCCCCAGCAGGGGAGACCTCGCGAGGAGGTGCTGGCCGAACTGGCCGCCATCGCCCGTGAGGAGGACGCCTTCTGGGAGGCGGGCAAGTGCTCGGGGACGATGTACTGCGGCGACCACGAGCACTACGAGTTCATGACCGAGGCGTTCGGGCGGTTCGCCCACGTGAACGCCCTCCAGCGGGACATGTGCCCGAGCATGACCAAGTTCGAGGGCGAGATCATCGCCATGACCCTCGACATACTCAGCGCCGACGCTGCCACCGACGCGGCGCCGGTGGGGACGGTCACCACCGGGGGCACGGGCAGCATCCTGCATGCCATGCTCGCCTACCGGGAGTGGGCCAGGGCCGAACGGGGGGTGACCGCTCCCAACGTCATCAAGCCCGAGACCGGTCATCCCGCTTTCGACAAGGCCTGTCACCTGTTCGGGATCGAGGTGCGCAAGGCACCCGTCGACCCGGTCACCACGCAGGTGGACGTCGGCTGGGTGGCTGATCACATCGACGACGGCACCATCGCCATGATCGGATCGGCCTGCAACTACGGCTACGGCACGATCGACCCCATCGAGGAGCTCTCGGACCTGGCGCTGCACCGGGGGGTCGGGCTGCACGTGGATGGCTGCCTCGGCGGCCTGATCCTGCCGTTCGGCCAGAAGCTCGGGTACGACATCCCCGTCTACGACTTCCGGCTGCCGGGCGTCACCAGCATCTCGGCCGACACCCACAAGTACGGATACGCGTTCAAGGGCTCGTCGGTTGTCGCCTTCCGCCACCGGGAACTGCGCAACGCCCAGTACTTCTACCTCACCGACTGGAGCGGCGGGAAATACTGCTCACCCGGCATCGAGGGATCACGCTCGGGCGGGCTGCTCGCCGCCACCTGGGCGGCCATGGTCAGCCTCGGCTGGGAGGGCTACCTGCGCTACGCGCGGCAGATCTTCGAGACCTCCCTCGCCATGCAGAACGCTGTCCGCTCCCACCCGGAGCTCCGCATCCTGGGGCGCCCGACCTTCTTGTTCAGCTTCACCTCTGACGAGTTCGACGTGTATCACGTCAACGACTTCATGCGGGCACGCGGCTGGCGGTTCAACGGGCAGCAGTACCCCAACGCCCTGCACATGGCCGTGACCCGGCCACAGACCCAGCCCGGGGTCGCGCAGACATTCGGAGCCGACCTCGCCGACGCGGTTGCCTACGCCCGGGAGCACGCTGATGAGCCAGCTCAGAGCAGCGCGATCTACGGGAGTGTCGCGGGCGGCATGACGGCCGAGGCTGACGAGTTCATCCGGGCGGTCATGGCCGACATGATGGACGGCCAGCAGGCCCTTCCCCCGCAGGGGTGAGCCCGGGGAGTCTGTGGGACGCTGGCTCATCCGACTCCTGGGGAGGGCCACGTGACCGACGCCGCACAAAACGGCGCACACGGTGCCGCAGACGGAACGGGGGAGCGGTACGCGCTGGCGGTCGACCTGGGGACGGCCAGCCTCAAGGTGGGACTTGTCTCCTTCAGCGGCTCGGTCGCGTGGGCTGCCAACGCTGACCTGTCCACTCACCTGAGCGCGGGCGGGGGTGCCGAGCAGGACGCCGGCCAGTGGTGGCAGCTCATCCGCGCCGCCGCCAAGGCCGGCCTTCGCAGTGGGACGGTCAGCCCCGAGCAGGTCGTCGCCGTCAGTGTCACCGGGCAGTGGGCGAGCACGATCCCGGTCGCGCAGGACGGCACGCCCGTCGGGCCGTGCATCCTGTGGATGGACACCCGGGGCGGCCGCCATTCCCGCCGGCGTTTTGGCGGCCCGGTGTCGGGTTACTCTCCCCGCCCGCTGGTCACCTGGGTGCGCCGGACGGGGGGTGCCCCCTCGACCAGTGGGGCCGACCCCATCGGGCACATGCTCCACCTCGGCCTCGACCGGCCGGACATCGCCCGCGAGGCCGCCTGGTACCTCGAGCCCGTCGACTACCTGTCGATGTGCTTCACCGGCACTGCGGCGGCGTCCCCGGCGTCGATGACGGCGGCATGGCTCACCGACAACCGGCACCTGGACCGGGTCGCGTACGACCCCGTCCTGATCCGCATGGCGGGGATCGAGGCATCCAAGCTGCCCCCGCTGCGGCCGACCGGGTCGGTGGTCGGCACCGTCCGCGATGACGTCGCCGCCGACCTGGGGCTCGGTCCCGGGGTTGCCGTCGTGACCGGCACGCCGGACCTGCATTCCGCCGCCGTGGGGGCCGGCACCCTGGCGGACCTGCAGTGCCACCTGGCCATCAGCACGACGTCATGGATCAGCTGCCCGTTCGGCGTCAAGAAGACCGATCCCATCCGGCAGATCGCCAGTGTGCCCGGTGTCCTCCCCGGGCAGTACCTGGTCGCCAACAACCATGAGACGTCAGGCGCATGCCTGCAATGGCTGCGTGATCGCGTCATCGCCGCCGACGACGCGCTCAGCGGCGGGCCCAGGCCCGGCTTCGCCGAGCTGACAGAACTGGCCGCCACCTGCCCGCCCGGGTCCGGCGGCATCATCTTCACCCCGTGGCTGGCCGGCGAGCGCTCTCCGATCGACGACCGCAACGCCCGCGCCGGATTCCACAACCTGTCGCTGGACACCACCCGGGCGGCCATGGTCCGCGCGGTGCTCGAAGGCGTCGCCTACAACAACTGGTGGCTGCACGAGGCGGTTGAGCGCTTCGTCAAGCAGCGCCTCGACCCGGTCCGCGTCTTCGGCGGCGGCGCGCAGTCGGACCTGTGGTGCCAGATCCACGCCGACGTGATGAACCGCACCGTCGAGCGGCTGGCCGACCCGGTGCACGCGACGCTGCGCGGTGCCGCGATCCTGGCCGGCATGGCCCACGGTGACATCGACGTCTCCCGCGCCAGCGCCCTGGCCCAGATCGAAACGACCTTCCGGCCGGACCCGTCCCGCGCCGCGGTCTACGGCCGCCTGTATGCCGAGTTCCCCAAGCTGTACAAGTCGCAAAAGGCTATGTTCCGGCGGCTGAACCGGCCGTAACCCTCCTCATTCCATGCCGTCTGACCCGGGATCCACCAGGAACGGCGAGATGTACCTCCCGAATCCTGGATTGCCGGTCGCCGGCCCCTCATCCTCCGCAGCCTCAGGAAGCGGGGTTTCCATCATGTTGTATTTCTCTGTCATCTCTTTCACGACCTCCGGGGGCGGGGTGCCCTTCCCCGCGGCCAGGACCTCGCCATAGTCCGATGGCACGAAATTCACGCCTGCTTCCATCGCGGCGAACAGCCGCCGCAGGCTCCTGCCGGTGAGCTGTATATAGGAGTAGACGCTGTCGCCCTGCTTGTTGTGGCCCTGGACGGAGATGACGACTTCCGTTTCGAGAAAGCCAGAATCCGGCCGGGGATCAGCGGTGTCGCTGGGCTCTGGCGGTTCTTCCGGCTGGACTGCCAGATCGGTCAGCCTGGCCAGGCTGGCGAGCACGGCTGGGCGGTCCTCGCGCGCGAGCAGCCGGTAGACGTTCTCGGCGAGCATCTCCGCAGCGCCGTACAGGGCACGCAGGCCCGGCTCGGCGGGCAGCGCGGTCAGCGCGGCCAGGTGGAGCAGCGGTGCCGGGGTGGACGCGATCTGAAGAACCGAGGCAGCCGCCCTGCGCACCACGTCGTAATCGTCGGAGAGCCTGGCTGTCAGGGCCGGGGTCACCTCCGGTGAGCGGTCGGCGGCCTGCATTGCGCGGATAGCGGCTTCCTGCACTTGCGGGCTCGGGTCGGAGAACCGCTGAAGAAGTGCCGCGGCGACGTCAGGATCGCCGGACCGGGGCTGGAGGGCTCTGACCGCGGCGTGGCGGACCAGGTGGCTGGCATGGCCGGCGTTCTGGGTGGCCGAGGGGACGAGCACGCCAGCACGCACGGACAGGTCCCGCAGGATGGCCGCAGCGTCCCGGCCAAGCTCGGTGAACACCGGGCCGAGCGAGCGCAGGACCGCCATGACCTGGCTGGCGGGCATGCGGTCCGCCCAGCCATCGGGCCGGACCGCGAAGTGGAACGCGAGGGGGGCGAGCAGCTCGATAGGGCGGTCGATGTCGGTCGGCTCCGGCTCGGGCAGCTGCGGCCAGCGGTTCTCCTGGGCGAGAAAACGGCGCAGCACCCGCTCGTAGATCCCGGCAGCGTGAACCGGCAGTTCCCCGCCACCCCCGGCGGTGGCGCACAGCAGGGCGGTCAGCAGCGGAATCCGGGCCACGCTGGCCATGGCGGGGCCGCTGATCTGCCCGCTCAGCCGTTCCGCCAGATCGTCGCGCAGGCCCCAGGCCGCGATCACCGAGGACACGTCGGCCGGCGTGAACGGCAGCAGTTCGACGACGCTGAACGTGGACGGCGGCAGCGGGCTGTTCGTGAACCCGGCGACCCGGCTCGTCAGGCGGAACCGCGCCTGCGGGCCGGCCGCCCAGCGCCCGAGCATCTCGTGGAGACGCCGCTGGGCCTGCCTGTCGGCGAGCTCGTCCAGGGCGTCGAGCAGCAGCACTACGTTGCCACCGGCGATCAGCTCCCGCAGCTGCGCCCTGCTCCGCTGCGGCACGGCGTACCGCTCAATCAGGTAGTCACAGGCGGCGTCGGCCAGGGTTGCTTCCGCCGCGGCGGCGAGCTCGTCGCACCGGACCGGGATGGGAAGCAGGACATCACTGACGTCGCCGCCCGCGGCGAGCAGGTCAAGCGCGGCCCGGGCCACCCTGACCGTCTCCCACCTGATCAGCCACGACTTGCCCATGCCGGGGTGCGCGAGTATCACCACCCGGTTCTCACGCTCGGTGACGACCTGCCAGTCAGCGACATGCCGCTCGTCCGCCGCCTGGTCGGATGGGAGGGCGTAGGGCTGCGCGTCCGCCGCGCTCTCATGGCGGCCCGGCTCCGAACCGACGCCCTCCCGTACCCGGATGGGACTGGTCAGCCGCATCACGTCCACGCCCGCCGGCACATACCGCGGCAGATCCTGGTAGGCGGCCTGCCGCTCAAGCTCGGCTATCAGCGCCGTCAGGTCGTCGCGGAAATGCGCCTGAGGGTCCGGCCGTCCCCGGCGGGCGGAAGCGGGGCGGGACCGCCATGCCCGCGCAGGATCTGCAGGACCGTCGCCACGAGCCGGGCGCTCTGCTCGCTGGCCTGATCGCCGAACAGGTCGGCGCGCTGAATCGACGCCAGCGTCCGGCCGGCGCCGATGGCGAAATCAGGAATGTCGCAGTCGTCGAACCGGACCGGGATCAGCCACGAGACGCCCGGGCGGCGCAGCCGCTGCTGCTCGACCGCCTGGATCAGCTCCTCATTCTGGTAACTGACGCCGCGGGCGACGCTCCGGCCCGAGAAGCAGGCGATAAAGACCAGCGAACCGTCGCTGATGGCGTTCCTGATCTTCTCTTGCCAGTCCTCTCCTGGCCACAGGTCGGCCGTATCACGCCATACCCGGATCCCGGCCGCCTCCAGCAGCTGCTGAAGCTCGTCGACGAGGAGCGAGTCCTCCCGGGCGTATGAGATGAAAACATGACCAGGAGTCTTGTTCCCGCCATTCACGAAAGACCAGCCTACGGCTCACGGCTGTTCTTGGGGAAGGACGATGGTGCCGGGTGGTCAGGGGCATGCCCAGGACACGGTGGCGTTGATCGTCCGGCCGCGGCGGCCGGTGGCGTCGATGGTGAAGCTGCCGCCGGAACTTGTGATCGTCGCCGGGGTCGCCGGACCTGAGGCCGCCGGCCCGGCAGGTCCTGGGCGCTAGCGGTGCCCGGTGTCCTCGCCGCTGGCCTGCGACCGCCCCGGGTGGCTCGGCCGGACGCCGGGCAGGGTGAGGGGCGGGCGCGCGATCGCCGGCATGAAGGAGGTCAGTTCCGCGCCGGCGCGCTCCTCCGCCTGGCGCTGTGCCTGCTGCTCCTCGGATCTGGCCGCGGCCGCCGCCAGCCGGTCACTCATCCGGCGCAATCGGCGGGCCTGCGCCCGTGCCTTGATGAGGCGATCCACGGTGTAGAGCACGAGCAGCGCGCCGACGAGGCCAAGGACGTACAGGCCGACCACGAGATATCCGCCCTTCTCCCGGGAGTCTGTCTGGCCGTTCCAGCCTAGGCGAGGCCAGCTCCTGCCCGTGATACGCAACGGAGCATCGCGGTAACGTTCAGTAAAAGAAATCGGAAAGCGTCAGGCTCCGGCGATCTCGGTGGCGCAGCGGTATCCGCTGCGCAGCGCGCCTTCCATGAATCCCTGGAAGTCCACCGAGGTGTGCTCACCAGCGAAGTGCAGGTTCTGGTGGCGCAGGCCCTGGGCGCCGTTGAAGGCGGTGTACTGGCCGGTCTTGAAGTAGGAGTAGGCACCGCCGATGTAGGGGTCGCCGGACGACCAGGCGTAGTACGCCCTGCCGTTGTACGCCTTCCGGGTGCCGGGGAAGTTCTGGTCGAAACAGCGCAGGAAGTCGTCCACCATGGCGGCTGGCGCGGGCCCCTCATCGGAGGTCAGGCCGTAGCGCCGTCCCAGGTCCGCGCCGGCCGCGCCGCCCGGCAGGGCGGTGAGAATGCCGGCGGCCCCCGGCTGGGCGACCGTGGTATCCCAGCCGCTCTGGACGATGCCGTCGGTGTACATGGTCCCCGTCCAGTGCTCGGCGTTCCAGACCCGGGTGGAGAACTGCATGCCGATCTTGGCATTGGAGCCGAGCGGCTCGTCACGGATCGCGGCCAGCTGCGGTGCCGGGAGCTGGATACCGCGCAGGTCGACCTCACGCAGCCTGGTGAACGGCAGGGCCAGCACCACGTGGTCGGCAGCCACGTCGTGGGTGGCCGCGCCGCTGGCGAAGGTGCACGTGTAGCGGCCGTGACCGCGGGCGCGCACGGCGGTGAGCCGTTCGCCGAGCCGGACGGTGCCCGCGGGCAGCCGGGCGATCAGGCCATGGATGAGCTGATCGTTCCCGCCCCGGACGTGCCACTTCTCGTCCGTGCCCGACAGCTCCGGGTGGCCCCGGGGCTGGCTGCCGCCCGGCACGCTGTCGTAGAAGCCGAGCAGGTAGATCAGGTTGAGCGCGGACTGCTGGTCGGGCGGGCCGCCGTACTCGTCGAGCAGCACCGACACGCACAGCTTGCCGAAGTCGCCGTCCAGGCCGCCGGGGATGTGCTGGTCGATCCACTGGGTGGCGGGCGTGTGGTCCCACCGCCACGCCCAGGCGCTGTGCCGGCTGTGCAGCGTCGGCCAGGGTGCCTTGCTGAACGCGGCGTCCTGGAAGAGCCGGTATCCCCAGTCGTGCCAGTCGCGGTTCAGGGCCTCCTGCGGCCAGAAGCGCCCGCCGAACCGCAGCCGGTTGTCCTGCGGGCGGGTGTGCGCCGGGTAGGCGTTGACGTCGTCGAGGACAAGCCCGAGGCTCGCCGCGAGCCCCCGCATCGCGGTGTGCTCGCTGGAGATGAACTCGCCGTGCTGCTCGGTGTACTGCCCGTCGGCGAAGAAGTGGCGCAGGGTCGCGATCCGGCCGCCCGCCCGGCCGGGGTTGTACTCGCAGACCTCGCTGCGGATGCCATGCCGGTGCCACAGCCGGATGGCACACCCGAGCCCGGCGATGCCCGAGCCGACGATCACCACCCGCGGGCCGCGCCCGGCGGTGGTGCGGGCCGGCGGGCTGCACCCCAGGGGAAGCATCGCTGCCAGGCCAGCTGCGCCGGCGCCGCCCAGCACCTGCCGCCGGCTCAGCGTCCCCCGCGCGGCGGCGGGCCCCTGGCCGCCGGCCGCCATCGCGCCGGCCGCCATCGCGCCGTTCGCCTCGTCGAGGTCACAGCCATGGCGGCGGGCATAGCCAGCCACCGCAGCGGCGTGCCGGAAGGTCCGCTCCGCGGGCGATGACGACCACCTCACCGCGTCCCCCAATCCAGCGGCGCCCGCTGCGGCGCCATGGCTCAGGATGTCACGCAGGGGGGCCGGGCGCGGTTTGCCCACCGGCTCGCTGGGCAGCCGGGAAACCGCCGTCGCATGACCGCGCAGGTGTGGTCGTGACCCGCGGAGACGTCGATCGCCGGCAAGAGAGTCCGCACCCACACCGGGACCATCGAGTCGGTGGCGGTGCCGTCACCGAGCTGGCCGGTGGTGTTGCGCCCCCAGCACCACACGCTCTGGTCCGGCATGAGAGCACACGAATGCCCGCCACCGGAGGTCACCACCGGCAGCGGTGCCGCGCCGGCCGGGGCAGCCGCCCCGGCCACGGCCAGGCCGGAGGCCATCAGGCTCAGCGTCGCGGCAGCGACGGCCCAGCGCCGTCCCCAGCCGGCCAGGGAAGCAAAGGTCATCCGCTGACGCTAGGCCGCGGCACTCGCCGTTCGCGTCGGGGAAAACCCTATCCCTGCCACACTTGTACGCACATGGACGTGCTGGGACGTGACGGGGAGCTGGGCCGGATCGGCGCCTGGGTGAGCGCTGACCCGGCACCGGCCGTGCTGGCCATCGAGGGCGAGCCGGGGATCGGCAAGACCACACTGTGGGCGGAGGGTATCCGCCGCGCCCGCGAGGCAGGCTGGCAGGTGCTCTCCTGCCGCCCGGCCCCCTCCGACGCCGCGCTGTCCCATGTGGGCCTGGCCGACCTGCTCCGGCCCGTGCCCGAGCAGACTTTCGGCGGTCTGGCGTCACCGCAGCGGCGCGCGCTGGCCGTGGCCCTGCTGCGGGAGGAGGCGAGCGCGGGCGACCTGGACCCGCGTGCGGTCGGGACCGGCCTCACGGCTTTGCTGACCGTGCTCGCCGGCCAGGCGAAACTGATGCTCGCGATCGATGATGCGCAGTGGCTCGACCCGGCGTCAGCCAGGGCGATCGCGTTCGCACTGCGGCGGATGGACAGCCAGCCGGTGCGGCTGCTCACGGCGGTCCGGGTCGAGGGCCCAGGCAAGCGCAGGCCCGCCGGTCTCACCGCGCTCGACGCGGCAGCGGACCACCGCGACACCGCCCGCCTGCTGGTCGGCCCGCTGACGGTGGCCGCCACCCATCATCTGTGCCGGCAGGTGCTCGGCGCCTCATTCCCGCGGCCGCTGCTGGTCCGGGTGCACCGCGCCGCGGGCGGCAACCCCTTCTACGCCCTGGAGATCGCCCGCGAGATCCAGCGCGTGGGTGTCCCGCAGACCGGGCAGCCGCTGCCGGTCCCCGACGATCACCGCAACCTGGCTCTGCTCCGGCTGCGGCGGCTGCCCCCGGCCACCCGCGACGTGCTGGCCCGGGTGGCCGCGATGTCGCGCCCGTCCGCGGGCGACCTGGACGCCGGGGCGCTCGACCCCGCGGTGCGCGCCGGGATCGTCAGGGTCGCGCCCGACGGCCCGGCCGGAACCGGCGGGCGGGTGGAGTTCACCCATCCGCTGTTCGGGTCGGTGCTCTACTCCTCGCTGCCGGAGGAGACCCGCCGCGCCGTGCACCATGAGCTGGCGGGCCGGTCGGCGGGCCTGGAGGAGCGGGCGCGGCATCTGGCCCTGGCCGCGACCGGCCCCGGCGAGCCGACAGCCGCGGAGCTGGACCAGGCCGCCCGGGCGGCCTCCGCGCGGGGAGCGGCCGGCATGGCCGTCGAGCTGAAGGAACTCGCCTGCCGCCTGACCCCGCCGCACGACCACCGTTCCCTTGCCCGCCGGCGGCTTGAGCTGGCCAACCGGCGGTACTTCGCGGGCGACGCGATGGGTGCCAGGCGCGAGCTTGAGCAGCTGTCACGGTCACTGCCAGCCGGCGAGGACCGGGCCCAGGTCCTGCTGGAGCTCGGCAGCGTGCTGTGGACCCAGGCCGAGGCCGAGCAGGGCCATGCCCTGATGCTGGCGGCGCTGGCCGAGGCGCAGACGGACCCGCTGCGCGCGCAGATCCACACGCGGATCTCGGCGCTCGCCGACGACTGCGACGTTTCGGTGGAACACGGCGAGGCGGCACTGGCGCTGCTGGACAAGGACAGCGACCCCGCGCTGTACGGCTTCGCCCTGCACAACCTCGCGCTGTTCAAGCTGTACACCGGCCGGGGAGCTGACCACGCAGCGATCGAGGAGGGAACGCGCCTGGGACAGGACGCGGCGGTATGGGAGATGAGCACCGTCCCCGCCTTCTGGGCCAGGAACTTCGACGACTTCGACACCGCCAGGCAGCGGTTCGAGGACATCATCGGCGTGTTCCGCGAGTACGGGGACGAGGCGTCCGTCTCCGCCGCGCTCACCCACCTGGCCGTGATCGAGGCGGTGACCGGGCACATGGACCGGGCCGGCGAGCTGGCGGCCGAGGCGCTGGACCTGGCCGAGCAGACCGAGCAGGAGACCTTTCTCATCATGGGGCTGTGGGCACGCGCGCAGGTGCTGACGCAAGCCGGCGACCTGCCCGGTGCCCGCGCGGCGTGCGGCGAGATCATGCGCTTGCTCGACGCCCACCCCGACATCGCGCTGGAGGGCATGGCCAGGGCGGTGCTCGGCCTGGCCGCGCTGTCCGAGGGCGACCTCACCGAGGCCGACCGGCAGCTGTCCCGGTGCGACGAGATCAACGTCGCCCTGCACGTCCGCGAGCCGGCCAACGAGCGGTTCCACGCCGACCACGCCGAGGCGGTCATCGGGCTCGGTGATCTGGACCGGGCGCAGGAGCTGGTTGGGCGGATGGAGGCGCGTGCCCAGGCGATCCCGCGGCCCTGGATCCTGGCCGTGTCCGCCCGCTGCCGTGGGCTGCTGAACGCTGCGAAGGGCGACCTCGACGCGGCGCTGGCCGACTATCTGCGGGCCTGTGCGGCTCACGAGAGCCTGGACATGCCTGCCGAGCAGGCACGGACGCTGCTCGCGCTCGGGCGGCTCCGGCGCCGCCGCAACGAGCGGCAGCTGGCCCAGCAGTGCCTGGCGCAGGCGGCCGCTGTGGCGGAGTCCGCCGGGGCGGCGGGCTGGGCCGCGGTGGCACGCGGCGAGCTGCGGCGCGCGGCCGGCCGGCGCGGCGGGCCCGGTCAGCTGACCCCCACCGAGCGGGAGATCGCCGGGCTGGCCGCCGCCGGGCTGCGCAATCACGAGATCGCCGCCCGGCTGTTCCTGTCCGCCAAGACCGTCGAGGCCAACCTGTCCCGCGTGTACCGCAAGCTCGGCATCCGGTCCCGGGCCGAACTTGCGCAGCGGCTGGCCAATGCCGGGCTGGACTGACCGGCCAGCCACTGCCGAGAGCGGGCGGGGGACTCCGATAACGTTCCGGTCATGACGATCGAAACGCGCCCCCTCGGGCGGACCGGGTCGGATGTGACCATCCTCGGTTACGGGGCGATGGAGCTGCGTGGCCAGCCGTTCGGCCCGGCGGTTGATGACGCCGACGCGGGACGGCTGCTCAATGAGGTCCTCGACGCAGGCATCAACCTGATCGACACCTCGATCGACTACGGCCGCAGCGAAGAGCTCATCGGGCGGTATGTGGGTCACCGCCGGGACGAGTACTTCCTGGCGTCCAAATGCGGATGCCTGCTGGCGGGTCCGCCGCCGGGGGCCAGGCCGCCGTTCCCGCACGACTACAGTCCCGGGAACATCCGGGCGGGCATCGAGCAGAGCCTGCGCAGGCTCGGCACCGACCGGCTGGACCTGGTGCAGGTGCACATGTCGCCCAGCCGGGCGCAGATGGAGGCGGACGAGGTCATCGAGACGCTGCAGTCGGCCCGCGAGCAGGGGAAGACCCGGTTCATCGGGATGTCCGGGATCCTGCCCCACCTGGCCGACCACATCGCGATGGGCGTGTTCGACGTGTTCCAGATCCCCTATTCGGCGGTCCAGCGCGAGCACGAGGACCTGATCACCGCCGCGGCAGCGGCGGGCGCCGGGACCCTGATCCGGGGCGGCGCCGCCCGCGGAGCACCCGCGCAGGACAAGAACTGGCAGCGAGGGCCGCTCGGGCTGCCCGAGGGCGAGGGCCAGCGCCGGTGGGAGTCCTCCGGCGTGGACGGCATCCTCGACGGCATGCCGCGGCTGGAGTTCGTGCTGCGGTTCACGCTCAGCCATCCGGGGCTGTCGAGCACCATTGTCGGCACGTCCAGCATTGGCCACCTGCATGACAACCTGGCCATCGCCGGGAAAGGGCCGCTGCCGGCCGGTGTGTACGAGCAAGCCAAGCAGCTCCTGGCGACTTCAGGCTCCTGAGACGGGGGAGACGGCTAGGATCGCCGCTTGCGGCACACCGACGATGACCTTTGGGAGGTCAGCTGGCGTACGTCTCGTGTGTGTAATTCAGGCCAATGCGTTGAAATTACCCCATTGCCTGACCGTGCACGATGGCATCCTATCCGCCGCCCTCTGGCCGTAGCAGGATTTGCTCGGCGGAGTTCTGGGCCGCAAAGAAAGTAGGCCTTTCCCTCTTCTCCATAGGGCAGGCCGGGCTTTAAAGCCGTTTCCAGCAACACGCTCATGAGGCACAGCTGTGCCTGCCTTTCCATTAAGACGAGTGAAAGGTCAACAAGCGTGTCCGTACCGGCTGTTACAGTAGCCGCAGCGCCGAGGAAATCAGGCGCAAGATCGAGGCCAGCAAATACGACGTGTTTATGTGCCATAATTCGAGGGACTTCGAGCAGGTCGCTGCGATCGCCGCGTGTCTCAGGGAACGCGGCATCCTGCCCTGGCTCGCTCCCCGCGAAATCAGACCCGGGCCAGCGATGGCCGGATGAGCTGCACGAGAACCTGAAATCGGTGGGGTCCGTCGCGGTGTTCGTCGGGCCAAAGGGAACCGGGCCGTGGCAGGACCTTGAGGTGGAGCTTGCGCTG
>DATKRG010000010.1:0-19183 GCA_035532275.1 Streptosporangiaceae bacterium | reverse complement strand
GTGAGGCGTACATCCACGGCATGAACGGCATCGCCGAGGCCGTCCGCCAGGTCCGCGGCACGTCGGTCAACCAGGTCCCCGGAGACGGCCCGGTGCTGGTCACCGCCGGCACCGGCGTCCCCACCAGCGGCCTGATCCTCGCCCCCGCCTGATCCATCGGCGTGTCCCGCGACCTGGCTGGCCAACGTGGTCAATCAGGGTCGGCGGTCTCACCCGGTGGTTGCAACGAGGAGGGGTGCGTCACCGATCGGGAGGCACTTCGGGCCGGGTTACTGGCATCAGGGTCAGCAGCCCGGCGAGCCCGGCGAAGTCGGCAGGGCTGGTTGTGTACAGAGGAAGGTCGTGCGCGATCGCCGTTGCGGCGATCATCAAGTCGGTGGTTCTGCGCCGGGGCTTGCGCCCAGTGGCGATCACTGCCGCTGCCACGCGGCCGTAGATGCGGGCTGCCTCGGCGTCGAAGGGCACGGGATCGAATTCGTTCTCGGCCCGCTGGAGCACATCGAGCCGCCGGGCCCGCTCTGCCTGCTCGTCGTAGGTGGTCTGCTCCTCGTTGCGGCGCACCTGATGCGGTCCCGCCGACAGCTCGGCAAGCGTGATCGCGCTGATCGCCATCTCGTCCGGCAGCTCCGCCGGATCGATCCATCTCCGCAAGATCATGATGTTGGTGTCCAGGAGCCCCTGGACCTGGCGTTCACGGGGCATAGGGATCGGCCATGTCCTGGTCGGCCGCAGCATCCTGGTCAGCCCGGAAGGCGCCAGGGTCGACGGCGGAGGCGGTCCGCGACATGGCAGCGAATTCCTGCCGGGGAACGAAGCGCCGCCGCCGTCGCAAGGGGATCAGTTCACCGATGCGGTGGCCATCGCGGGTGACGGTGAAAGCCTGCCCGTTCTCTACCGCGTCCATGATCTCTTTGGATCTGTTACGCAGGTCGCGCTGGGTGATCTCAGGCTGTTCGCTCATAACTATGAGTCTAGGCCGCCGGTAGCACTGCGTGCTACTACGTGCTGCTTGCCTCGCCTGGGTTCCTCAGCGGACGTCTGGGACGGTCAGGTATGGCCGATAAGGCCGACGATAGCGAGACCACGCTTATGTACCATGAACACCGTTTCGAGGAACCCCGCCGCCACTCGCACGAGCTTAGATTCCCCTGTCCGCGCTGCTATCTACGTGCGGATATCGCCGGATCATACCGGCGCTGGCCTTGGTGTTGCCCGGCAGGAGGACGACTGCCGCGACCTGTGCGCCCGTAAGGGCTGGACCGCCGCCCGCGTGTACGTGGACAACGATGTGTCCGCCTACTCCGGCAGGCCCCGCCCCCAGTGGCAGCGGTTGCTGTCTGACATCAGTGCCGGGCGGGTCGGTGCCATTACATGCTGGCATGTGGACCGGCTGACCCGCTCCCCCCGCGAGATGGAAGACGTCATCGACCTGCACGACACCCGGGGCATCGCCCTGGCCACCGCGACGGGGGAGATCGACCTGTCCACCCCGACCGGCCGCATGATCGCCCGCACCCTGGGCGCGGCGGCCCGGCACGAAGCTGAGCACAAGGCCGAACGGCAGCGCCGCGAGCGCCGCCAGCAAGCCCAGGCCGGCAGGCCGCACTCCAGCGGCACACGCGGCTACGGGTATGCCCCGGACAAGGTCACCATCGTCCCCGAGGAAGCCGCGATCGTCCGCGAAGCGGTGACGCGGGTGCTGGCCGGGGAGTCGATGGGCAGCATCGCCCGCGACCTCAACACCCGGCAGGTCCCGACCGCTTCCGGTGGCCGGTGGATGATCCCCACCCTCAAAGCCGTGCTGACCTCGGCGCGGATCTCTGGCCGCCGCGAGTACCACGGCGAGATCGTCCACGGGCAGTCCTGGCCGGCGATCATCACCCCGGCTGTGTCCGACCAGTTGCGTGCCCTGCTGACCCGCACCCGCCCGGGGGTGGCGGCCCACCCACCCCCAGGTCCGTGCCGGTCCCCGCCGTAGCACCCTCACGCACCTCACATCTGAAAAGACAGGCGAAGGCGCGCTCCGTGGGCACTCAACTCCCCGCTGGCGGCCGCACAGACCCTTACCCAGACCCACGCAACCGCCGCGTACACATCCGGTGTGCTGTAGCTTGACCACGAAGACTCTGGCCAGTAATGCTTGATACCAGCGATACTACGTTCTAACGCGAGTTCTCGATTGGGGCGATCATCATGGCGGGGCACAAGTATAGGAATCCGCCTATCGACGAAGCTACCTGCCAATTCACGCTCGCCGAGCAAGCTCCCTGGGACGCTACGACCCCTGGGCGTCTATTTGACCGATTCAAGGACCGTTACCCTGCAATGCCATCACAACAACAATTGCTTCAGGCAAATTTGGCTCCTGAGATGGGCACGGTCTCACCCAACTTGTCCCTGGTCCAAAATGAACGTGTCGTATTTGTGACCGATGACGGCACGGACCGGCTTTCGGTAGGCCCACAGAATATTGGGATTCACCGAACGCGACCATATACTGGCTTTGAAGAGGCGCTTCTCCCTAGAATCAAAGAGCAGCTCCCTGAGGTTCTTGACGTGCTTGATCATGAACCTGCATTCACTAAAGTGTCTGCTAGGTATGTTAATAGGATCGTTGTAAACAGGGCCAAATTTGATCTAGAGGAATACTTCACGCACTGGGGAGCCACTAGCGCACTTCCCGAATCCTTTGAGGGTGACATCGCAGGCTTTTTCTACAGAATAGCGGGTCAGCGCGCGGGTCACCCCGAAGTACTACTTCTGACGTTCGCCTCTGTGGAGGCGTCGAAGGATACTGCTGCTTTTGTCCTTGATATAGACATCACGCATCAATTCAGTGACGCTGTGGGCATTGATGAAGCTGTTGAACAAGTAGTTGAGTTGAAGACCCTGGAGAACTCGATCTTTGAATCTCTTATCACCGACAAGTGCAGGAGCCTATTCGAATGAAAGGAGTCGTTTCAGCCCAATCATTGGGCGCGGTGACACCATATGTTATCTCAGCAGCGCTCATGATTCCCCTCGTCGCTCCAACGGCTAGCACAACCGCGGCAACGGGGGCTGAGGCATGCCTATTCATGGATGTTGCGCAACTTCACCGCGTGCCAGGTACGCACGAACTTACGAAATACACCTGGGACCTTACACGCCCGGAGCGCGCACCCGATACTTTCGTCGACATCGCTCATCACGAAGTGTACGAGACCTATGAGCCGTTCATCGCATCGGAGGGCTGGCGTGAGATACCGGCTCCTAAAGGTCCTTTCCTGGTTGAAGAGGAACCGCCGCAGCGCGCCTTCTTCGATGACTACGACCTCTCGGCGATCGCCCTATATGAGCAAGAATAGCGCGTCGGCGGGTGCCTTGAATGACTCGCCTAGTGAGGCTAACCCAGATGTAACAGACGACAATCGTTGGTACGAAGTAATAGACGGTGACTCTCTAGAGCAGGGTGACCTACTGTCCAGTGTCGTTACACCGCGAGCCATAATCGATCCGGAAGTTGAAGGCGGATACCGGATACGAGTTGGGTCTACGAGTTACATCATATTGTCGCAGACGTGTGATCTAGAACACGACAAGGTGCCGGAAGTACTTTTGGCTAGTATTCGGACCTACCAGGAACTTGCTCACGAAGCTGAATCCGCACGCAAGACAGGATTTCGTGAGGCTCTAATTCAGGGCGCCGAGTTCGCATATTTTCTGCTGCATCAGTTTGATGGACCACCTAAGCTGGAATGGTCTATCGTAAACTTTCATCAGCTGCGGCTTGTTGACATCAAGTCTTGCCGCGTGCAGGCACAGGAACTGGGACCACGCCTACGGCTGGTGTCTCCTTACAAGGAGAGCCTTGCCCAATCATTCGGCCGCTATATGATGCGAGTCGCATTGCCGCAGACGGCACACTCATTCAAGTCAGTCAAGTACATCGCGCCAACGAGGCCGGGCAGCTAGTTCCGTTCCCTATTTTCTCCCCGGTTCCCCTCGCAGCCGCTAGGAAGGTTTGAGTGGTCAGCGGGTCAAGGTCGCCGATCGCGGAGTGACGCCCGAAGGGCGCTAGCTTACCGGCGTGTGCGCGGCGCAAGATCAAACCGCCCAGTCAGGACCAGCCAGGTGAATGCGCCCACAGGCAGCGCCCACACCGCCGGGTCGGCAGGCACCGAGGACCGTGCCCGCTGAATCAGCCCACGCTGGCGGGACCGTGGGCTGCCAGGTCCAGGGCTGCCAGGTAGCCGAACGTCATTGCCGGGCCGATCGTCGCACCCGCGCCGGCGTAGCTGTGCCCCATCACCGCGGCGCTGGTGTTGCCCGCCGCGTAGAGCCCCGGGATGAAGGTGCCGTCGCCGCGCAGCACCCGGGCCCGTTCGTCGGTGCATAGCCCGCCTTTGGTGCCAAGGTCGCCTGGCACGATCGTGACGGCGTAGAACGGCGGCTTGGCCAGCGGCGCCAGGCACGGGTTGGGCCGGCAGCGCGGGTCGCTGTAGTAACGGTCGTAGGCCGAGTCGCCGCGATGGAAGTCCTCGTCCCGGCCGGCCTGCGCGAACTCGTTGAACCTGACCACGGTCTTGGCCAGCGCTGCTGGATCCACGCCGATCTGCTCGGCGAGGTCCGCGATGGCGGGCGCGCGGTGGACCGCGCCCGCGGCGTACCAGCGGCGGGGCAGCGGCTTGCGGGGCGGGAGACCGGCGAAGACGTAGCTGTCGCGATAGCGCTGGTCGGTGATCAGCCAGGACGGGATGTGTGGGACGGCGTCGCTGTGGCCGTCGTACATCGCGTGCACGGCGTCGACATACGGGGCGGACTCGTTCACGAACCGCTGCCCGGCACCGTTGACCAGCATGCAGCCGGGCAGGCCGCGCTCGGCCAGGCAGAAGTACGGCCCGCCGGACAGCGGGATGGCCGGGCCCCACCAGGCGTCGTCCATGAGGTCGAGTGCCGCGCCGAGCGAATGCCCCACCAGGATCGCGTCGCCGGTGTTCCCGACAGCGCCGGTGGTCCACTCGGTGCCGATCGGCTCGCGCTGGTAGCGCCGCCGCATCTGCTCGTTGCGCTCGAAGCCGCCAGCGGCCAGCACCACGCCGCGGCTGGCGCCGATGACCGCGGGCTGGCCGCCGCGGGTCACCTCCACGCCGGTGACGCGGCCATCGGTCACCCGCAGGCCGGTCATCGGGGTGTCCAGCCACACCGGCACGTCCTTCGCCAGCAGGCCCGCCCGCAGGCCAGCCGCCAGCGCCTGGCCGAGGCTGAGCAGAGGCTGGCGGAGGAACCGTGCGCGGGCCAGACGGCCGGCCACCTTCGCGCTGGCGAGCATGGCCCGGGGATGGCGGGGGCCCAGGCTCAGCCACCGGTAGTCGGCCTGGGTGATGGTCACCCCGGCCGGCGCCGGGAGATACGGCGGGCTGAGATGGGCCAGTTCGCTTCCCAGCACCCGCGCGGGCAGCGGCACCGGCTCGATGCTGCGCCCCTGGGCCAGCCCGCCGGGAGCCTCCGGGTAGTAGTCCGCATAACCCGGTACCCACGCGAAGTCCACCGGGCAGCTGGCGCGCACCAAGGCGAGCATGGCCGGGCCGTGCTCCAGCAGCGCCCGCTGCCGCTGCGCGGCGACCCCCTCGCCCGCCACATGCGCCAGGTAGGCGCGTGCCTGCTCCGGGGTGTCGGCGACACCGGCACGGCGCAGCACCTCGTTGCCCGGCACCCAGAGCCCGCCGCCGGAGCGGGCGGTGGAGCCGCCGAACCGGTCCGTCTTCTCGATCACCACCACCCGCAGGCCGTGGTGGGCGGCCGTGAGCGCGGCCGTCATCCCGGCGCCCCCGCTGCCCACCACCACGACGTCGAACCCGGCGCCGTCCGTTGTCATGGCACCTCCCGGCCGCTCATACTAGAACACGTTACAGTTTTGGCCGGAAGGGTGATAGCCGCGTGCCGCAGACCTGGGACGTGCTGGCCGACGTGGTCGTGATCGGGTTCGGCGCCGCCGGTGCCTGCGCCGCGCTGGAGGCCGCCGCCGCGGGCCGCGACGTGGTCGTGCTCGACCGGTTCGGCGGCGGCGGCGCCACGGCCCTGTCCGGCGGCGTGATCTACGCCGGCGGCACCTCCTACCAGCGGGACGCGGGTGTCACCGACTCGCCGGAGGCGATGGCGCGCTACCTGAGCCTGGAGGTCGGCGACGCCGTCTCACCGGCCACCCTCCGGGAGTTCTGCCAGGGCAGCGCCGGCATGATCGCCTGGCTGGAGGGCCACGGCGTCCCGTTCGAGGGGAGCCTGTGCCCGGACAAGACCTCTTATCCCACCAACCGGCACTACCTGTACTACTCGGGCAGTGAGCTGTCCGCCCGGGACCAGGCACCGCCGGCGCCGCGGGGGCACCGGACCCGCGGCCGGGGCACCTCGGGCGGCCTGCTGTTCGCCCGGCTCGCCCGGGCCGTGCGCGGCGCCGGCGTCCCGGTGATGCGGCAGACCACCGCGCTGCGGCTGGTCACCGACGCCAGCGGCGCCGTGACCGGGGTGGAGTGCCGGACGCTGCGCGGCGGGCCAGGCTGGGCGCGGGCCTCGCACCGGATCCTGCACCGCTGGGGGGCCAAACCGTACGTGTACGTGCCCAAGCTGGGCCGCCTGCTGCACCGGCCGGTGGCCTGGCTGGAGCGCCGCTACGGCCGCCCGCTGCTGGTGGGGGCCAGCCGCGGGGTGATCATCGCGGCCGGCGGGTTCGTGGCCAACCGGCCGATGATGCGTGAGCACGCGCCCGCCTACCGGGGCGGGCTGCCGCTGGGCACACCGGCCGACGACGGCAGCGGGATCCGGCTGGGCGGCCAGGCCGGCGGCGCGACCGCGTTCCTTGACCGGGTCTCGGTCTGGCGTTTCCTCAGCCCGCCGCCTGCCCTGCTGGGCGGCGTGCTGGTGGACCGCGATGGCCGCCGCGTGTGCGACGAGTCCCGCTACGGCGCCGCCATCGGCGAGGCGATCGTCGCCAAGCATCAGGGGCAGGCCTGGCTGCTGGCCGACGCCGCCACCGTGGCCCTGGCCCGCCGCCAGCTGCGCCGGACCGCACTCTGGTTCCAGCGGCTGCAGGCGATGTACCTGCTGGCCACCCGGGTCAGCGCGGCCACGGTCGCCGAGGTGGCGGCACGCGCCGGAATCGACCCGGACGGCCTGGCGGCCACGCTGGCCGCCTACAACGAGGCGGCGGCCGCCGGGCAGCCGGACCCGGCGGGCAAGCCGGCCGAGCTGGTCCGGGCGCAGGACCGGCCGCCCTACTCGCTCATCGACTGCTCGGTCCGGCCCCGGCTGGCCTATCCCGCGCCGATGCTCACCCTCGGCGGGCTGGTCGTCGCCGAGGACACCGGGCAGGTGCGCCGGGCCGGCGGCACGCCGGTGCCGGGGCTGTACGCGGCGGGCCGCAGCGCGGTGGGCCTCTGCTCGCATTCGTATGTCAGCGGGCTGTCCCTGGCCGACTGTGTGTTCTCCGGCCGCCGCGCCGGGCGGCACGCCGCCGCCGAGCCGGCCAGCGCGGTCACTAGTACGTGATGCTGACCTGCGGGGTCAGCGCCAGCGCCTGGCACGCCAGGACGTAGCCGTCGGCGAGGTCCTCCGCCTCCAGCACCTCGTTGTGCGCCATCTCCACCTCGCCGCCGGTGAGCTGGCAGGCGCAGGCCCCGCAGATTCCCTGCCGGCAGGAGAACGGCGCGGCGAGGCCCTGGTCGATGAGCACATCGAGCATGCGGGTCCCGGCCGGCCACGGCAGCTGGCGGGTGGCGCCGTCCAGGCAGACCTCCAGGGTCGCGGCCACGCCCCCACTCGGCTCGGTGGCCTCGAACGGGTTCTCCGCCAGCGACAGGAACCGCTCGGCATGGATCCCCTTGGCGGGCACACCCAGCTGGCCCAGCGCCTGCCGCACCACCGCCAGGTAGGGGTCGGGGCCGCAGATGAACGCGTCCGCCGCGGCGTAGGGCCGGGCCAGCGCCGCCATCCCGGCCGCGGTCGGCAGCCCGTGCAGGGAATCGAGCCAGTGCATCACCAGCAGCCGGTCCGCCGCCGCGGCTGTGAGCCTTCGCAACTCAGAACCAAAGATGACTGAACGGTCATCGGGGTTGGCGTAGATGAGAACGATCCGGCCCCGCCCGGCGGCCAGAGCTGACTTGATGATGGAGATCACCGGCGTGATCCCGCTGCCGGCCGCGAACAGCAGGAAGTCGCCGGCCAGCGAGCCTGGGCTGAACGTCCCGGCGGGCGGCAGCAGGTCCAGCATGGACCCGGCCCTGACCTTGTCGGCGATCCAGTTGGAGGCGTAGCCACCGGTCATCCGCTTGACGGTGATGGTGGGCGGGTCCCCGGCGTGTGGCGAGCTCGACAGCGAGTAGCAGCGGGCCACCGAGCCGTCGCGCTCGTGCGGGACCCGCACGGTCAGGAACTGGCCGGGCCGGTAGGTGAACGCTTCGGCCAGCTCCGGCGGGACCGCCAGCACGAGCGAGCAGGCGCCGTCCGTCTCGCTGATCACCTCGGCTACCCGCACCTGGTGGTAGGCACGCGGGGCGGTCACGGCGGGGAAACTTCCAGGCGGCCCTGGCCCACCGCGCGGTCGATGCTGTCGCGCAGGCTGGCGCAGGTGTCGATGAGTGCGGTCTGCTCACCCGCGGCCGTCCTGGCGCTGAACTCGGCGCACGCCCGCACCGACGCCGGGCTCCACTGCACGCTGGTGTGCTGCCTGCTGAACTTGACGACGAGCACCGCCGCGTCACAGCGGTCGCACTCGACCCGCCGGAGCCCGGCGTGGCGCTCGTCGGCCCAGCGTGCGTCGGACATGATCAGAGTGCCTCGGCCTGCCGCATCGCGAGGTTCCCCGCGACCTCCGCCTCCCATTCGGCCACCGCCCGGGTGGTGTCCACCTCGAACTCGTAGCGCGCGACCATGTCCGGCTCGATGTCCGCGACGTCGGTGTAGAACTGCTCATACCAGCGGCGCAGCTGATAGACCGGCCCGTCGTCCGCGCACAGCAGCGGGTTGTCGATCCGGCTCTTGTGCGTCCAGATCTCCACGTCCTGCCGGAAGCCCAGGCCGATGAAGTCGGCGAACTTGACGGCCACCCGGTCGCCCTGGGCCTCGGGGAGACCGGGCGGGCGCTTGACGATCACACCCCACTGCAGCATGAAGGAGTCCGGCGTGACCGGGTAGTGGCAGTTGATCAGCACACTCTCCATGGTCATGCCGTGATAGTCGTGCCACAGGTTGTCGATCATGTAGGACGGCCCGAAGTAGGAGGCCTCGGAGCGCAGCGTGGTGTCCGCGCCCTGCGCGTAGTTCGAGCCGGTCTCGACGTCGGGCCGGGACCTGGTCTGCAGGTACTGCGAGGCGATGTGCCCTTCCAGCACGTTCTTGAAGTAGGTCGGGAAGGCGAAATGGATGTAGAAGAAATGCGCCATGTCGACCACGTTGTCGATGACCTCCCGGCAGTTCGCCCCTTCGACCAGGATCGAGTCCCAGGTCCAGCTGCTCCACTCCGCTGAGTACGCGCCCTCGATCCGGGGGATGGTCATTTCCGGCGGCGGCGGGCTCCCCTGCGGGTCGTGCCACACGAACAGCTGATGGTTGCGCTCCAGGGTGAGCCAGGACCGTGTCCGCGCCGCGGGCGGTACCCGCCGGGAATAGGGGATCTTGACGCACCGGCCGTTCCCGCCCCAGCGCCAGTCGTGGAACGGGCAGGCGATGGCGTCGCCCTTGACCGTGCCGCGGGTCAGGTCACCGCCCATGTGCCGGCAATACGCGTCGAGGACGTGCAGTTCGCCCGCCGAGTCCGCGAAGACCACGAGCTTGGTGCCGAACGCCTCGACGGCGTGCGGGCCGGAGTCACGAAACCGGTCGGCGAGCCCCAGGCAGTGCCAGCCGCGCGCGAACCTGGCCGGCGGTGTGCCGCGGTCGATGGTCCGCACGCCATCGGAGTCAGTCATTCGGCCCCTCCATGCTCACGGTCCGCAACCAGGCCGGGGGTCCCGAATGGGAGCGTTACCTCCCAGGCCTGCGTTCGGGCTTACCACTAGACTAGAACATGTTCTAGTCTAGTGGCGATGGCCAGACGCGGAGTCGGTGGGTGGATCACGTGCCCCCGCCTCCTGGAGCCAGCACCGCGCCACCTGGCGCGCCTTCGGCACGACGCACCGCGAGGGAGGCCATGAGATGACGCACGACGACGTCGGCCAGGCGGTGGTCGCGGGGGTTCGCGACTTGCTGCCGGTGCTGCGGGAGCGGGCGCAGGAGACCGAGGACGCCCGGGTCGTGCCCGCCGACTCGGTCAAGGCGCTGGCCGAAACCGGGTTCTTCCGGCTGCTCCAGCCGGCCGCCTACGGCGGGCTGGAAGCCGACCCGGTCACCTTCCTGACCGCGGTCCGGCTGATCGCCAGCGCCTGCGGGTCGACCGGCTGGGTCGCCTCGGTCCTCGGCGTTCACCCCTGGCAGCTGGCGCTGTTCCCGCCACCAGGGCAGGAAGAGGTCTGGGGCGGCGACCCGGGCACCAGGATGTCATCCTCGTACGCGCCGACCGGCAAGGCCGAGGCCGTCGGCGGCGGGCACCGGCTCACCGGGCGGTGGAGCTTCTCGTCCGGGTGCGACCACGCCACCTGGGTGCTGCTGGGCGCGATCGTGCCGGACGGTGACGGCAGGCCCGCCGATTTCCGCACCTTCCTGCTGCCCGCCAGCGACTACGTGATCGACGACGTGTGGGACACGGTCGGGCTGCGCGGCACCGGCAGTAACGACATCGTCGTGGACGGCGTCTTCGTGCCGCAGCACCGCTCGCTCAGCTTCATCGACGTGTCCAGGTGCGCCTGCCCCGGCCACGAGGTCAACAAGGCGCCGCTGTACCGGCTGCCGTACGGCTCGCTGTTCTCGTACTCGATCACCACGCCGATCATCGGGATGGCGACCGGGGCCTACGACGCGCACGTGGCGTACCAGCGCGACCGGGTGCGGGCGGCCTACATCGGGCAGAAGGCGGCGGAGGACCCGTACGGCCAGGTGCGGATCGCCGAGGCCGCGGCCGAACTGGACTCTGCCTGGCTGGCGCTCCAGCACAACATGGCTGAGCTGATGACGCTGGCCCGCGCGGGCGAGAAGATCCCCATCCCGCTGCGGCTGCGGGTCCGGCGCGACCAGGTGCGGGGCACCGGCCAGGCGATCAGCGCGGTGGACCTGCTGTTCGAGAACTCCGGCGGGCGGGCGCTGAAGACTGGCACCCCGATGCAGCGGTTCTGGCGCGACGCGCACGCCGGCCGGGTGCACGCCATCAACGACCCGGAGCGGGCGCTGTCGATGTTCGGCCGCGGCGAGTTCGGGCTCGACGTCCCGCCCGACGCGATGCTGTGACGGGAGCAGACGATGACGATCGCACCGCTGGACTCCGCCACGACCAGCCACTTCGCCGACGCAGGCGGGATGCGGCTGCATTATCACGAGGCGGGCCCGGCCGGGGGCGGTGACGCGGGCCCGCCGGTGGTGATGCTGCACGGCGGCGGGCCGGGCGCGTCCGCGTGGAGCAATTTCGGCCCCAACCTGCCGGTGTTCGCCGGCCGGTTCCGCACCCTGCTGGTCGACATGCCGGGGTTCGGCCGCTCCGACCGGCCAGCCGTGACCGGGCATTACTTCACCTTCGCCGCCGACGCGCTGGCCGCCCTGCTGGACGGGCTGGGGATCGAGCGGGTGCACTTCGTCGGCAACTCGCTCGGCGGGGGCACAGCGGTCCGCTTCGCGCTGCGCTTCCCCGAGCGTGCGGGCCGGCTGGCGCTGATGGGGCCCGGCGGCCTGAGCCTCAACCTCTTCGCGCCGGACCCGACCGAGGGCATCAAGGCGCTGATGAACTTCTCGGCGCCGCCCGGGCCCAGCAAGGAGAAGCTGGCCGCCTTCCTGCGGACGCTGGTGTTCGACCAGCGGCTGGTCACCGACGAGCTGGTGGAGGAGCGGTTCGGCGCTGCCAGCGACCCAGCGGCGCTGGCGGCGACGGCCTCGCTCGGTGCCACGTTCTTCGACCCGGCCACCGCCGAGCAGGGGATGCTCTGGCGGGAAGCGCACCGGCTGCGGCAGGAGGTGCTGCTGGTCTGGGGCCGGGAGGACCGGGTGAACCCGCTCGACGGCGCGCTGGTGGCGCTCAAGCTCATCCGCAAGGCGCGGCTGCACGTGTTCGGCGGCTGCGGGCACTGGGCCCAGATGGAGCGCTTCGACGAGTTCAACCAGCTCGTCATGGGCTTCCTTGAAGGTGATGCCGGATGAGCGTTATCAAGTCGCTGGGGTATCTGCGCATCGAGTCGGCTGACCTGGGGGCCTGGCGTGAGTTCGGCGTCCGCGCCCTGGGCATGGCCGAGGGGCGCGGGCCCGACCCCGATGCGCTCTACCTGCGGATGGATGACTTCCCGGCCCGGCTGGTGATCCTGCCGGGGGAGCGGGAGCGGCTGCTGGCCTCCGGCTGGGAGGTACCCGGCGATGACGCGCTCGCCGCTGTCGGCCGGGCGCTGGAGGAGGCCGGCGTGGCGGTCAAGGCCGGCACGCCCGAGGAGCTCGCCGACCGCCGGGTGGGCGGCCTGCTGCGCTTCGACGACCCGGCCGGGAACGCGCTGGAGGTCTTCTCCGGCGCCGCGCTGGAGCACCGTCCGGTCGGCAGCACGTACGGAAATCGTTTCGTCACCGATGAACTGGGGCTCGGCCACGTCGTGCTCCCGGTGTCCGACGACGGGTCCGCCCTCGGCTTCTACACGACAGTGCTGGGCTTCCGGCTGCGGGACTCGATGCGGATGGCACCGGAACTGTTCGGCCGCCCCGCCGGGCCGCCGCTGTGGATGCGGTTCCTCGGGTGCAACCCGCGGCACCACTCGCTCGCGCTGGCCCCGTTCCCGGCACCGGCTGGGATCGTGCACCTCATGATCGAGGTTGCCTCGCTCGACGACGTCGGCCGGGCGATGGACCGGTGTGCCCGGCGCGGCGCCCCGGTCAGCGCCACCCTCGGGCGGCACGCCAACGACCTGATGGTGTCGTTCTACGTGCGGACGCCGGGCGGGTTCGACGTGGAGTACGGCACCGGCGGGCGGCTGGTCGACGACGCGACCTGGGTCTCCCGGGAGACCACCGCGATCAGCCTGTGGGGGCACGCCTTCAGTGGCGCGGCCGCCCACTGAGGCGTCGGCGTGACCGGGCAGCGGGGCGGCGGCGACGCGATGACCGCGGCACCCGACGCCGTCCTGGCCCGGTCCGAGCCGGAACCCGAGCGGTTCCGGCAGGTGCTCGGCCATTTCTGCACCGGCGTCACGGTCATCACCACCCTGGGTGAGGACGGCCCGGCCGGTTTCGCCTGCCAGTCGTTCGCCGCCTTGTCACTGGACCCGCCGCTGGTGCTGTTCTGCCCTGGCAAGTCGTCGGCGACCTGGCCGCTGATCGCGCGGGCAGGGCATTTCTGCGCGAACGTGCTCACCGCCGGTCAGCGGGACCTGGCCAGGATGTTCGGCACCGCAGGGGCGGACAAGTTCGCCGGGGTGCGCTGGTCACCGTCGTCGTCGGGGGCGCCGGTCCTGGCCGGCGTGCTCACCTGGGTGGGGTGCGTGGTCGAGGCCGTGCACGAGGCCGGGGATCACTATGTGGTGCTGGGCCGGGTCACCGAGCTGGGCGCCTGCGGCCCGGACCAGCCGCTGCTGTTCTACCGAGGCCGCTATGGCGTGACGGAGGCGGCAGCGGCCGCCGCCCCGCCCGAGATGGTCGACACCCTGCTCGCGTGGCCGCGCCACGCCGACTGGATCTAGCCCGGCGATGACGCGACTATGGGCTGCGGCGGGCTTGCCCCTACCCTGAGGTTCATGACACACGTCCGGGACAGCGCGGAGGTTCTGCTGCGGTGGGCAGCTGCGGCCGAGAATGAGGACGAACGGTCGGCCATCATGCGGAGCCTGCACGGCCGCACCGACCGGCCGTCGTTCGAGGCGGTGTGCGCCTATGCCCGGTCCAGCGATGCGCGTGAGCGCACGGCAGGCCTGGACGTCCTGGGCCAGATCGGCTACCGGGCCGGCCGGCCGTTCCGGGAGGAGACGCTGCCGGTGATCCTCGGGTGCTGCGAGGATGACCGGCCGGACGTCCTCAACTCCGCGATCGTGGCGCTCGGCCACCTCGCTGACCTGCGGGGCCTGCCAGCGGTGCTGCGGGCTGCCACGAACCCGTCCGGGCAGGTCAGGTTCGCCGCCGCGGTCGCGCTGCCGGCGGTCGCCGGTGATCCTCCCGCCGGCGAGGCGGTCGCCGCGCTCATCGGCCTCACCGCTGACCCGGACCCGGAGGTCAGGGACTGGGCGACCATGGGCCTCAGCTCGACCAGGGCTGACAGCGCGGCGGTCCGCGGCGCTCTGGCCGCCCGCCTGACCGACCAGGAGGGCGACACGGCTGGCGAGGCACTCCTGGGGCTGGCCGAGCGCAAGGACCCCGGCGCCCTGGCGCCGCTGCTGGCCTGGCTGGACAACGGTCACCCGGGCAATCTCGTCGTCAAGGCCGCTGCTGCGCTTGGTGCGGCTGAGGCGCTTCCGGCACTGCTGCGCCTGCAGGGCGAAGACTGGCAGGACTCCGATTGCCGGCCCTCGGCGCTCGGCGCCGCCATCGCAGCCTGCTCCCCGCAGGCCGCCCCGGTCACGGGTGCTGGCCCAGCGGCCGAGGTCTAGCGCTGTCCAGCCAGCCGCGCGGCTCGCTCCCGGAGCGGTTCGTCAGGTCGCGGTGTCGCGGTGGCTTGCCTGGGCCAGACGGCGGCGCAGGGCGGCCTTGGCGGCCGGCCACTCGGAGGCGGCCACCGAGAACATCGCCGAGTCGCGCAGGAGGCCCTCCTCTCCTGGCGCGTGCGGTCGACCCGGACCACGCCCAAAGTCTCGAACGCATGCTCCAGGAGCAGAAGCTTCGCCTCGGCGTTGATGCCGTCCGCTGCGCTGAAGCGGCCAGGGTCCTGGCTATGGCTGGCCGACAGCGGTTCCAGCCGGACCAGGGAGCCGCGCAGGACCGGAATGTCAGGAAGGAGGTTCATGAAAGTTCCTCATCGATCCTGGCATCGGCACCTTGCGGCGAGCGCAGGTTGCCGGACCGTCTCCGGGCCAGCTCCCTCAGGTCCTCTGGATGATTACAGGATGTGCACCGTAGCCAACCGCCCCGGTGACGTCAACGACTTACCGTGCCCGGCCCGGCTGGCCAGGCACGGCCGTGGTCGATCCGGGTCGTGGCAGCAGCCCAAGCTGACCACACCCACCGGCTCCAAGCAGGCCCTCCCCACGACGTGGTCCCTTTGGGTCGTGATAGCAGCCCAAACCGACCACAACAGGAATGGCCCGAAGACCGGGCACGCGGGATTAGCTGGTGAACCGTGCGGTATCGCCGCGCGTCTTAATCTCACTGACCGGGAGGGTGGGGTGCGGTGAGCCGGCGCCGGGCTGTCGTGATCGCTGTTGCTGGTGTGCTGGCCGCTGTGGTGGCCGGCCTGATAGTGGCCGTGACGGGAGTGAAGAACGAGCCGCTCGCTGTGCTGACACCGGGGCAGGCGGCACATCTCGCGCGTGGGCTCTCCGCACCGGCCATGAGTGAGCAGGCGGCTGTGGTGGCCGCAGAATTGCGACCGCAACTGGCGGACGGCGGCGGGCCGCTGCTGCCGCCCGGCTCGCGGGTGCGCGTCAGCGACCGGACGTTCCATGCCACCTCTGCCGGGACCGGGGTGGTGCAAGCGGTGGTGAGCGGCCCGAAGCCGGGCCGCTGGCAGTTGCTGCTGACCAAGGAGAACGGGCAATGGCTGCTTATCGGCACCAGGGAGATGCCGTGACCGGCCGCCGACAGCGGCTCGCAGCCAGGGCCACGGTCATGCTGACGGCGCCCGTGCTGGCTGGTGCGGTGCTGACCGGGGCGGTACTGGCGGGCGCGCCTGCCAGCGCGGCGACGGGAGCCGCGGCCGGATCCGCCGCATGCCCAGGAAGCACTGGCCTCGGGCCGCGGGTGCCGGTACTGCTGGTCCACGGCTTCTCCGAGGACTCACAGGTATGGTCGAGCGGCGGTTCCCACTCGATGATCGCCGCGATCAGGACGGTCGCTGGGGTCAGGGTCGTGCCCCCGTTCGACTACGGCCCGGTGAACACCAACTGGGTGACCGACCCGTCGATCGGCGCCGCGCTCGCTGCCCGGATCAGGTGCCTGGCCAAAGCCTCTCCCATCGGGACGGTGATCGTCGTGGGCCACTCGATGGGTGGCCTGGCGACCCGCTGCGCCTTCCAGCAGGCGTGCGTCGGCACGGGCCGCCCGGTCGCCCAGCCGAGCCAGGTCGGGCTGGTCATCACCCTCGGCACGCCCAATCTCGGCAGCCCGCTCGCCGGGTGGCAGAAGTCCCATCCCACACCGGCCCGGGCGCCCTCGCTGGCACCGGGGACCAAGGTGCATGCCAAGCCGGCGGGCGGGCTGCTGTCCGGGATCCCGGACATCCTGGCGGGCCTGTGCGAGTCGTGGGCCCGCTGCCGGGACAGCTTCCCGGTGGCTGCCAACAGCCCTGCCGCGGCCGCCATGAAGATCGGCTCGCCGCAGCTGAAGGCGGTCAATCCCGGCCTGGCCCCGCTGCCAGCGGCGGTCCCGCTGTATGCGATCGCCGGCAAGATCACTGTCTCGGACACGCTGTTCTACCGCCAGGTGAACCCCGCCTGGGACGCGGGCGACGGCGTGGTGCTGGAGAACTCGGCGCTGGCGGAGGCGCCGCCGAACGGCGCGCTGACCGGGCCCCACGCCGGCCCCGGTTCCGGGCAGGACACCATCGACTGTGGCAGCGCCCCCCTCACCGAACTGGCCCTGTGGAACCCCGGGCCCCTGGCCGGCCTGCGGTCGGTGACGTGCTGGCACCTGACGGAGACCACCAGCCCAGCGTTCCAGGCCGACGTGGTCAGGCAGATCACGGCCTATATCGCTCATTCGCCAGCGGCCGCCCTGTGCCCGTACCTGTCCGCCAGCCAGGCGGCGGCCGCCGCTGGCGGCCCGGTGACCGGCGTGCCCCCGGTCCGTGTCAGTGCGCCGATCATCTACTGGGCCATGGCGCCGCCGCCGGCCTACCCGCTCGAAGCGTGCGTCTTCAACGGCCCCCAGGCCCCGGCCGGCATGTACCGGCACAAGTGGAGCATGGGCGTGTCCCTGACCCAGAAGCTGCCGGACGCCCAGGGCCTGTTCCTCGCGACCCGGAAGTCAGCGGCCGCCTATGCCGCCCGTCTCGTGCCCTCCGGATCGCCCCAGCCCAAGCTGTTGGTGGTGGAGATGCATGGCCTGGGCACCGACGCCTTCGTCGTCCCGCCCGAGGTACTCGACGGCGAGCCGGTCATGTACGTCCTGATACCGCACCGGATCGTCATCATCACCATCCAGCCGGGCTACCAGGTGACGCAGGCACCGCCTGGGCACCTCTGGGACGCCTTCACCGCCGCCGGCCACGAGGTCCTCGCCAACCTCCAGCCGTAACTGGCGGCCGGGCGGGCCGGCCGCTGTCGGCGCGGTCAGTGGATCGTGAAGAACGGGATGCCGACACCGGGATTGATCGCGTCCACGCTCATCGTGGACTTGCCCGGGCACGCGCCGAAGGCGACCAGCCTGAAGTTGGACGCCTGGGTGTTGCCGGGTGGCTTGACCGACAGGCCGTTCGTGGGTGAGGGCGTGCAGATCGCGCCGGCGTCCCTGATGATCAGCGCGACGTGAGCCGTCTGCCCCCGCTTGAGCGTGACCGTTGCGGGCGCCGGGCCGGAGGTGGTCGCCTTCAGCCCCACCTGATTGCCATTCTCGGTGAGCTTGACCGTGGGGAAACCCTTGACGGTGCACGTGGTCGTGCCGATGTTGCTGAACTCCACCACGTAGCCGGCGCCACCGGTGAAGCCGTTCCCCTGCGGGGCGAACCAGGTCAGGAGCGACGTCCCGCACGCCGGGAGCGCGGCGGGGCGGGCCGGGGCAGCCGATGCGGCCACCGTCACCATAATGGCCGGCGCGGCCAGGGCGATTCCGGCGGCGAGCCCGTGTTCCAGTTTCATCGTCTTCTCCTTTCGCGTTTTGTATCCGCTGCTCATAATGTCAGGCGGAAGCCAGCGCCTGATTCAGCACGGTGAATAGGACGGCTTTTCGCCTATGTGCGCTAGGCCAGGGTGATCGCGCCGCTGTTGACTCCGTACCGCGGTACGGCTGCTAGCTTGCCCACCATGGGTAGGTTGACGACCGGGAAGCTTGCCGCCGGGGAGGGAGTCGGCGTCGAGACGGTCCGGTTCTATCAGCGCCGCGGGCTGCTGGCGCTGCCCGCACGCACGGGCTCCGGGTTCCGCGAGTACTCCGAGGACGACCGGTGGCGGCTCGCGTTCATCCGCCGGGCCAGGCGGCTGGGGTTCACGCTGGCGGAAGTAAGCGACCTGCTGGGCTCGGGGGATGGCCGGTCCGCCGACGACGTCATCAGGGCAGCCGAGGCGAAGCTCGCGGCGATCAACGGGCAGACCAGGGAACTCGCGCAGCTTCAGTGCCGGCTGCGCCGGCTGGTGCACGTCTGTGAGCAAGGTGACAGCGACGACTGCGTCGCGCTGCACCTCGGGGACAGCGGGACCCGTGGGAGCGGGCCGGAATGCTCCGCGAGAACCCTTGATCTCCGCATGGAAGGAGCCACGCCGTGAGCACAGCCAGGATCGTGACCGATGAGACCTTCGAGACCGGGGTCCTGCGCAGCCCCCGGCCGGTCATCGTGGAGTACTGGGCGCAGTGGTGCGGCCCGTGCCGTCAGGTCGGCCCGGTCCTTGAGGCGATCGCGGCTGAGCATGCTGGCGAGGTGGACGTGGTCAAGCTCAACGTCGACGAGAACCCGCGGACGGCGCAGAAGTACGAGATCATGCTCGTCCCGACCCTGAATGTCTTTTCCGGCGGTGAAGTCGTCAGGCAGGTGATCGGGGCCAAATCGAAGTCCGCCCTGCTGCGCGACTTTTCCGACTTCATCTAGACGAAGACGCCCGTGATGGGTGGCGTGTCGTGCTGGCGCTGGTTTGCCTCAGCTTGGTAGCTTCTGCTCGTGCTCGCCTCCGGGCTGCGGGCGCTGAAGATCGGCGGTCATTTCGGTGACCTGCTGGCCATCGGGGGAGCGGTGGCCATGCTCCACTCCGGTTACGGCGTGGCCGGAGTGCCGTGGGCGGTCGCGGCCGGGACGGCGACC
>DATKRG010000009.1:0-1212 GCA_035532275.1 Streptosporangiaceae bacterium | reverse complement strand
ACCGACCGCGCCACCAGCCCGTCCGCGGCGCCGACGGCCACCCCGACCACGATCTCCCGGGCGCCCAGCGCCCGGCACGCGAGGAGGGCACCGCCAAGCACCAGGTACGGCGACCTGATCAGGAGCATGGCGTCCTTGGCGCTGCCGGGCTCTCCCTCGGTGCCGTTGACGACGATGACCGTGGCAGACTTGCGCGCCGCGGCGCTGGCCAGCACGGCCCGCAGCTTGCGGGCGAACGGGAAGGCGGCACCGCCCCGGCCGCGCAGGTCGGCCCGCTCCGCCAGCTCGATCAGCTGGCGGGCCGGCAGCCGCCTGATCGTGCCGAAGAGCTGCCGGTGAGCGGCCAGATCGATGCGGGCGAAACGGTCGAGCCCGGCGGTAAGCCTGGCCTGGCCGATCCGCATCGCCTCCGGCACCGGAAGCGGGTTCACCGGCCCCACCCGAGCCGCGATGGCGCGCTCCCGTTGCCGTACTGGCTCCCGCTGCCATACGGCCCGGGGTCGGTATCCGGCTCGGGACCGTACAGATCCGGGTCGTACTGGGCGGGACCGAAGATGTCCTGCTCATCGTGCCCGGATTCGATGGCGGGCAGCGCGCGGCGCCGGTCCTGTGCAAGTCGGCCGGGGGCCAGCCAGCCGGGAGCCAGCCAGGGCGCCTGCGCGGGAACGGGGCTGGCTGGTGTCTCCCGCACCCGTGAGGCCACCACGAGCCGGACGACGAGCGCGAGCCCGACCGCTGCCGCACAGGCGCCGTAGCTCCAGTCCACGTACGGCTTGGCTGTCCGGCCCGCCAGCAGCCCGTGCAGGATAGCCAGCGGCCAGGCGAGATAGGCGGCGGCGTGCAGTGCCCGCCACGCCCAGGCCGGCCCGACGACGGCGAACCGCCCGCGCAGGATCCCGGTCATCATAATCAGCACGAGCAGATCGGATGAGATGGTCCCCAGGCCCAGGTACAGCGTCCGGCCGTGGTCGAGAAACGGCACCACGGCGTCGTCGGCGCCGGACCGCCCGGCCAGCACCTCAACCGCGATATGAATCACCAGGAAACCCACGGCGCCGAACGACACTGCGCGGTGCACCGCCTGCGCGATGATCCGGCCACCGGGGAGCATGACGACCCGGTCGGTCGCGACCAGCCCGATACCCACTGCGGCAGTGAGCCCGATGAGCGCGAAGACCCCCGCATAAAGAAGCAGGAACCGCATCACGGCGA
>DATKRG010000008.1:0-37440 GCA_035532275.1 Streptosporangiaceae bacterium | reverse complement strand
AGGTGTTCCGCGACAGCGCACCGGGCGCGTTCGGCGTCGCCGGCCAGGATGGCATCGGCGATCGCGGAATGCTGGTCGGCGGTGTGATCGATGTTGTGCTGCAGGACCGGGATCGCGTTCAGCAGGTCGTTCAGCCGCATCCGGGCGTCGGCGCAGGCGGCGGCGAGCAGGCTCGAGCCGGTCAGCTCGGCTATCGAGAGGTGAAACAGGGTGTCCAGCCGCCGGTAGTCGGCGGGGCTCGCGTCGTTGACCGCGGCAAGCCGGGCAAGCAGGACATCGCGTCCGCGGTCACCAGCCGACAGCGCCAGCATCTGGGCGGCGCCGGTTTCCACAGCCATCCGGAAGGTCAGCGCGTCGGCCAGCTGGCCGGTGTCGGCCAGCGCGATCCGGCGTGCCTCCGCCGGATCCGGGGCGGGCGGGATGGACGTCACGAAGGTGCCGCCGAACCGGCCACGCCGCGACTCGACATAACCCGCCTGCTGCAGCGCCCGGATCGCCTCCCGCAACGTGATGCGGCTGACTCCCAGCAGGCCCGCGAGCTCCCGTTCGGCCGGGAACCGCTCACCGGGAGCCACCACCCCCAGCTTGATCACGCTCAGCAGGCGCTCGACGGTTTCCTCGAAGGCGTTACCCGCCCGGACCGGGCCCAGCAGCGCGCTGAGCTCAGTGCCGGTCGTCAGGGCAGCCGTCGCCGGCGGGCGGCTGCGGTGCCAGGCCGCACTGACAGGCAGCCGGCGCTGGGACCTGCCGGGCACCGGTAATTCCGCCTCAGGTCTTGACATGACCCGCACTCTAACCCTCAATGGTCTGATAATAAACCATTGGGCCACAGCTGCCTGGTCAAGCGCCTGTGCGCGGGCTGGGCAGCACGACCCTGGACCTACGTCTCGGCGGCTTGACGTAAGGAGCATTCGTGTCGGTCAACGAACAAGCGGTACCGGGAGCGGTTGACCCGGACCAGAAGCGCCTCCACGAGCTTGGCTACGCGCAGGAACTCCGGCGGCGTATGTCCGGGTTCTCGAACTTCGCCGTCTCCTTCACCATCATCTCGATCCTGTCCGGCTGCCTGACCCTGTACGCGTTCGGCATGAACACCGGCGGGCCCGCGGTCATCGTCTGGGGCTGGCCGTTCGTCGGCATCATGACCCTGTTCGTCGGCCTGGCCATGGCCGAGGTGTGCTCCAGCTTCCCCACCGCGGGCGGCCTGTACTACTGGGCGGCCAAGATCGCCCCGAAGAACGGGGCGGCCTGGTCCTGGTTCACCGGCTGGTTCAACTTCCTCGGCCAGGTGGCGGTCACCGCCGGCATCGACTTCGGCGCCGCGTTCTTCCTGACCGCCTTCCTCGACCTGCAGTTCGGCTTCGCCGCGACGCCTGGCCACACGATCCTGGTCTACGGCGGCATCCTGCTGCTGCACGGCATCCTGAACCAGTTCGGCGTCCGGCTGGTGGCCCTGCTCAACGACGTGAGCGTGTGGTGGCACATCCTGGGTGTGCTGATCATCGTGGCGGTGCTCGCCTTCGTGCCGTCCCACCACCAGTCGGCGGGCTTCGTGTTCGGCCACATCGTCAACAACACCGGCTTCTCCAGCACCCTCTATGTCGTGCTGATCGGGCTCCTGCTGGCGCAGTACACCTTCACCGGCTACGACGCCTCTGCGCACATGACCGAGGAGACGCATCAAGCCGCGACGGCGGGCCCGCGCGGCATCGTGATGTCGATCGTGGTGTCCCTGTTCGCCGGCTGGCTGCTGCTGATCGGGCTGACTTTCGCGATCCAGAACTACAGCAAGGAGCTCGCCTCGGCGACCGGCGTCCCGCCGGCCCAGATCTTCATCGACGCGGCCGGGGTGACCACCGGCAAGCTGCTGCTGCTGATCGTGATCGGCGCACAGCTGTTCTGCGGCATGTCCTCGGTCACCGCCAACTCCCGGATGATCTACGCCTTCTCCCGCGACGGCGCGCTGCCGTTCTCGGCCTTCTGGCACCGGGTGAACCACCGCACCAGGACGCCGACCAACGCCATCTGGCTGGCGGCGGCGGGCGCGTTCGTGCTCGGGCTGCCCTACCTGTGGAACTACGCCGCCTACGCGGCCGTGACGTCGATCGCCGTCATCGGGCTCTACATCGCCTACGTGATGCCGACATACCTGCGGCTGCGGCGCGGCGAGCACTTCCAGCCCGGCCCCTGGAACCTGGGCCGCTGGAGCAAGCCGATCGGCATCATCGCGGTCGCCTGGGTTGTGATCATCACTATCCTGTTCATGCTGCCCCAGGTGTGGCCAGTGCACTGGGCCAACTTCAACTACACCGTGGTCGCCGTCCTCGCCGTCCTCGGCTTCGCCGGGATCTGGTGGATCGCCTCCGCCCGTACCTGGTTCACCGGGCCGAAGGTGCAGGGTTCGCCAGAGGAGCTGGCTGAGATCGAACGCGAACTGACGACCTGACGAAGGGACCGCCAACAGTGCTCCATGCCGACGCGCGCGGCGACCGGCGCGGCATGCTCACGCTCGAGCAGCTGCGCGTCGAGGTCGGCGAGGGCATGATTGACACAGTCGTTATCGCCTTCACCGACATGCAGGGGCGCCTGCAGGGCAAGCGACTGTCGGCCGAGTTCTTCCTCGACGAGGTGATCCACCGGCACGCGGAAGGGTGCAACTACCTGCTCGCGGTGGACGTCGAGATGAACACGGTCGACGGGTACGAGATGTCATCCTGGGAGCGCGGGTACGGGGACTTTGTCCTCGTACCCGCCCTGGGCACGCTGCGCCGGATGCCGTGGCACCCGGCGTCCGCCCTGGTGATCGCCGACCTCGCCTGGCAGGACGACAGCCCGGTGGTCGCCTCGCCCCGGCAGATCCTGCAGGCCCAGACCGGGCGGCTGGCCGCGCTCGGCTGGACCGCCATGGTCGGCACCGAGCTGGAGTTCTGCGTCTACCAGGACTCCTACGAGCAGGCGCAGGCCCGCGGTTACCGCGACCTGACGCCGGTGAACCTGTACAACGTCGACTACTCCATCATCGGCACCTCCCGGGTGGAGCCGCTGCTGCGCAAGATCCGGCTGGGCATGGCCGGGGCCGGGATGTACGTCGAGTCATCCAAGGGCGAGTGCAATCTCGGCCAGCACGAGATCGCCTTCCGCTACGCCGACGCGGTGACGACCTGCGACAACCACTCGATCTACAAGACGGGCTCGAAGGAGATCGCCGCGGCTGACGGCATGAGCATCACCTTCATGGCCAAGCCGAACGCCCGTGAGGGCAACTCCTGCCACATCCACCTGTCCCTGCGGGACGTGGCCGGGAACGCCGTGCTCGCCGGGGACGGGCCACACGGCCTGTCCCCGCTGGGCGAGCATTTCCTGGCTGGCCAGCTGGCCGGGCTGCGGGAGATGTCGCTGTTCCACGCCCCGAACATCAACTCCTACAAGCGCTATGTGCCCGGCAGCTTCGCGCCGACCGCGATCCGCTGGGGCGTGGACAACCGCACCTGCGCGATGCGCCTGGTGGGGCACTCGCCACCGTCGCTGCGGGTGGAGAACCGGGTTCCCGGCGGCGACGTGAACCCGTACCTGGCCGTGGCCGCGATGATCGCGGCGGGCCTGGAGGGCATCGAGAAGGAACTGCCGCTGGAGGCCGCCATCACCGGCAACGCCTACCACGACGACGGGCCGCGGGTGCCGACCACGCTGCGGGACGCGCTCGCGGAGTGGGAGAAGAGCCAGCTGGCCCGCGAGGCGTTCGGCGACCAGGTGGTCGAGCACTACGCCAACGGCGCACGGGTGGAGCTGGCGGCCTTCGATGCGGCGATCACGGACTGGGAGCTGCTGCGCGGCTTCGAGCGGCTCTGACGGCGGGGGTGCAAAGGAGCATGTCCACGTTCACAGTGCTGAACCCGGCGACCGAGGAGAGCGTCGCCGCGGTGCCATCGGTGTCGGCGGAGGAAACCGACGAGGCGATCGCCCGTGCGGCGGCGGCCCGCGCCGCCTGGCAGGCGGTCGCGCCGGGCGAGCGCGCGGCCTTGCTGCGCGCCTTCGCCGAGGCGGTGGACGCCCACATCGACGAGCTGGCCGGGCTGGAGGTCGCCTGCTCCGGCCATCCGGTGGGGCAGGCCCGGTGGGAGGCGGGCAACGTCCGCGACGTGCTGCGCTACTACGCGGCGGCGCCGGAGCGGCTGTGCGGCCGGCAGATCCCGGTCCCCGGCGGCCTGGACGTCACCTTCAAGGAGCCGGTCGGCATCGTCGGCCTCATCGTGCCGTGGAACTTCCCCATGCCGATCCTGGGCTGGGGTCTCGCCCCGGCGCTGGCGGCGGGCAACCCGGTGATCGCCAAGCCGGCCGAGCGCACCCCGCTGACCGCGATCAGGATCGGCGAGCTGGCGCGCGAGGCCGGGCTGCCGGACGGCGTGTTCCAGGTGCTGCCCGGCAAGGGCAGCGTGGTGGGCCAGCGGCTGGTGGGCCACCAGGCGGTCCGCAAGATCGTCTTCACCGGGTCCACCGAGGTGGGCCAGCAGATCATGGCGGGCTGCGCCCGGCAGGTGAAGCGGCTGACACTGGAACTGGGCGGCAAGAGCGCCAACATCGTGTTCGCGGACGCCGACCTGGAGAAGGCAGCTGCGAGCGCGCCGTCCGGGGTATTCGACAACGCCGGCCAGGACTGCTGCGCACGGTCGAGAATCCTGGTCCAGCGCAGTGTCTACGACCGCTTCATGGAGCTGCTCGAACCAGCCGTCAAGGGCGTGCGGGTCGGCGACCCGGCCAGCCCGGGCACCGAGATGGGGCCGCTCATCTCCGCCGAGCACCGGGCGCGGGTCGCCTCGTACGTGCCGGCCGGGGCGCCGGTCGCGTTCCGGGGCAGCGCCCCTGACGGGCCGGGGTACTGGTTCCCGCCGACCGTGCTGGCCCCGGTCCGGCGGGACGACCCGGCCTACACCGAGGAGGTGTTCGGCCCGGTGGTCGCGGTGGTCCCGTTCGAGGACGAGGCGGACGCGATCGCGATCGCCAACGACACCCCGTACGGGCTGTCCGGCTCGATCTGGACGCAGAACCTGGGCCGGGCGCTGCGGGTGGCGCGGGCGGTGGAGGCCGGCAACCTGTCGGTCAACTCGCACTCGTCGGTCCGCTACTGGACCCCGTTCGGCGGCTTCAAGCAGTCCGGTCTGGGCCGCGAGCTCGGCCCGGACGCGCTGGACTCCTTCACCGAGACCAAGAACGTCTTCATCGCAACCGAGGAGTGATCAAGCTCATGCAACGCCTGGTGGACCGCGTCGCTGTCGTCACAGGGGCCGGGAGCGGCATCGGGCTGGCAAGCGCGCGACGGCTGGCCGCGGAAGGGGCGAAGGTGGTCGTCGCCGATCTCGACGGCGAGACCGGTAAGGCGGCCGCCGACGAGATCGGCGGCATGTTCGTCCAGGCCGACGTGACCAGTGAGGATGACGTCGCCGGCCTGTACGAGGCCACCATCGCCAGCTACGGCCGGATCGACGTCGCGTTCAACAACGCCGGCATCTCGCCGCCCGACGACGATTCCATCCTGGTCACCGGCATCGACGCGTGGCGGCGGGTGCAGGAGGTCAACCTCACCTCGGTGTATCTGTGCTGCAAGCACGTCATCCCGCACATGCAGCGCCAGGGCGGTGGCTCGATCATCAACACCGCCTCCTTCGTCGCGGTGATGGGCTCGGCCACGTCGCAGATCTCTTACAGCGCGTCCAAGGGCGGGGTGCTGGCCATGAGCCGGGAGCTCGGCGTCCAGTTCGCCCGGGAGGGGATCCGGGTGAACGCGCTCTGCCCGGGCCCGGTCAACACGCCGCTGCTGCAGGAGCTGTTCGCGGCCGACCCCGAGCGGGCCGCCCGCCGGCTGGTGCACGTGCCGATGGGCCGGTTCGCCGAAGCCGACGAGATAGCCGCCGCGGTCGCCTTCCTGGCCAGCGACGACGCCTCATTCATCACCGCCTCCACCTTCCTGGTCGACGGCGGCATCTCCGGCGCCTACGTGACGCCGCTGTGAGCGCGCCCATTATCGGGCTGTCCACCTACGCCGAGACTGCTCACTGGGCGGCCTGGCAGGCACCCGCCGTGATGCTGCCCGCCAGCTACGTCGACCAGGTCACCGAGGGCGGCGGGGTGCCGGTGCTGCTGCCGCCGGTGGCCGGCGTCGCCACCGCCCTTTCCCGGCTGGACGGCCTGATCCTGACCGGCGGCGGTGACCTCGACCCGGCCAGCTACGGCGCACAGCCGCACCCGCTGACCGCCCGCGTTCAGCCCGAGCGCGACCAGGCAGAACTTGAGCTGCTGGCAGCTGCCCTTGCCGCCGGGCTGCCGGTGCTGGGTATCTGCCGGGGAATGCAACTGCTGAACGTGGCCAGGGGCGGGACCTTGTGCCAGCATCTGCCGCCCGAGGGGGGCCACACCCCATCCCCCGGTACCTTCGGCTCCCACCCGGTGCGGCTGGCGGCCGGGAGCAGGCTCGCCTCGATCCTGGCGCCTGGCGGCGACGGCACCGCGGCGGCACTGGACGTGCCGACCGCCCATCACCAGGCCATCGACCGGCTCGGTGACGGCCTGATCCCGTCCGCCTGGGCAGCCGACGGGGTGATCGAGGCGGTGGAACTGGCGCCCGCGCCCGGCCAGCACCCTTTCACGCTGGCCGTGCAGTGGCACCCGGAGGCCGGGCAGGACCCCCGGCTGGTGTCCGCGCTGGTGGCGGCCGCTGCCAGTGGGCGAGCCCCAGCCTCACGCATGATCGGCACGCCGGAGCCTCTACACTCGCCAGCGTGAACACCAGCCCCGCCGTCGAGGTCCACGACCTCGTCAAGCGGTACGGGCGGACCACCGCCGTGGACGGCCTGTCGCTGCGGGCCGGGCGCGGCGCCGTCACCGCGGTCCTGGGCCCGAACGGGGCGGGCAAGACCACCACGGTGGAGATCTGCGAGGGCTACCGCCGCCCCGACGCCGGCACCGTGTCCGTGCTCGGCCTGGACCCGGTGGCCGACGCCCGCGAGCTGCGGCCCCGGGTCGGGGTGATGCTCCAGTCCGGTGGCATCCCGCCCGCCGTCCGTCCGGGCGAGTACCTGCGGGTGATGGCGAAGTTCCACAGCCACCCGCTCGACCCGGCCGGCCTGCTGGACCAGCTCGGGCTGGCGGGCCAGGCGCGGACCCAGGTGAAACGGCTGTCGGGCGGCCAGCAGCAGCGGCTGTCCCTGGCCGCCGCGGTGATCGGCCGCCCCGAGCTGGTGTTCCTGGATGAGCCCACGGCCGGCCTGGACCCGCAGGCCAGGCATGCGACCTGGGACCTCATCGGCGGGCTGCGGGCTTCGGGGGCGAGCGTGATCCTCACCACGCACCATATGGAGGAGGCAGAACGTCTGGCGGACCGGGTGGCGATCGTCGACCACGGGCGGCTGGTCGCCGAGGGAACCCCGGCGGAGCTGACCGGCACCGCCGGGCAGCTGCGGTTCCGGGCCGAGCCCGGCCTGGACACCGACGGGCTGCTCGCCGCGCTGGCTCCGGGCGCGGCGGCCAAGGAGTCGCCCGCCGGGCACTACGTGGTGGAGGTGCATGACCGCGTGGATCCTCAGCTGGTCGCGGCGGTGACCGCCTGGTGTGCCGAGCACGGGGTGCTCGCCCAGGATCTGCGGATCGAGAGCCGGACCCTGGAGGACGTGTTCCTGGAGCTGACCGGGCGGGAGCTGCGGACATGACCACCGCCTCGCCGTGGCCGCCGCCCGCGCCGGGCGCGGCGCCGCTGCCGCGGATGATCACCGCGCAGGCGGCGCTGGAGACCCGCATCCTGCTGCGCAACGGCGAGCAGCTGCTGCTGACCCTGATCATCCCGGTCATGCTGCTGCTCGCCTTCACGCTGGAGCCGCTGGTCAGGGTGCCTGGCCCCCGGGTCGACTTCCTGGTCCCCGGGGTCATCGCGCTGGCCGTCATCTCCACCGCGTTCACCAGCCAGGCGATCGCCACCGGGTTCGAGCGCCGCTACGGGGTGCTGAAGCGGCTCGGCGCCACGCCGCTCCCCCGGTCCGGGCTGATCGCTGCCAAGACCGCGACCGTGATCGCGGTCGAGCTGGTGCAGACGGCGATCATCATCGCGGTGGGTCTTGCCCTGGGCTGGCACCCGCACGGCGGGGCCGGCGCGGTGGGATGGGTGGTGCTGCTGGTGCTGGTGGGCACTGCCGCGTTCAGCGGGCTGGGGCTGTTGCTGGCCGGCCTGCTGCGGGCCGAGGCCACCCTGGCGGTGGCCAACCTGATCTACCTGGTGCTGCTCGGCGTGGGCGGGGTGATCTTCCCCCTCACCAGGTTCCCGTCCGGGGCGCGCACCGTGCTGACCTTGCTGCCCTCGGGGGCGCTGTCCGACGGCCTGCGCTCGGTGCTCGGCAACGTGACCGGCACCCCGTTGCGGGACGCAGCCGTCCTCGCCATGTGGGCCGCCGCCGCCATCGCCCTCGCCGCCCGGACGTTCCGCTGGGAGTAGCCGGCCGGGCCAGGCAGGCGCCAGCGGCTGCGCTCGGGGCCGTGCCGCCGTCGGTCCTGGTCCTCACCGGGGTGGTGTCGGTCCAGGTGGGAGCCGGGGTGGCAGTCCGCCTGTTCACCCAGATCCCGCCCGCCGCGGTGACCGGGCTGCGGCTGTGGACCGCGGCGGTGCTGATGGCCGTGGCCGGCGCCCGGGGGCTGCGGGCCGGCCTGTCGGGGGTCATCCAGCGGCGCTCGTGGCGGGACGCCGCCGTCGTGGCCGGCTTCGGGCTGACCCTGGCGGTCATGAACTACTCGATCTACCAGGCGTTCGCGCGGATCCCGCTCGGGATCGCGGTCACCATCGAGTTCCTCGGCCCGCTCGGCGTGGCCGTGGCCGCCTCCCGGCGGCTGCTCGACCTGCTCTGGGTGGGCCTGGCCGCGGCCGGGGCGGCCCTGCTCGCCCAGACCGGCGGGACACCGGCGGCCAGTCACGGCGCGGTGTCCAGCCACGGCACGGTGTCCAGCCACAGCCCGGCGCTGGGCCTGGCGTTCGCGGTGCTGGCCGGCGGTGCCTGGGCGGCCTACATCATCCTCAGCCGCGCCACCGGCCGGCGTTTCCCCGGCTCCTCCGGGCTGACGATCGCGATGGTGGCGGCGGCGGTCGTGATCGCTCCGGTGGGTGTGGCCGCCGGAGGTGCCGCGCTGGCGCGGCCGGGGATTGTGCTGACCGGGCTGGCGATCGGGCTGCTCTCGTCGATCATCCCCTACTCGCTGGAGCTGGAGGCGCTGCGGCGGGTGCCGGCCCGGGTGTTCGGCATCTGGATGAGCCTGGAGCCGGCGGCCGCCGCCCTGGTCGGGCTGATCATGCTGGACCAGGCGCTGGCGGTGCGGGAATGGGCGGCGATCGTCTGCGTGATGATCGCCTGCGCGGGCGCGGCCCGTGGCGGTGCGACCGGCTCGGCCCAGGCATGAGGTACGGGATGCGAACTATCGAGGTCACTCCTACCATGGGTGCGTGCCAGCCGATATGACCTCTCCGCCCGTGCCCCGCGGTTCCGTCCTGACCACGCTCCGGCGATGGGTGGACACCATCTGGGCACCCACGCCCGGTTCCATGCGGCGGATCGCGCTGGCCGGCGTGGTGTCCACCGCGGTCATCATCGTGACCGGCGCAGCCGTCCGGCTCAGCAAGTCCGGCCTGGGCTGCCCCGACTGGCCGCAGTGCACGCGCAGCAGCCTGGTAGCCGCCCACACCCGTGGCGACCCGATGTTCCACACCTGGATCGAGTTCGGCAACCGGATGGTGACGGTGGCGCTCACCGCGGTCGCGGTCGCGGTCCTGATCGCCGCCTGGCGGTTCCGCCCCGATGGCCAGCGGCGCAAGGACCTGGTCTGGCTGGCCGCCGTGCAGCCCGGCGGGGTGATCGCGCAGATCGTGCTCGGCGGGATCGTGGTGCTGACGAACCTCAACCCGGCCATGGTGTCGCTGCACTTCGTGGTGTCGGTCGCGGTCGTCGCGGCGGCGGTGGCGCTGCATGCCCGGTGCACCGAGGGCAGCGCGCCCGCGCGCTCACTGGTCCGGGCCGACCTGCGGCTGCTCAGCTACGCGCTGGCGGCGGTGACGGCGGTGATGCTCGCCGCCGGGACCGTGGTCACCGGCACCGGGCCGCTGGCCGGGGCGGGCGCTGTGCCGCGCTACCACCTGCCGCTGACCGGCGTCACCCAGCTCCACTCCGACATCGGCTGGCTGCTGGGCGGGCTGGTGCTGCCGCTGGTCGCTGGGCTGCGCCTGACCAAGGCGCCGGTGCGGGTGATGCGGCTCGGCTGGCTCCTGCTGGCCCTCATCATGACCCAGGGGGCGGTCGGCTATACCCAGTACTTCACCGGCCTGCCGGCCGGCCTGGTCTGGGTCCACGTGACCGGCTCGCTGCTGATCTGGATCGTGGCCCTGCGGCTCGTGTACGCGGTGCGCGACCGCGGGCCGCTCACCGGCCCGGCGCCGGTGCCCACCGCTGGCAAGGACACCGCCGCCAGCCCCGAGCCCGAGCCGGCCCCGGCCCGCTGACCGTCATCGGCAGGGCTCAGAGCCTCTGCCTGGCCGCGGCCATCAGCGCCAGCAGCGCGCGGCACCGGTCGGCGAACGAGGCAGCGTCGATCATGCCCCGGTCGGCCCGCTGGTGGACCAGCGCCAGTTCGGTGGCGGCCAGCTGGTAGTCGGTCATCGCCCGGGCGGCGGCCCGGCCGCCGGTCCTGCGCGCCCGCCGCCGGGCCGCCCGGCGGCCGCGCAGCGTGCTGAGCATCCGCAGGTCGGTCTCGGTGACGACGCCGCCGGCCGCCTGGTAGGCGGGCAGGAACCGCCAGATCAGCCGGACGACGCGGCGCCGGTCGGCCACCAGCACCGTCATCAAGACGATGAGCACGCACAGCACCAGCAGATACGCGGTGCCGATCCCGGCCGCCCCGAGGCTGGCCAGGCCGTTCCAGAGCCCGTGCAGGGTCATTGCCCCGAGCAGGCCCAGCACCACCGCCCACCCGGATCGCCGGTGCGTGGCCGCGTAGGCGACGCCGATCCCGGTCATGGCGGTGAACGCGGGATGAGCGAACGGGGACAGCAGCCCCCGGAAGACGAACGTGTAACCGAGCAGCTGAGCCCCGCCGACCGCCGGCCGCACCAGCGCGTCGATGTAGTAGCCGATGTTCTCCATCATGGCGAAGCCCAGGCCGACCATGGCGGCGTACATGATGCCGTCGGTCGGCCCGTCGAACTCCTGCCTGCGCCGCCACAGCAGCCAGATCAGGACCAGCCCTTTGAGGCTCTCTTCCACCACCGGCGCGCCGAACGTGGCCGAGATGAACTGGCCGTTGCTCTTGCCAAGGTCGGGCTGGGTGATGAACAGCAGGCCGGCGGTGTTGATGATCCCCGCCAGCAGCGCGGCGATGCCGGCCCCCCAGGCGAAGCAGAAGACCAGGTTGCCGCGCGGCTCTGGTTCCAGCCGGTCCAGCAGCAGCACCAGGGCGATCAGCAGCGGCACCGGGAGCAGGGCGAGGGGCAGCGCGATGAGGAACGGGACCACGCTGTGCTGTGCACTTTGCACGCTCTCCAGCAGGTCGATGCCCAGCAGGGCGATGGCGCACCCGAGCGCGGCGAAGACGCCGACGATCAGCCCGGCGCGGCGGCGGCCGGGCGGGCGCCCCTCGATCACCGCCCGCGGGTCCAGGCCTGGCCGGGGGGTCACCGCGGCCGCCGCGGGGTCACCATGGCTGGCAGCGTACTGGCCCCCGGCGGATCGCACCTACGGGGGAGGTGGCCGATTGTGGCTGCCGATAGGGTCGTAACAGCAATGGATCCTGGCAGCTACCCCCGGCAGCCCGGCCACCCGGTGGAAGGAGCGCTGATCTGGCGATGGCGGACGCATCTGGCGCGGATCTGGTGTGGTCAGCCGCTGACCAGCGGGCTGTCGACCTCATCCGGGTACTGGCGATGGACGCGGTCCAGCAGGCGGGGTCGGGGCATCCAGGCACGGCGATGAGCCTGGCACCCGCCGCCTACCTGCTCTTCCAGCGGATTCTCCGGCATGATCCGGCCGACCCTGCCTGGCCGGGCCGGGACAGGTTCGTGCTGTCCTGCGGCCACTCCAGCCTGACCCTGTACCTGCAGCTCTACCTGTCCGGGTACGGCCTGACCCTGGACGACATCAGGCACCTGCGGACCTGGGGCAGTCTCACCCCCGGTCACCCGGAGTACCGGCACACACCGGGCGTGGAGACCACCACCGGCCCACTCGGGCAGGGCCTGGCCAACGCGGTCGGGATGGCGATGGCCGCCCGCCGCGAGCGCGGCCTGCTCGACCCGGCCGCCCCGGCTGGCGCGAGCCCGTTCGACCACCATGTGTATGCCTTCGTCTCCGACGGCGACATGGAGGAGGGCATCAGCCACGAGGCGTCGGCGCTCGCCGGCCACCAGCAGCTCGGCAACCTGGTCGTGCTCTACGACGACAACACGATCTCGATCGAGGACGACACCGCGATCGCCAAGTCCGAGGACGTCTGCGCACGCTATGAGGCCTACGGCTGGCACGTGCAGCGGGTGGGGTGGCGGCGGCCCGATGGCTACGTCGAGGACGTCGCGGCGCTGCAGGCGGCGCTGCTCGCCGCCCGGGATCACGCCAGCCAGCCTTCGTTCATCGCGCTGCGGACGATCATCGCCTGGCCCGCGCCGAACAAGCAGAACACCGGTGAGGCGCACGGGGCGGCACTGGGCGCCGACGAGGTGGCCGCGACCAAGCGCATCCTCGGCTTCGACCCGGACGTGTCCTTTCCCCCCGAGGACGAGACGGTCGCCCACGCGCGGCTGGTCGCCGACCGCGCCAAGCGGGCCCGCGCGGACTGGGAGGAGTCCTTCGCCGCCTGGTCGGCCGCCAGCCCGGAGCGGGCCGGCCTGCTGTCCCGGCTGTCGGCCCGGCGGCTGCCGGACGGCTGGGCGGCGGCACTGCCGGAGTTCCCCGCCGACCCCAAGGGGATGGCGACCAGGAAGGCCTCCGGGGAAGTGCTGAACGCCCTGGCCGGGGTGCTCCCCGAGCTGTGGGGCGGCTCGGCCGACCTGGCCGGGAGCAACAACACCACGATGAAGGGCGAGCCGTCGTTCATCCCGGCTGAGCACCAGACCCGCATGTTCCCCGGCAACCCGTACGGGCGGACCCTGCACTTCGGGATCCGCGAGCACGCGATGGGCGCGATCTGCAACGGGATCGCGCTGCACGGGCTGACCCGGCCCTACGGCGGCACGTTCCTCGTCTTCAGCGACTACATGCGGCCGGCGGTCCGGCTGGCGGCGATGATGGGGCTGCCGGTGACGTTCGTGTGGACCCACGACTCGATCGGCCTGGGCGAGGACGGGCCCACCCACCAGCCGGTGGAGCACCTGTGGGCGCTGCGCGCCGTTCCCGGCCTTGACGTGGTGCGCCCGGCGGACGCGAACGAGACCGTGGTCGCCTGGCGGACCATCCTGGACCGCAGCGACCGCCCGGCCGGCCTGTGCCTGAGCCGGCAGAACCTGCCGGTCCTTGACCGCGGCGCGCTGGCCAGCGCCGAGGGCACCGCCCGCGGCGGGTACATCCTGGCCGAGGCGGCCGGCGGTGAGCCGGCGGTGATCATCATCGCGACCGGCAGCGAGGTGCAGGTCGCACTCGCCGCCCGGGAGCAGCTCGCCCGGGAGTCGGTACCCGCCCGGGTTGTTTCGATGCCGTGTGTGGAATGGTTTACCGCGCAGGATTCTTCCTACCAGGAGCAGGTGCTTCCGGCGCGGGTCCGGGCCCGGGTCTGCGTCGAGGCGGGCATCGCGCTGGGCTGGCGGGCTTTCGCCGGCGACGCCGGGGAGTGCGTCAGCCTGGAGCACTTCGGAGCCTCCGCCGACTACCAGGTGCTGCAGGAGAAGTTCGGGTTCACGGCGGAGCGGGTGGCGGCTGCCGCCCGCACGAGCCTGGCCAGAAGCGACAGGGACTAGAAGCAGCAGGGAGCAGCAGGCGATGACCCCACAGCCAGACGACATCCTTGAGCAGCTGTCCGCCGCCGGCGTGTCGGTGTGGCTGGACGACATCAGCCGGGAGCGGCTGATCACCGGCAACCTGGCCACGCTGGTCCGGGACCGGCACGTCACCGGAGTGACCTCCAACCCGACGATCTTCGCCCACGCGCTGAGCAACGGGACCGCCTACGACGACCAGGTAGCCGACCTGGCACTGCGCGGCGTGAGCACCGAGGAAGCCCTGCGGGCGATCACCGCCTACGACATCCGGTGGGCCTGCGACGTGCTCCGGCCGGTCTACGACGCCACGGGGCGGGTGGACGGCCGGGTCTCGATCGAGGTCGACCCAAGCCTGGCCGCCGACGCCCAGCGAAGCATCGCCGAGGCCAGGGCGCTGTGGTGGCTGGTGGGCCGGCCGAACGCCTACATCAAGATCCCGGCCACCGCGGCGGGCCTGCCCGCTATCTCCCAGTGCCTGTCCGAAGGGATCAGCATCAACGTGACGCTGATCTTCTCGCTGACGCGGTACCTCCAGGTCATCGACGCGTTCATGACCGGCCTGGAGCAGGCGGCGCGGGCCGGCCATGACCTGTCCGGCATCACCTCCGTGGCGTCCTTCTTCGTCAGCCGGGTGGACACCGAGGTGGACCGCAGGCTGGACAAGCTGGGCACCCCCGAGGCGGCGGCATTGCGCGGCAAGGCGGCGATCGCCAATGCCCGGCTCGCCTACGAGCTGTACGAGGAGCAGATCGCCACCCCCCGGTGGCAGGCGCTGCACCAGGCCGGAGCCCGCCCACAGCGGCCGCTATGGGCCTCGACCAGCACGAAGGACGCGGCCTACGAGGACACCATGTACGTGGTCGAGCTGGTCGCGCCCGACACGGTCAACACCATGCCCGAAGCCACCCTGCACGCGACGGCGGACCACGGCCAGCTGCGCGGCGATACGATCCGCGGCACATACGAGCAGTCCCGGCAGGTCTTCACCGATCTGGCCAGCCTGGGCATCAGCTACGACGAGGTCGTCGCGGTGCTGGAGGAGGAAGGCGTGGAGAAGTTCGACGCCTCCTGGCGGGCGATGAGGGAGACGCTCGCCAGCCAGATGGCCTCGACAGGGCCCAGGTGAGCACCGACCGGCCTGCCTACGCGGGCCTGGCGACGGGGGTGAGTGCCACCGTGGCAACCCAGGGGCCTGCCGTCATGGAGGCGCAGCAGCGGGCACTGGACGAGCTGACCGCCGACGGTGTCCCGGCCGCGCTGGCGCAGGGCGATCCCCGGCTCTGGGGGCCCGACGCCGAGCGGGAGGCATCGATCAGGCTCGGCTGGCTGGAGGCACCGCAGGTCTCCCGCGCGCTGGTCGCCGAGATAGCCGAGCTGGCCGCGCGGGCGCAGGCCAGTGGCCTGGACCACGTGGTGCTGGCCGGGATGGGCGGATCGTCGCTCGCCCCCGAGGTGATCACCCGCACCGCTGGGGCGCCGCTGACGGTGCTGGACACCACCGACCCGCATCAGGTCGGCCACGTGCTGGCCGACCGGCTGGAACGGACCCTGCTGGTGGTGTCGAGCAAGAGCGGCTCCACGGTCGAGACCGACAGTCACCGGCGTATCTACGAGTACGCGTTCGCGAGCATGGGCATGGACGCCACCGAGGTGTCGCGCCGGATCGTGGTCGTCACCGACCCTGGGTCGCCGCTGGCCGAGACGGCCGGGGCAGCGGGCTACCACGTGGTTCTCGCCGACCCGAATGTCGGCGGCCGCTACAGCGCGCTGACCGCGTTCGGCCTTGTTCCCAGCGGCCTGGCCGGGGTGGATGTGGGCGCGCTGCTGGACGACGCGGCCCAGGCCCTGCCCGACCTGGCCGGCCCCGGCCATAACCCGGGGCTGGCGCTCGGCGCGGTGCTGGGCGGCTTCGCCAGGGAAGGCCACGACAAGGCCGTGATCGCCGACTGCGGGTCGGGCATCGCCGGTTTCGGCGACTGGGCCGAGCAGCTGGTCGCGGAGTCCACCGGCAAGCAGGGACGTGGCATCTTGCCGGTGGTGGTGAGCGGCGAGCACGCACCCGGTTTCTCCCCCGGCCCGGACCTGCACCTGATCGGCCTGGGCCGCCCCGCCAGCCCGGTCGACACCACGGTGACCGGGCCACTGGGGGCGCAGTTCATGATCTGGGAGTACGCCGTCGCGGTGGCCGGGCGGCTGTGCGGCATCAACCCGTTCGACCAGCCCAACGTGGCCGAATCCAAGCAGAACACGCTCAATCTGCTGGCTGAGGCGGGCGACGGCCCGCTGCCGACCGGGGAGCCGGCGTTCACCGACGGCCCAGTCGAGGTGCACGCGGATCCGGGGGTCCTGCCCAGCGTCAGCGACCTTGCCGGGGTGCTGGACGCCGTGCTGTGGTCGCTGCCGGCCGAGGGCTACCTGGCGATCATGGCCTACCTGGACCGGGCCGGGGACAGCCCGGCGGGCCGGCTCCGGGACGCGCTTGCCGCCCGGACCACCCGCCCGGTCACCTTCGGCTGGGGCCCGCGGTTCCTGCACTCGACCGGCCAGTATCACAAGGGCGGGCCGCCCAACGGGGTCTTCCTGCAGATCACCGGCGCGGTGCAGCGTGACCTGGCGGTGCCCGGGCAGCCGTTCAGCCTGGGCCGGCTCCAGCTCGCCCAGGCCCTCGGCGACCTGCGGGCGCTGCGGCAGCGCGGCCGGCCAACGGTCCGGCTGCACCTGCGGGAGCGGTCCGCGGGCCTGGGCCGGCTGCTCGCCGCCGTTGGCGCGAGCGGAGTGGCGCGGTGAGCGAACTGGTGCGGGGGAACCCGCTGCGCGACCCCCGGGACCGGCGCCTCCCCCAGGTCGCCGGGCCGTGCGTGCTCGTCATGTTCGGCGTCACCGGTGACCTCGCCCGCAAGAAGCTGATGCCGGCCGTCTACGACCTGGCCAACCGGGGGCTGCTGCCGCCGGGTTTCTCCCTGGTCGGGTTCGCCCGCCGGGACTGGGAGCACGAGGACTTCGCGCAGGTCACCTACGAGGCGGTGAAGGAGCACGCCCGTACGCCGTTCAACGACACCGTCTGGCAGCAGCTGTCGGAGGGGGTCAGGTTCGTGCCCGGCGAGTTCGCCGACAACGAGGCGTTCGACCGGCTGGCCAAGACCGTGGCCGACCTGGACGCCGAGCGCGGTACCGGCGGCAACTACGCCTTCTACCTGTCGGTGCCGCCCAAGTTCTTCCCGGACGTCGTCAACCAGCTCAAGCGCTCGGGACTGTCCACCCCCGGCGAGCGGACGCACGGGCCGCGCCCCTGGCGGCGGGTGGTGGTGGAGAAGCCGTTCGGCCACGACCTGGCCAGCGCGCAGGCGCTGAACCAGATCCTGAACTCGGTGTTCGGCCACCACTCGGTGTTCCGGATCGACCATTACCTGGGCAAGGAAACCGTCCAGAACATCCTGGCGCTGCGGTTCGCCAACACCCTGTTCGAGCCGATCTGGAACCGCGGCTATGTGGACCACGTCCAGATCACGATGGCGGAAGACATCGGCATCGGCGGGCGGGCCGGTTACTACGACGGGATCGGCGCGGCCCGCGATGTCATCCAGAACCACCTCATGCAGCTGCTCGCGCTGACCGCGATGGAGGAGCCGGTGTCCTTCGACGCTGACTCGCTGCGGGCCGAGAAGGAGAAGGTGCTCTCGGCGGTGCGGCTGCCCGAGGACCTGGCCGCCGGGACCGCCCGCGGGCAGTACGCGGCTGGCTGGCAAGGCGGCGTGGAGGTCCCCGGCTACCTCGAGGAAGACGGCATCCCGCCGGACTCGCGGACCGAGACATACGCGGCGGTCCGGCTCGGGGTCGATACCCGGCGGTGGGCGGGCGTCCCGTTCTACCTGCGGACCGGCAAGCGGCTGCCACGCCGGATGACCGAGATCGCGCTGATCTTCCAGCGGGCGCCGCATCTGCCCTTCAGCGCCACCGACACCCAGGAGCTGGGGCAGAACGCGCTGGTGATCCGGGTGCAGCCGGACGAAGGGGTAACGGTCAGGTTCGGCTCCAAGGTCCCCGGCTCGGCGATGGAGGTCAGGGACGTGAACATGGACTTCGCCTACGGCGAGTCGTTCACGGTGAGCAGCCCTGAGGCCTACGAGCGGCTGCTGCTCGACGTCCTCGTCGGTGACCCGCCACTGTTCCCCCGCCACCAGGAGGTGGAGCTGTCCTGGCAGGTGCTGGACCCGGTGGAGCAGTTCTGGGCCGAGCACACCAAGCCCGAGCAGTACCTGGCAGGCTCGGCCGGGCCGGCCTCCGCGGACGCGCTGATGGCCAGGGACGGGCGGTCGTGGCGGCGGCTGTGAACAGGCCCCTGGTGCGCGGAGGAAAGGCACGATGACCATCGATCTGACCGATACCAGCACCGGCGCCATCCACGACGCGCTGCAGCAGGCCCGCAGGCGGCTCGGCGGGCCTGCCAGCGGGATGGTCCTCACGCTGGTCATCGTGACCGACGAGGCGGCGCAGTACGACGCGGTGCGGGCGGCCAGCGAGGCCGCCAGGGAGCACCCATGCCGGGTGCTGGTGGTGATCACCCGGCGGCCGGACGCCCGGTCGCGGCTGGACGCCGAGATCAGGGTCGGCGACAACAGCCCGGGCGACACCCTGCTGCTGCGGATGTACGGGCCGCTCGGCCAGCACGCCGACTCCGTCGTCGCGCCCCTGCTGATGCCGGACACGCCGGTCGTCACCTGGTGGCCGGGCACCCCGCCAGCGGTCCCCGCCAGCGATCCGATCGGGATGCTGGCCCAGCGCCGGATCACCGACGCCGCCGCGGCCAGCACCCCCCGTGAGTGCCTGGCCACCCTCGCGGCCGGATACCGGCCCGGGGACACCGACCTGAGCTGGACCAGGGCGACGCCGTGGCGCTCGCTGCTCGCGGCCACACTGGACCAGCCGCACGGCACCATCCACAGCGCAGCCGTCAGCGCCGAGCAGGGCAACCCCAGCGCGGACCTGATGGCGGCCTGGCTGTCGGTACGGCTGCATATCCCGGTCGCCAGCGAGGTCTCGGCCGGTCCCGGCGTCACCGACGTCAGCTTCGCCACCAGCGACGGCGAGGTCGGGGTGAGCCGTCATGACGGCCGGGTCGCGCACCTGCGCCGGCCCGGCCAGCCCGAGCGGCGGGCCGCCCTGCACCGCCGGGAGACGCCGGAACTTCTCGCCGAGGAGCTGCGCCGGCTGGACCCGGACGAGGTGTACGCGGATTCCCTGATCCGGCTCGGGCCGGCGTGACCACACCGGAGGTGCTGGCCCACCTGGATGCGGACCTGCTCGCCAAGGCGGTAGCCGCGCGGCTGGTCACCCGGCTGGTCGATGTCCAGGCAGCCGCGGGAACGGCGTCGCTGGTGCTGACCGGGGGCGGGATCGGTACCGCCGTGCTCTCCCAGCTCGCGGTCGCGCCCGCCCGCGACGCGGTGGACTGGCGGCGGCTGGACATCTGGTGGGGGGACGAGCGCTTCCTGCCCGCCGGCCACCCGGAGCGGAACGAGACCGGTGCCCGGCAGGCGCTGCTGTGCCACCTCGACGCCGATCCGGCCCGGGTGCACGCCATGCCCGGCACCGACGGGCCCGACGGCGACGATCCCGAGGCGGCCGCCGCGCGGTACGCTGACGCGCTGGCGGCGGCGGCCCGCCCGGAAGATCATGGCCCGGTCCCCTCCTTCGACGTCCTGCTGCTCGGCATCGGCCCGGACGCCCACGTCGCGTCGCTGTTCCCCGGCCTGCCCGCGCTCTACGACGAGCGGCCGGTGGTGGCCGTCCGGGGCGCGCCCAAGCCGCCCCCTACCCGGCTGACGCTGACCCTGCCGGCCATCCAGTGCGCGCGGGAGGTGTGGGTCCTGGCCGCGGGCGCGGAGAAAGCGAGCGCGGTCCGGCTCGCCCTGTCCGGTGTGGGCCCGGTCCAGGTGCCGGCCGCGGGCGCCCGTGGCCGGCAGCGGACCCTGTTCCTGCTCGACCGCCCGGCCGCCAGCCGCCTCCCGCCGCAGCTGTCCCGCCCGGCGGGCTAACGGGCCGGGCCCGGCCAGCGGCGCGGGCCGGGCGGGCCGCCGGGGAACGCAGGCCAGCCCGGCGGCCAGGCAGGCGAACGGCGTCACCGACAGCAGGTAGCGGTAGCTGAAGCCGGATGTAGCTGCCGGGCCGACGAGCAGCACCACGGCCACCGCCCAGGGCAGCAGCCCGGCGCCGCCGCGGTCGCGCCAGCGGGTCACGATCCCGGCCAGCCCGGCCAGCAGAATCAGGCCGAGCAGCGTGCCGCGCAGGTAGACCTGCCGCTGGTAGGCACGCAGGAGGCCGGCGTAGGGCTGGACGGCCTGCGGCTGGGTGAGCCGGGGCTGGTAGGTGCGCAGCGCTGCCCAGTGCCCCCACGGCGGGATGCGCGGCGGCGGGTCACTGAACTGGTACAGCACCGTGGTCACCCGGTCATAGCCCGGGTCACGCTGCCAGCCGAAGGAGCGCAGCGTGTCAGCGGCGACCGCGCGCAGGTAAGCCAGCGGCTGGGCGACGATGGCGCGGCGGGCGAACTGCCCGGCGGGCCCGTCCACCCGCGGGGTGAACACGCTGCCCGGTCCCAGCCGGTGCAGCGGGTCTGACGGCGACCAGATGTACTCCACCGCGATCGGCCGCTGCCGCGGCGGGCGCGAGTCGCAGAGCACGGCCAGCGAGCGCGGCGGCTTGATGACAGCGCAGTCAGCGAAGCTCATGACCCGGCCGTACAGGAACACGCCGCCCGAGTTGGTGATGCCGAACGAGCCGTGCTGGGCGTGGAAGGCAACCAGGTAGGTGCCGACCGGCAGCGCCCCGGCCGCGAGCAGCGCTGCCAGCGGGCGCCACCCGATCCGGCGGATGACCAGGCAGGCCAGCATGACCAGCAGCAGCGGCAGGCCAGCCGACCGGACCAGGGTGGCCAAGCCGGTGAGCAGGCCGGCCACGGCCGCGGCCCGCACGCTGACCTGGTCCCGCCAGCAGGCCACCACGACCGCGGCCAGCAGTGCCGCCATGAACAGCGTGTCCGACATCACCTGCTGCTCCACCTGCACCTGGTAGGCGTCGAACAGGACCGGGACAGCCACCAGCGTGCCGCCCCAGCCGGGCAGCCCCCGGTGGCGCAGCAACGCGTAGATGGCCACCCCGAGGCCCAGCCCCATCAGGTGCTGGACGGCGGCGACCACCGTGAAGCTGTGCAGCGGCATCAGCACCGCGAGCAGGAAGGGGTAACCCGACGGGCGTTCGGAGCTCGCAACCCGGTGAACGGCGTCGTAGACGTAGGAGTACGAGTCGTTGAACCACATCACCGGCGGGTAGCCGAGCATGACCGCAGCCCGGAGCGCGGCGGCGGCGCCCAGGACGGCGATGAACACCCGGTGCCGCGCGGTCAGCTGTGCGGCCCGCTGCCACCGGGCGGCCCGGCTCTGCCAGCCCGGCCGGATCCGGTCCTGTTGGCCCGGGGACTGGACGGTCAGGCCGACCTGCCCGGCCCGCCCGGCTGCCGGGAGCGGCCAGGCTGCTCCTGGCAGCGGCGGCCAGGGCCGCCGAAGCCGCACCGGATCCGCGCGGCAAAGCGCACGGCCATGAGCAGCAGGAACACGACCGGAATGAGCACGTCGGGGCTGTGGGCGGTCAGGGTCACGGTGAGCCAGATCAGGGCGATCGCCAGCACCGGCAGCAGCCGTGCCCCGCCTCCGGCCAGCGCGCCCGCTGGCTGCTGCCCGCCGGCCCGGTAGGCCGTCGTCCTGGCGGCCGGCAGGTCCCGGGTTAGTTCCCGCAGCTCGCCCCAGGTCCGGCCGGCGAGTGCCGCCGTCGTGCGCTCGTCGAACTCGGCCAGGGTGATCCGCCCGCAGGCGTAGCCATCACGCAGGACAGTGACCGTGTGCTCCCGGTCGGCGTCGGACGCGCGGACGGCATCGTCAGTGGACATCGGCGGACCTCCCCCGTGACGTGGCCCGATACAACGGGAGAATACTCCCGTAGGTGGCGCCTGCCACCGAGCACCCACCGCGCGGCAAGCCGGCACGAACTGCACAAATGGGCAGTTCTGGTGACAGCCTGCCTGGCCCGGTTAGGATCACGCCGTGCCTCCCCTTTCCCGCGCCGCGGCCCGCCGCGACCACCTGATCGTGTGCGGGGAGGACGCACTCGCCTGCCGGGTCATCGAGGAACTGACCACCACCTATGGCGAGTCCGTGACCGTCCTGCTCCGCTCCCGTGAGCAGGGCCACGGCCCGCGGATCGCCCGCCTTCCCCGGGTCCGGGTCATCGAGCGGGCCGAGCTGAACGGCGACGCGTTCACCGCGGCGCAGGTCCAGTCGGCCCGTGCGCTCGCCCTGCTCCGCCAGGACGACCTGGGCAACTTTCATGCGGCCCTGCGGGCACAGGAACTCAACCCGCAGCTGCGGCTGGTGGTGGCGATCTTCAACAGCAGCCTGGGTGAGCGCATGAACACCTTCTTCGGCGACTGCGCGGTGCTGTCCGGTTCCTCGATGTCCGCGCCGTCCTTCGTCGCCGCCGCTTTAGGAGAGCCCGCGCCCAGCCATGTCCGGGTGGCCGGGCGCACCCTGTACGTGGCCAGGCAGGCGGACGTCCACCCCCGGCACGTCGTCTGCGGGCTGGCGATGACCGGCGACCCGCTTTCGCCCCGGCTGCTGCCCCCCGACACCGGCAGCGCGGACCTGGTGCTCGCGGTCGCCGACGGCGCGCCACGCAACCCGCTCGCCCGGCAGCGCCGGCACCCGTTGCGCGCACTTGCCGACGCGGCGCGGATGCTGTTCTGGCACAAGCTCGGCCTGGCCTTCGTGGCATTGTTCGCGGTGCTCGTCGCCGGGTTCGTGCTGCTCGCGACCCTTGGCCGTTTCTCGCTCGGCAATGCCGTGTACCTGACGTTCCTGGACGCGGCCGGGGCAGCGGTCAGTGACCCGGGGCTGAGCACCCCGGAGAAGGTGGCGCAATTCCTGCTGACATTCGATGGCATGGCATTCATCCCGGTGGTGACCGCGGCCGTGGTCGGTGCCCGGCTGACCGGATCGCTGCGGGCCAAGGACCGGCCGATCAGCCAGCACGTGATCGTGGCGGGCCTGGGCAATGTCGGTACCCGGATCGTCGGGCAGCTGCACGACCTGGGGATCGGCGTGGTCTGCGTGGACAAGAGCGAGGCTGCGGCCGGGATCGGCCTGGCTCGCCGGCTGGGGCTGCGGGTGGTCATCGGCGAGACCCACCGGGAGGAGACGCTGCGGGCCGCGGGGATCGGCAGCTGCCAGGCGATGGTTTCGGTGACCAACAGCGACACGGTCAACCTGGAGACGGCACTGCACGCGCGGGCGCTGGCCGCCGACCCGCGGATCGTGCTGCGGCTCGGCGATGACGATCTGGCCGAGCGGGTGCAGCGCAGCGTCGGCAACACCATCTCGCGCAGCGTGGCCTATCTGGCCGCGCCCGCGTTTGCCGCCGCGATGCTCGAACACCAGGTACTGCGCACCATCCCGGTTGGCCGGCATGTGCTCCTGATCGCCGACATCCGGGTGAACCCCGGGTCGGATCTGGCCGGCCGCCCGGTCGAAGATGTCCACCAGACCGGCCTGGTTCGTGTGATCGCGCTGCAGCGGCCGGGGGCTGACCGGGTGGACTGGTCGCCGGGGCTGCGGCGGCGGCTGGCGCCGCAGGACCGGATCTACGTCCTTGCTACCCGCGCGGGTCTCGGCAGTGTCCTTGCCAGGAGCCAGCAGCTCCGGGATTAAGTCCCTTTTGCCCCATATTATGACGTAATATATCCAGGCATGTCGAAACCTGGGTCTCCCCGAACAGGGGGGTCCAGGGTTACGCTCAGGGCAGATCTTCCGCTTGGTTCTCCTGAGCCATCTGTGAAGACGAAAGAAGAAGGTCTCCTTGGCCCGCTGTGAACACGCATCGTCCCCCGTTCAGGGGCTGCCCGGCCCGGCACCAGGGTTAGGTGGATCAACCGGTCCGGTCGTGGCCATTGTGTCCTTCGGTCAGTCCCAGTGTCAGCCAGGCCGCGGGCACGCGGCCGGGCGCTCTCCCTCACCAGGAGGAATCAATTGAGCGTTAACGACGATCGACCGATCATGCTGGCACCGGCAGCGGACCCCGCACCACTGGGGCTCGGCGCCTTCGCCCTCACCACGTTCCTGCTGTCGGCGGCCAACGCCAACTGGATGGGCAGCGCCACCGGAGACGCCTGGCTGGGCTACGCCTTCGCCTACGGCGGCCTGTGCCAGCTGCTGGCGGGCATGTGGGAGTTCCGCAACCGCAACGTGTTCGGCGCCACCGCGTTCTCCACCTACGGCGGCTTCTGGATCGGGCTCGGCCTGTGGGCACTGCTGGTGGCCCCCAAGGCGGCGTCCGCATCCGCGGCCGGTCACGATGTGGCCTGGATCCTGCTCGCCTTCGCCATCTTCAACACCTACATGCTGCTGTGGAGCACGCAGGTGAACATGGCGGTCTTCGCCGTCTTCCTGACCCTGGAGGCGACCGAGATCGTCCTGTTCATCGGGAACTTCGCTGGCAACGCCAGCATCGTCAAGATCGGCGGCTACCTCGGCGTGCTGACCGCGGCGGCCGCCTGGTACGCATCGGCGGCCGGGGTGATCAACGGCATGCGCGGCACCCCGCTGGTGCCGGTGGGCAAGCCGTTCGGGGCCAAGTCGGCCTGACAGCTCGTTCCGCGTGATCCCGGGGGCCCCGGTGGCCTCCGGGATCACGCATTTGTGCCTGGGTAGCGTAGGACGCGGCCGCGCCGGGCGGGCACCCAGGAAGGAACGCATGTGGACCTGCAGGAAAAACGCCAGCTCGACCTCGCCAAGCAGGTCGCCAGGGTAAAGGCACGGACCCGGCCCTGGCGTGCCATCATCGCGCTGGTGCTGGCGGTGGCGGCCGGGGTCATTTCCTGGACGGCGGGCACCGATTTTGGCCACTGGCACGAACCCGGGCACCTGATGAGCAAGGCGATTGCCGCGTTCACCGCCGTGATGTGGTGCCTGTTCGCGCTGATCGCCGTGCTGGGCCTGGCCGGGAAGGCCAGGGACGCCCTTCGGCCGGTGACCGGGCTGTCCCACGCTTCGGTGGTGCGTTACGCCATCGTGCTGATCGGGGTCGTCACCACGCTCATCCTGACGCTGGCCCTGCTGAAGGTTCCTGTCGGGCAGCTGATCCTTGGTGGTGCGGTCACCACGATCCTTATTGGCATCGCCGCCCAGCAGTCCCTGGGCAACGTGTTCGCCGGCATTGTGCTGCTGCTGTCGCGTCCGTTCGGAGTCGGCGATGCTGTCAGGTTCAGATCGGGAGCGCTGGGCGGGCAGATCGACGGAGTGGTCACCGAGGTCGGGATCACCTATGTGCGGGTAGAGACCCAGGACGGCATTTACCACCTGCCGAATTCGCAGGCGCTGGCGGCGGCGGTAGGGCCGCAGCCGCCCGCAGCCGGGCAGCCGGGCGGGCCGCCAGGCCCGGGGTACCCGGCAGGCCAGCCGGGCCAGCTGGCCCAGCCGTCACCCCCGCCGGTCCCCTGAGCATCACAACTGCGGCTGCCATCAACCCGGCTTACGGCCGGCGTTCAGCGATGGGTCGCCTCGTACCGGGACACCACCTCGGCCGGAATCCGGCCGCGATCGCTGACCTCGATACCCGTTTTCTTCGCCCAGGCCCGGACGCTGGCGCTGTGCTGCCGGTGCGCGGCCGTTCTGCGTTTGGCCCGTGCCGGGCGCGCCGATGACCTGCGCGCACGCTCCGCATACCGGGTGATGGTCCCATCAAACCTATCGCTGTGCTTGACGCACAGGTCGATCTCGTAGTCCCTGCCGTCAAAGCTGAACCGGCGTACCCGGTGCTGGCCCTGCGGTATCTCTTTCTGGTCGTAGTCACACGCATAAGTGACCGAAACTTTCTGTGCCACTTCAGGCCCCCCTTCCCCTGTCGCCAATATATCCCCACGTCGGCCGTTCAACCACAACGACACCCAGGTCAGGCCCAGTGACGGAAAGGTGGGGACTCGATCAGGCCCACCGCGTCGGCGCGTCTGCCCACCATTGCGGAGCACTGGAGCATGCCGGGTACACCCTAATCCGGTCATCTCCAGTAGGTGGATGAAGCCGACCTAAACGTCAATGACGTCCCGGGTCGCGCCCGCGCTGGCGTGGCTCGCGGCCTCCGGGTGGCGGGCCATAGGGGAACGAATCCGGGGCGGGCTCGGCGCGGCGGCGGCCGCGCGGCTTGCGGCGCTGGCCCCGCTCACCCCGGTCGCTCTCGTAGGCGTCGTCCTCGGCCTCGGGTGGGCCATCCACATACGGCCGCGCCCGGGAGCCGCCACCGGACGCCGGCAGCTCCGGCGGAAAGCCCTGATAGCCGCCTTCCGGCAGGTAGGCGCCGCCAGGGTGGTCCCCGCCGAGCGGGTCGCTGCGGTAGTCGCGGCCCAGCTCGCCCAAGCGGTAGTCGCGGCCCGGCTCGCCCGGGTAAGGCCCGGTGTCACCCTCCCCCGGGTACGCCGGTCCCGGCGGCTCCCGGTAGTCCCCGGGGTAGTCCGGTTCCAGCGGGTCACCGGGGTAGGTTCCCGGCCCTGGCGGCACGTCCCGGTAGCCCCCGGGATGGCCGGGCGCCAGCGGGTCACCCGGGTAGCTCCCGGGTCCCGGTGGCACGTCCCGGAAGTCCCCGGCATGGCCGGGCGCCAGCGGGTCACCCGGGTAGCTCCCGGGTCCCGGTGGCACGTCCCGGAAGTCCCCGGGATAGCCGGGCGCCAGCGGGTCACCGGGGTAGGTACCCGGCCCTGGCGGTGCGTCCCGGTAGTCCCCGGGGTAGCCCCCGCCGCCCAGCGTCTCGCCCGGCTGGCCCAGGTACTCATCGGGTCCGCCAGCTGGCTGGCCGGGGAAGTACGCGGTCGGCGGCTCGTCGCCATACCCGCCGGGCGTGTCGGCGTCCCGGTAGGCACCGAGCGGGTCCGGCCGGCCTGGGGCCGGCAGCTCGCTGCTGTACCCGGCAGCGGCCTTGTCCCGCTCCCGGCGGGACGGCCTGGTACGGGGTCCCGCTGGCGGCATCTCATCGCGGCGCCGGCGGCGCGGCTTTCCTGGGTACTCCGCCGCCGGCGGCTCGCCGATGTACCCGCCCGGCTCCGCGCCGGGCCGGACGTCGCCCTGGGCCTGCGCGTGATAGCCGGCCAGGCCCGGCTCCGGCAGCGGAAGGTGGATGGCAGCAGTGGTCTGGCCGGTCTCGATGTCGCTGTCCAGCAGTTCGGGCAGTGCCGCGGGCCGCACCGGGCCGCGGCGGCCGGGTGCGCTGCCCGCCGCCAGGTCCGGGACGCCTTCGGCCCGGCCGCCCGGGCCGTTCTGCAAGGCCTCCACCATCCGCGGCAGATCGGCGATGGGCAGCCGGAAGGTACCAGTGCAGGTGCCGCCCTGCCAGATGCTGAACACGGCCACACCGGTGTTGGCGTACCAGCTCAGCCGCATGCTGCGGGACTCGCCCCTGACGTCGAAGAAGACCTCACCCAGCCGGGGCAAAGGTGCCGCGTCCGACGCTGACATGCTGCCCATGGTGACCCCGGACCCTTGGCTTTGTCCAGTTAGTGATCATGAAGGCGGGGCCCGTGCCCGGGTGAGCACATCTAGGCGGCGGGAATTCTCCCGGCTGGCTGCGAAACCGCCGGCGGGAGTGGCATTATTGAGCGTCGGTTCGCTGAACTGACTGCCTTCGTCAGACGGCTGGCGCGCACCCCGCCCCATAGCCTGTCCGGCAATGTGATGGCCCCCCGATTTCACCTGCGCTGTGGCGTCCGGAGGTGCCCGTTGCCCGGGAACACGGCGACGGGGCCGTGCGTTGGACGGAAGGACGGGGCAAAGGCCGCAGTGCGCGGACCAGCGAGCCTGGCAGCACGCTGGGCAGGAAAGACGCTGGGCAAGGAACACACGGACTGGCTGAGGAGATCGATTCATGTCTGAGGTACGTCGGCAGGTGGCGCTGCAGCCCCGGCCGAACTGGGGCTGGCAGGATGCCGCCGCGTGCCGCGGCCGGGAGGTCGTTCTCTTCTTCGGGCCCGATGGCGAGCGTCAGCCAGAACGTGAGATCCGCGAACGCAAGGCCAAGGCCGTCTGCGCCGCCTGCCCAGTCCGGGCGGAGTGCCTGACCTACGCCGTCTCCCGGCCCGAGAAGTACGGCACCTGGGGTGGGCTGAACGAGGACGAGCGGTCCTCGGAGCGGCGGCGCCGGATGCGCCGCGCCAACGCGGCCTGATCTCCGGGGTCCCGTCGGCTACCAGCCGCGAGGGCGGAGAATCACATCATGGTCTGCCGGGCATGCCGTGACAAGCATCACGATGACTGCCCCGGCGGGACGTGGTGTGATTGCCAGCACCTGCCGTCCCCGCCGGCGCCGGAGCCGACGCTGGGCTGGATCAGGCAGGGCTGACCGTGCAGGGCTGACCGTGCAGGCTGGCCCGACGACACGCCCGGCATGAAGTTTGTGAGACCGGGAACAATTCACGGATCTGGTGTGGTTCCCTGCTATTGCCCACTTTTGCTGTGAGGAATATGGACAACCCGGTAGGTACGGGACGGTGAGGCACGCTCCGCGGCTACGCGGGTGTGCCCCGGCTACGATTGCGGGATGGGAGCCTTCCTGTGAGATCGAGCGCGACCTGGCCGACACGCCCAGACCAGACCACGCCTGACGGGATGGAAGCACCCGACCGGATGGCCGAGCTCGCCGCCACGGCGGCCAGGGAGCTGGCCGACGCGGCAGCGCCGGATGTGATCGCCTGGGCGACGCAGACGTTCGGCGACCGGATCTGCATCACCTCGTCGATGACCGACGCCGTCATCATCCACCTGGCCGCCTCCGTCAAGCCCGGCCTGGACGTCATCTTCCTGGACACGGGCTACCACTTCCCCGAGACGATCGGCACCAGGGACGCGGTGCAGGCCGTGTACCCGGTGAACCTGATCAGCGTGACCCCCTCCCGCACGGTGGCCGAGCAGGACGCCGAACTGGGGCCCCGGCTGTATGGGCGCAACCCGGACCTGTGCTGCTACCTGCGCAAGGTGGTCCCCCTCGAGCGCGCGCTCGACCCGTATGACGCGTGGATCACCGGCGTCCGGCGGGAGGAGACGAACTCCCGCAGCGACACCAAGGTGGTCGAGTGGGATGCCCGGCGGCGGATGGTGAAGGTGAACCCGATCGCTGGCTGGAGCCAGGACGAGGTGGACGCCTACATCAGCGAGCACGGGGTGCTGGTGAACCCGCTGGTGGACGAGGGCTACCCGTCCATCGGCTGCTCGACCTGCACGATGCGGGTCGAGCCTGGCGCGGACCCGCGCAGCGGCCGGTGGGCCGGCACCGGCAAGACCGAATGCGGCCTGCACCACTGAGATCTGCCTGGGCCGCCGCTTCCGTGAGGTGACAGCGATGACGGTCCCCCGTTCCACCCACGAGGTCACCAACCAGGTGCCACCGCTGGCCGGCTATGACGTCGCCGATGACCCTGCGCTGCTCGCCGCGGCTGGCCGGGAGGGCGCCGGATGGGTGAGCGATGATCTGCACGTCCTGGGCCGCCTGGCCGGCGCCAGCGCGACCCAGGAGCAGGCACGGCTGGCCAACGAGCATCCCCCGGTACTGCGCAGCCACGACCGCTGGGGCAACCGGATCGACGAGGTGGAGTTCCATCCCGCCTGGCACGCGCTGATGGGCACCGCGGTTGGCGAGGGCCTGCACGCGGCCCCATGGGCCGACCAGCGGCCCGGGGCGCACGTGGCCCGGGCCGCCAAGTTCTACGTCTGGTCGCAGGCCGAGGCCGGTCATGGCTGCCCGATCTCCATGACCTACGCGGTCGTCCCGGCGCTGCGGCACGCTCCCGCGCTGGCCGCCGAGTTCGAGCCGCTGCTCACCACCCGCAGCTACGATCCCGGGCTCCGGCCACCCGGGCACAAGGCCGGCTTGCTGGCGGGCATGGCCATGACCGAGAAGCAGGGCGGCTCTGACGTGCGGGCGAACACCACCCGCGCCGAGCCGGCTCCGGGTGAGGGCCCCGGCGCCCACGTCCTGACCGGTCACAAGTGGTTCTGCTCGGCACCGATGTGCGACCTGTTCCTGACCCTCGCCTACGGGCCGGACGGGCTCACCTGCTTCCTGCTCCCCCGGGTCCTGCCCGGCGGCGCGCACAACGGCATCCGCCTCCAGCGGCTCAAGGACAAGCTCGGCAACCGGTCCAACGCCTCGGCCGAGATCGAGCTCGACGCCGCCCTGGCCTGGAGGGTGGGCGAGGCGGGCCGCGGCGTGGCCACCATCATCGAGATGGTCAGCGCGACCAGGCTCGACTGCCTGCTGGGCAGCGCCGCTGGCATGCGGCTGGCAACAGTCGCCGCTGTGCACCACGCTGCCCACCGGCAGACGTTCGGCAAGGATCTGATCGCCCATCCGCTGATGGCCTGCGTGCTGGCCGACCTGGCACTGGAATCGCAGGCGGCCACCATGCTCGCGTTCCGGCTGGCCGGGGCCGCCGACCGGGCGGGGCGGGGGGACGCCGCGGAAGGCGCCCTGCTGCGGGTGGCCCTGCCCGCCGCCAAGTACTGGGTATGCAAGCGTGCTCCCACCCATGCGGCCGAGGCGCTCGAATGCCTGGGCGGGAACGGCTACGTCGAGGAGTCCGGCATGCCCCGGCTCTACCGGGAGGCGCCGCTGAACTCGATCTGGGAAGGGTCGGGCAACGTGACGGCGCTGGACGTGCTGCGGGCGCTGGCCCGCACGCCCGCGTGCGCCGATGCCCTGCTGGCCGAACTGGATCTGGCCGCCGGCGCCGACCCGCTGCTGGACGCCTCGGTGGCCGTGCTGCGCAAGCTGCTGGCCGGCCTGGACGAGGCGACCACCCTGGACGCGCAGCACGGCGCCCGGCGGCTGGCCGGGCTGATCGCCGTTACCTTGCAGGCGGCGCTGCTGGTACGGCATGCGCCCACCCCGGTCGCCGACGCGTTCTGTGCGTCCCGGCTCGGCCCGGCCGCGGCGGGCGGCCCCGGCGCCCCGTTCGGCGCCCTGCCAAGCGGGCTCGACCTGGCCGCGATCCTGGAGCGGGCCCGGGTCGGCCCGCCGGGGTAGGGTCGGCTGATGCGCCTCTGGCCGGGAACCCCGTACCCGCTGGGCGCGACCTGGGACGGCGCGGGCACCAACTTCGCACTGTTCTCCGAGGTAGCGGACCGGGTCGAGCTGTGCCTGATGGACGACGGCGAGGGCGGGCACCGCGCTGAGACCCGGATCGATCTGACCGAGGTGGACGGGTTCGTCTGGCACGGCTACCTGCCCGATGTCGGCCCTGGCCAGCGCTACGGCTACCGCGTCCACGGTCCCTACGACCCCGCCCAGGGGCACCGGTGCAACCCGGCGAAGCTGCTGCTCGATCCCTACGCGAAGGCGGTGCACGGCCAGGTCCACTGGCACGAGTCCCTGTTCGGATACCGCTTCAGCGACCCGGGCCAGCCCAACCTCGCCGACAGCGGGCCGTTCATGCCGACCAACGTGGTGATCAACCCCTTTTTCGACTGGGGTGATGACCGGCCGCCGCGCACGCCGTACCACGAGACAGTCATCTACGAGGCACACGTGCGGGGCCTCACCCGGCGCCATCCGGACGTCCCGGCCGGCCAGCGCGGCACCTACGCCGGCCTGGCCCACCCGGCGGTGATCGAGCACCTGACCCGGCTCGGGGTGACCGCGGTAGAGCTGATGCCGGTGCACCAGTTCGTGCCCGAGCGCGAGCTCACCGAGCGGGAGCTCACCAACTACTGGGGGTACAACACCATCGCGTTCCTCGCCCCGCACAACGGCTACGCATCGGCCAGCGCGCCCGGTGGGCAGGTCGGCGAGTTCAAGGCGATGGTCAGGGCCCTGCACCAGGCCGGTATCGAGGTCATCCTGGACGTGGTCTACAACCACACGGCCGAAGGTGACCACCGCGGTCCGACACTGTCGTTCCGCGGTATCGACAACGCCGCCTACTACCGGCTCAACGAGGACGACAAGCGTTACTACGTCGACTACACCGGGTGCGGGAACAGCTTCAACGTGCGCCACCCGCACGCGCTCCAGCTCATCATGGACTCGCTGCGGTACTGGGTGCTGGACGCCCACGTGGACGGGTTCCGGTTCGACCTCGCGTCCGCGCTGGCCAGGGAGCTGCACGACGTGGACCGGCTGTCCGCCTTCTTCGACCTGGTCCAGCAGGATCCGGTGGTCTCGCAGGTGAAGCTGATCGCCGAGCCGTGGGATGTCGGCGAGGGCGGCTACCAGGTGGGCAACTTCCCGCCGCTGTGGAGCGAGTGGAACGGCAAGTACCGCGACACGGTGCGGGACTTCTGGCGCGGGCAGGCGGCGACCATGCCCGAGTTCGCCTCCCGGCTGTCTGGGTCCAGCGACCTGTACGAGACCAGCGGGCGCCGCCCGGTCGCCTCCATCAACTTCGTGACCTGTCACGACGGCTTCACCCTGGCCGACCTGGTCAGCTATGACCACAAGCACAACGAGGCGAACGGCGAGGGCGGCGCTGACGGCACCGACGACAACCGGTCCTGGAACTGCGGGGCGGAAGGGCCCACCGAGGACGGGGCAGTGCTCGACCTGCGGGCCCGGCAGCGGCGCAACTTCCTGGCCACCCTGTTCTGCTCGCAGGGGGTGCCGATGCTGCTGGCCGGGGACGAGCTGGGCCGGACGCAGGAGGGCAACAACAACGCCTACTGCCAGGACAGCGAGCTGTCCTGGGTGAACTGGGACCTGGCCGGCAGCCAGGCCGCGCTGCTGGACTTCGCGCGTGATCTGGCCGTCCTGCGCCGCGAGCACCCGGTGTTCCGGCGCCGCCGGTTCTTCCGCGGCCGGCCCGAAGGCGGGGACGGCCTGGCGGACATCGCCTGGCTCACCCCGTCCGGCCAGGAGATGACCGACCGGGACTGGAGCACCCCGTACGCGCGCGCCATGATGGTCTTCCTGAACGGGGATGCCATCAGCGAGCCCGGCCCGCGCGGCGAGCCCGTCCGCGATGACTCCTTCCTGATCCTGCTCAGCGCGCACCACGAGCCGCTCACGTTCACCCTGCCCGCGGCGAGGTTCGGCCGCCGCTGGGCCGTCACGCTCGACAGCGCGGCGGGCCGGGTCGGTGAGGCCGGCGGGGCCGAGCACCGGGCCGGTGGGCAGATCGCGCTGGCCAGCCATTCGATGATGGCGCTGCGCAGGACCGGGGTCAGCGGCGCCCGGCCAGCCCGGCGGCCAGCAGCACCAGGATGAAGGTGAGCAGCCCCACCGCGACATGCAGAGCGATCGCCGTCACCGGGAACTGCTGGCCCGACGCGCGCGCGTGCCGCCCGCCCAGGCCGCCCAGCCAGCGGGTGAACATGACGAAGCCGAGCAGCGCGGTCGCGCACACCAGCGCGAAAGCGGTCCAGGCCAGGCCGCCCGCGCCGGTGACCAGGTAGGCGATCCAGAGCGCTAGACCGCTCAGCGCGAGCAGCGGATGAGCGAAGATCAAGGTGGCGGGGAACACCGTGACCCGGGTCGCCTGCCCCCGCAGGCCGCCGTGCGAAAGCCAGGCCACCAGCAGGTATGTCCCGACGGCCGCGCTCGCGCACCACAAGACCAGGGCGGCGTCCCCCATGGTGGCCTCTCCTTCGTCGGCCGGCACCCACTAGACCCAAACCCTTCATCTGGATATCGGCGTCACCGGCGATCCTGCTACTGCCCCGGCAGGGGTGTCTGGTTGACTGCTGCCCGTGCGGCAGATCTTCCCGGGCCCGGCCGACCTGAGTGACGGCGACCTCGCCGCCCGGTACGCCTACCCGGATCAGGCCGGTGCCGGCGCGCACTGGCTGCGCGCCAACATGGTGACGAGCCTGGACGGGGCTGCCACCATGGCGGGCCGGTCCGGTGGCCTGTCCGGTGAGGCGGACCGGCAGGTGTTCGCCATGCTGCGGGCGCTGACCGACGTCATCCTGGTCGGGGCGGGGACTGTCCGGGTGGAGGGGTACGGCCCGGTCCGGCCGTCGCAGGAGGGTGTGCGCTGGGCCTGGCTGCGTGAGGGCAGGCCGCCCTCGCCGCCCATCGCCGTGGTGACCCGCAGTCTCGGCCTGGATCCCGCCAGCCCGCTGCTCACGGCGGCGCCCGGGCATGCCCGCACCATCGTGATCACCACCGAGGCGGCGCCGCCCGCGCGGCGGGAGGCGGTGGCCAGCGTGGCCGATGTCATCGTGGCCGGCCGGGAGAGCGTGGACCTTCCGGCCGCGGTGGCCGCGCTGGCCGGCCGGGGCCTGCGGCGCATGCTCACCGAGGGCGGGCCGCACCTGCTGGCCCAGCTCATGGCGGCGGGCCTGGTGGACGAGCTGTGCCTGACGCTCAGCCCGCTGCTCAGCGGGCCCGGCCCGGGCCGGATCGTGCAGTCAAGCGGCCCGCCCGCCCAGCCAGGTGGGGCCGGGGGCCCGCTCACCCTCGCGCACGTGCTGGCCGACGACGGGTACCTGCTCTGCCGGTACCTGCGCCCGGCGGGCTAGCCAGCCGGGCGGCCCAGGATGTCGGCCAGGTCGAAGCTGACCGGCTCCTCCAGCTGGGCGTAGGTGCATGAACGCGGCTGGCGGTCGGGCCGCCAGCGCACGAGCTGGGCGGTGTGCCGGAACCGCGGGCCTTCCATGTGGTCGTAACGGACCTCCACCACCCGCTCGGGCCGCAGCGGCGTGAACGACAGGTCCTTGCCCGCGTTCCAGCGGCTGGCCTCGGCCTCGCGCGGGGTGCGGGTGCCCGCCTCCTGCTTTGCCCAGTTCCACGGGTGCTGGTCGAACGTCGTCACCAGCGGCTGCAGCTCGGCGAACAGCTCGCGGCGCCGGGCCATCGGGAAGGCTCCCACCACGCCGACGCTGGCCAGGTCCCCCGCGTCGGTGTACAGGCCGAGCAGGATTGAGCCGATCGCTTCCGGGCCGGACTTGTGCACCCGGTAGCCGGCGACTACGCAGTCAGCGGTGCGCTCATGCTTGATCTTGAACATGACCCGCTTGTCCGGCTGGTAGGTGCCATCCAGCGGCTTGGCGATGATCCCGTCCAGCCCTGCCCCCTCGAACTGGGCGAACCACTGCTGCGCCAGGGCGTGGTCGGTGGTCGCCGGGGTGACGTGGATCGGCGCGGCTGCCCCGGCGAGCGCCTCGGTGAGGGCCGCCCGGCGCTGCGCGAACGGCAGGCCGGTGTAGTCGGTGGCGTCCAGCGCGAGCAGGTCGAAGGCGACGAAGTGGGCGGGGGTCCGGGTGGCGAGCAGCGCCACCCGGCTGGCCGCGGGGTGGATGCGCTGGAGCAGCGCATCGAAGTCGAGCCTACGGCCGTCCGCCCCGGGTATGACGATCTCCCCGTCGATCACGCACCGGGGCGGGAACTGCTCGCCGATGGCGGCGACCAGTTCCGGGAAGTACCGGGTCATCGGCCGCTCGTTGCGGCTGCCGATCTCCACCTCCCCGTCCTCGGCGAAGACGATGGACCGGAAGCCGTCCCACTTCGGCTCGTAGCTGTAGGGGCCGTCGGGTATCTCGTTGACCGGCTTGGCCAGCATCGGCGCGACCGGTGGGTTGACCGGAAGGTGCATGCCCCTATCCTCCACGCCCCGGCACCGGCGGTGACATGCTGATCCGGAATAACAGCCTTCGTCCCGGGGAGCGCGCCGTGCCGCTGCACCGCAAGATCGACCAGTCCGGCGAGGCCGCCGTGGAGATCAACCCGGTCTATGTGCAGGCGGCCGGCCACCGGGTGCCCCGGCACGCGATCCCCCGCCAGGGCATGCTGCCCGACACCGCGCTGCAGGTGGTGCGGGACGAGCTGATCCTGGACGGGAACGCGCGGCTCAACCTGGCCACCTTCGTGACCACGTGGATGGAGCCGCAGGCGCAGCAGCTGATGACCGAATGCCTCGACAAGAACATGATCGACAAGGACGAGTACCCGCAGACCGCGGAGATCGAGGCCAGGTGCGTCAGCATCCTGGCCGATCTGTGGCACGCGCCGGAGCGGGCCCGGGCCACCGGGTGCTCGACCACCGGCTCCAGCGAGGCGTGCATGCTCGGCGGGATGGCGCTGCTGTGGCGGTGGCGCGAACGGCGGCGGACCGCCGGGGCCGCCACCGGCCAGCCCAACCTGGTGATGGGCGCGAACGTCCAGGTGTGCTGGGAGAAGTTCTGCCGGTACTGGCAGGTGGAACCGAGGCTGGTGCCGATGGCGCCCGGCCGGCTGCACCTGACCGGGCCGGAGGCCGCGGCCCGCTGCGATGAGAACACGATCGGCGTGGTAGCCGTCCTGGGCTCGACCATGGACGGCAGCTACGAGCCGGTCGCGCAGATCAGCGACGAGCTGGGCCGGCTGGCCGCCGGCGGCGGCCCGGACATCGACATCCATGTGGACGGCGCGTCCGGTGGGTTCGTCGCCCCGTTCCTGCAGCCGGACCTCACCTGGGACTTCCGGGTGCCGCGGGTCGTCTCGATCAACACCTCCGGGCACAAGTACGGCCTGGTGTACCCGGGCGTCGGCTGGGTGGTCTGGCGGGACGCCGAGGCGCTGCCGGAGGACCTGGTGTTCCGGGTCAACTATCTCGGTGGCCAGATGCCGACGTTCGCGCTGAACTTCTCCCGGCCCGGTGCCCACGTCGCCGCCCAGTACTATAACTTCCTGCGGCTGGGGTTCGAGGGGTACCGCAAGGTCCAGCAGGCATGCCAGGACGTGGCCCTGCACCTGTCCGCCCGGATCGCCGGGATGGGGCCGTTCGAGCTGCTCACCGACGGCAGTGACCTGCCCGTGTTCGCGTTCAAGCTGGCGGATGGGCAGGCCGGGTACACCGTGTTCGACCTGTCCGAGCGGCTGCGCGAGCGCGGCTGGCTGGTACCCGCCTACACGTTCCCGGAAGATATGCAGGACACCGCGGTCATCCGGGTCGTGGTCAGGAACGGGTTCAGCCGGGATCTGGCCGACATCTTCCTGGCGGACCTGCAGCGCCACTCGAAGGCCCTGGCCGACCACCCACGGGCGCACGCCCCGCTCGTCCCCGAGCCGGTCCGGCAGGGTTTCGCCCACTGACCGCGGCGCCCGCGGCCGGCAGGCCCCCGCCCGGCCGGGCGGTCCAGGCGCCGGTCAGGCACAGCGCGATCACCGCGGCCAGGGTCGCGAGCCTGATCAGCGGCACCGCCACGATCTGCGCCTCATGCAGGACCGGGGGCAGGCCGGCGGGCAGCATCCGGGGCATGCCGGGCAGGTAGCACAGGCTCACGGTGCCCAGCCGGGCCAGGATGGGCCAGTCGAGGCGGGATGGCGGGTACAGGGCGAGCAGGCACAGGGCCATGGCGTCGTACCAGGGGCGCTGGTAGGGCCAGACGAGCAGCCAGGCCAGGCTGAGGGCGAGGGTGGGCCGGACCGCTGGCCGGGCCGGGAAGCCGTCGGGCAGCCGCCGC
>DATKRG010000007.1:0-37666 GCA_035532275.1 Streptosporangiaceae bacterium | reverse complement strand
GTAGATCAGGATGTTCGTGTCGCCGAGCCCGCGCAGGTAGCGGGCGGTCACTCGCCGTCCCCAGGCTCGTGGACGCGTTCGTAGGCGTCGAAGTATGCCTCAGCGTCGGCGTAGCGATCCTGATCGGCGCGGAACGCCTCCACGCTCATCGGAGGCAGGTCCTGGAACATCGTCATGAGCTCCGTGACCGGAACCGACTGGCGGCGCACGGGGGTTGCCTGGTGAACATAGGCATCGATGGCAGCCAGCGCGACTTGCTGCATGGAACGATGTTCGGCCTCCGCCTTCCGCCGGAGCCCGTCCGTCTGTTCATCACTGAGCCTGAGCGTCATAGCCATAGTCTTATGATACCGCCTGGTATCAGCAATGCTCAGCCGTCATCTGGCCCGTCTCGTACACGACGCCGTCATCAGCCTCGGCCGCGGTGATCTCACGGATCAGCATGGCGACGGCGGCGGTGTCATTGGATATGGCCTTGGCGAGTAGGTCAATGTCGCGGGTGGGGCGCCGCTGGCCGGACGCTGACAGCAGCATTCCGCCCTTGAGCACCAGCCGGTCGCGATGCACCGAGACCGACACCCGGTACAAGAAGCGCTCCAGCACGTACAGCGTGAGCAGCTCGTCGGCCGGGCGACCCTCGCGCCGCGCACGGGCCAGCAGATCGAGGTATACGCGGCCGGAAGTGGTCGCGCGGCTGGGTCGGGTCACGACTGCAGTATCCGCAGTGCCAGCGACAGTGAACCCCACGCCCGCAGCGGGCGGGCCACCTCGGCCATCCGCGCAAGGCTCGGGCGCGCCTGCAGATAGCGGCGCAGCGCCGCGAATGCCAAATCCTCACCGATCAGGTGCCGGAGCCGGAATGCGTCCACCACCGTGCGGTCGCGGTCGCTGACCCAGAACCGCTCGCCGGTCTCAGCGGTCACCTCCAGACGGCCTATGCCGAAGGTGTCGGCATGAAAGACGTGCACCTGGGTCGGCGGGTAGTCGATGACCGGCCGGTGCGACCCGGACGGCACCGCCAGATGCACCTGAGCGGGTATCTCGTCGCTGAGATCCCAGTAGGCAAGCGCCGAGTTCAGGCTGTGGGGTTCCAAGATTGGGCATAGGTGGCTGACCTGCGGATTCGTCTGCGGCAGCGGTCTTGCGGCTGGAAGCATCGCGGGCTTGTGACGATACGGATGCTCTACCTGATCTTCGTCCGCCTGGCCGGCTGGATGGTGCTGCTCGCCCGTTCTTCGGCCTCGAAGGACGCCGAGCTACTGGTGCTGCGCCAGGAGGTCGCGGTGCTGCGGCGGCAGAACCCGAAACCGAGGCTGGACTGGGCAGACAGGATGGTGATCGCCGCCCTGGCCAGGCTGCTGCCCAGACCGCTGCGGATGAGCCGGCTGGTGACGCCGGAGACGCTGCTGCGCTGGCACCGGCGGCTGGTCCGCTGGCGGTGGACCTATCCCCACCGGGGCGGCAGGCCGCCGGTCGATGCCAGGCTTGCGGTGCTGATCGAGCAGATGGCACGGGAGAACCCGGGCTGGGGCTACAAGCGGATCCAGGGCGAGCTGCTCGGTCTTGGCATCCGTGTCGGAGCCTCGACGGTGCGGCGGGTGCTGAAGCGGTTGCGGATCCCGCCCGCGCCGCAACGCACCCGGTCCACCTGGCGGCAGTTCCTCCGCACTCAGGCCTCGACCATGCTGGCGTGCGATTTCTTCCACGTCGACTGCGCAGTTACCTTGCGCCGCGTCTACGTGTTCTTCGTGATCGAGGTCAGCACCCGTCATGTGCACATCCTCGGCGTGACCACGCGCCCGGACGGCGTATGGACGGTGCAGCAGGCCCGGAACCTGCTGATGGACCTGGGGGAGCGCGCCGCCCGGTTCCGGTTCCTGGTCCGGGACCGGGCGGCGCAGTTCACCAGGGCATTCGATGCTGTGCTGGCCGGTGCGGGGATCGAGGTGGTGAAGATCCCGCCGCGCAGCCCGAGGACGAATGCTTATGCCGAGCGCTGGGTGCGCACAGTCAGGGCCGAGGTCACCGACCGGATGCTCATAGCCGGGTCACGGCACCTGCGCGCGGTCCTGGATGAGTATGCCGCGCACTACAACAGCCATCGCCCGCACCGGGCCAGGAATCTGCGGCCACCGGACTGCGACGACATCACCACGGTCGCGGTCACCGACCTGACGACGGCGAAGACACGGCGGCGGAAGGTCTTGGGCGGCCTGATCCACGAGTACGAACGGGCAGCATGACAGCCACCGGCCCAGCCATGACGTTGCAGGTCAGAGATCGTGACAAGGTTATGGAACCCCACACGCGGCGGAGCAGCCTCAGCCACGGGTTCCCGTGTATCGAGGCTTCACGGTAGTGCAGCGTGCCCGCGTCAATCGCGTCGTAGATCTCATCCTGGGTCAGCCCGAACTCCAGGCGGGCGGTCTTGTCGCCGAGCGTTGCGCCCTTGCGCTGCCATTCTTTCATTCCGATAGTCCATGGCTGATCCTGGTGGCGGTCGCGGTCGCGGCCGAGTCCGGCCGGACGTAGTATCGGTCGTCGGCCATGGTAAGTCCGCTGCCGCCGCCCCTGCGCATTCCCGGCTTCAGTCCCAGCAGAAGCTGCAGAACGCCGCGCCAAGCCAGCCACGCGGTCGGCGCGCCAGAGTGACGAACTCGAAGCCGGGGATGTCCCAGCCGGTCGCTTGGGACGGACATCTCGTAGCTCGCGTCCTCCCTCGTTCCCTGCAAGTTTGCTCATAGCGTACATTTCCGCACCGGAACGGCAGCGTGGCGTGAGACCCGCCGACTCGCAGGCGGACCGGGCGACACGCACGGCCGTTCCTGCCGAAAGGGGCGGGCCCGGCCCGCGGCCTCGCTATCGTAATGTCCCGTGCTGGAAGGCGATGCGATCTTCGTACCGGACAAGATCCCGCGGCAAGGCAAGCTCGCGCTCTGGGGCACCAGCTCGGGACCCGACAAGATTGAGCTTGTTTTCGCCGGCGGGACGTACGGGGTCCGCAAGCGGCTGGTCCCGGCGACACTGGTGCCCGTGGCCGAGGCGCTGCCGTTGCTGCTGGCGGTCGATCCGAACGAGACCGGCCCGGCCGGCCGGACACCGACGCGCAGCCTCGGGGTGTGGGCTGCCGCCGCCGCCGCCGGGGTCGGACTGGTGGCCCGCGGGCGGCTGCTGCCCAGTGTCGGCGTGGATGACGTCGACGCCTGGAGGGTAGGGCCGCTCGATCCGGCCGACATGACGTGGCTGCGTGAGCTTGCCGCCGCGTTCCCGCCGGCCGCGCATGCCCTGGGGGTTCCGGGTTCGCGTCCGATGCGGATGCGCTCGGCCGAATCGCTGATCCGCGCGCTGTGGGATGCGATCGCCGACACCGTCGTGCGGACCGCGGCTGCGCCGCGCACGGCCGGCTCGCCAGCGTTCGCCGCTCTGGAGCCCACCCCGGTTGGCGATCTGGCGGACTGGCTGGCGGATACCACCGGCGGGCTGGCTGCCGGCGCGCGCCTGGGCCTCCGGGTCGAGGCCGTCCCGCCATCGCCGAGGAACGTCGACTGGGACGGCGAGGAAGCCGAGGAGGCCGGCAGGGACGGCGAGGAGGCGGACGCGCCGCCCGCTTTCAGGCTGGTGCTCCAGCTGCGCAGCACCGCCGACCCGAGCCTGATCGTGGACGCCACGGACCTGTGGGATCAGCCGGAGAGCGTGCTGGCCAGGTTCGGCACGCAGGCCGAGACCGACCTGCTGCTTGCGCTGCGCCGCGGCGCAGCGGTGTGGCCGCCGCTGGCGCCCGCGCTCGGTCAGGCCAGCCCGTCGGCGCTTGAGCTTGATGACGACGGGATGACCGCCCTGCTCGGGCCGACAGCCGAGGAGCTCGCGGGCGCGGGCATCGAGGTGCTGTGGCCGTCCAGCCTGCTCGGCGACGGGCTGAAGCTGCAGGCGGCCGTCACGCCGGCCCCCGAGAAGCTGACCGAGGCGGGGCTCGGCCTGGACGCGCTGCTGTCGTTCCGATGGCAGCTCACCCTGGACGGGGAGCTGCTCGACCCCGACGAGATCACCGAGCTGGCTGAGGCGAAGCGCCCGCTGATCAGGTTGCGGGGCCGCTGGGTAACGCTGGATCCGGTCCTGCTGGCGAAGTTGCGCCGCCCGCCGCGAACGACGATGCGCGCGATCGAGGCGCTCGGCGCGGTGCTGTCGGGTTCGGCCGAGATCGACGGCGAGGCGGTCACGATCGTCGCCGAGGGGCCGATCGCTGATCTCGCTGAGCGCGTTGCCAGCATCGCCGCGTCCCCTGCGCAACTGGGCCCGCCCCCTGGCCTGGTGGCGACGCTGCGGCCGTACCAGCAGCGGGGGGTGGCGTGGCTGGCCGCCATGTGCGACATCGGATTCGGCGGCTGCCTCGCCGACGATATGGGGCTCGGCAAGACGATCCAGGTGATCGCCCTTCATCTGCACCGGCGGGCGGCGGATGCGGGGCCGACGCTGGTGGTGTGCCCGGCGTCGCTGCTCGGCACGTGGGAGCGGGAGGTGCTCAGGTTCGCCCCGGGGATCCCGGTGCGCCGCTACCACGGCGGCGGACGGCACCTGCGCGGCGTGGCCCGCGACGAGATCGTGCTGGTCACCTACGGCGTGGTGCTGCGGGACTCGGCGGAACTCGCGGGCTTGGGCTGGGGCCTCGTGGTCGCCGACGAGGCCCAGCATGCGAAGAACCCGTTCTCGCGCACCGCCAGGGAGCTTCGGGTGCTGCCCGCCCAGGCCCGGATCGCGCTGACCGGCACGCCGGTCGAGAACCGGCTGTCGGAGCTGTGGTCAATACTCGACTGGACGACGCCGGGCCTGCTCGGTCACCTGGAGACATTCACCCGCCGGGTGGCGGTCCCGGTCGAGCGGCACCGGGACGCCGAGACGACCGCCAGGTTCGCGACGCTGGTCCGGCCGTTCCTGCTGCGGCGCAAGAAGTCTGACCCGGGCATCGCCCCGGAACTGCCGCCCAAGACCGAGACGGACCGGATCGTGCCGCTGTCCGCCGAGCAGGTCACCCTGTACGAGGCCGTGGTCCGCGAGACCATGGAGGCGATCGCCACGAAGCAGGGCATCGAGCGGGCCGGGCTGGTTTTCAAGCTGCTGACCTCGCTGAAGCAGATCTGCAACCACCCGGCGCATTATCTCAAGCAGCCCGGGCCGCTGGCGGGCCGGTCCGGCAAGCTCGCCGCCTTCGACGAGCTGCTGGACGTGATCCTGGCCGGCGGCGAGTCCATGCTGGTGTTCACCCAGTACACCCAGATGGCGACGCTGCTGCAGGAGCACCTGGACGGCCGGGGTATCGGCTCGCTGTTCCTGCATGGCGGGATTCCGGTGCGGCGCAGGGAGGAGATGGTGGATGAATTCCAGGCCGGGCGGGTGCCCGTGTTCCTGCTCTCACTGAAGGCCGGCGGAACCGGCCTCACCCTCACCCGGGCCACCCACGTGCTGCACTACGACCGCTGGTGGAACCCGGCGGTGGAAGACCAGGCCACCGACCGGGCTTACCGAATCGGCCAGGACCGGCCGGTGCAGGTCCACCGGCTGATCGCGGAGGGAACTCTGGAGGACAAGATAGCCTCCCTGCTGGAGAAGAAACGCGAGCTTGCGGACGCTGTCATTGGCTCCGGTGAGGGATGGATCGCCGAGCTGTCCAATGACGAGCTCACCGAGCTTGTGTCGCTTCGGGCCGCGAGATGAGCGGGGCACGCGGCACGCCCGAGCCTGGCTCCGGGCACACCTGGTGGGGGCGAGCCTGGGTAGACGCGCTGGAGCAGCGGGCCCAGCTTGACCCGAACCGGTTGCCCCGCGGCAAGGACTATGCCCGGACCGGGGCCGTCGGGGAGCTGGCCCTGGGGCCGGGCGAGGCGCGGGCCCAGGTTCAGGGACGCAAGAGGCAGCCTTACGACATCCGGATCCGGGTACGGCGGTTCGCCGACGACGAGTGGGGCCGGGTGCTCGACTCCATCTCTGCCCAGCTCGGCCGGGCCGCAGCGATGCTCGATGGGGACCTGCCGCCTGATATCGCCGATGACGTGGCCGCCGTCGGCCTTGACCTGCTGCCTGGGGCTGGTGAGATCGGGCCGCGCTGTAGCTGCCCGGACGACGCTGACCCGTGCAAGCACGCTGCGGCGGTCTGCTACCTGGTGGCCGACGCCCTGGACGCGGACCCGTTCCTGGTTCTGCTGCTGCGGGGCCGGACCCGGGGGGAGGTGCTTGCTGGCCTGCGGCTGCGGCGCCGCGGCGTGGATCTCCTCCAGGCGACGGCGCCCGGATCCGAAGCGGCGGCCAGCAGGCAGGCCGGCGGCGCAGAGACCGGCGGCGCCCCTGCGGACGGCGCAAAGGCGGACGAGGCTGCCCGCGATAGGGGGGTGGATGCCCGCACCGTTCTGGCAGCGGCACCGCCCTCCGGGCCGATCCCGGTGCCGCCACTACCGCCCAAGCGGCCAGGCCATCCGGCGGCGCTGCCTGTCGACCCCCCACCGTGGCGTTCCGGGCTTCGCGACGACCTGCTTGCGCTGGCGTCCGACGCGGCACAGCGGGCCTGGGAACTTGCTGTCGGCCTCAACGCCGATGCCGGGATGAGCCTCGACGCCGATGCCGACCTGGCCCGCCGCGCGGAACGGGCGCTAGGCACGCCGGCCTTCTCCGGGCTGGTCGAGCGCTCCGGGGTCGAGGGGCACGAGCTGGCCCGCCGCGGGCTGGCCTGGCGCCACGGCGGGCCAGGGGGACTTGAGCTGCTGCATGCCGAGTGGGACCCCGACACCCACGCGGTGGGCACGGCGGACGCTGAGGATCTGCTGAAGGCGGCGCGGGTGGCGCTGCGCGACGCGTCGGGGACGACGGCCAGGATCGCGCGCAACCGGATCACCGCGGGCCGTGCACAGCTCCGGCTCGGCCGTGACCTCCTGTGGTACCCGTACTCGCGGTCGGATGACGACTGGGAGCCAGCCGGGCCTCCGCAGTCCGATCCGGCGCGGGCGGCCGACTCTCTCTAACTAACGCATCACCGGGCTTGGGGCCGGCTTTGACGGAGGGGACCATCGCGGCATGCAGTGACGACGGCCACGAGAAACTGCCCAGAGACGGCCAGATAGCTGCCCGCTGGCGGACATGAAAACTGCCCGGCGGCGGCCATCAGATCTGCCCGGCACGATTTGACCGTTCCCTGCCTGTGGGTGCCGAAAACGCATGCCACCTGGGCGTATGCGCCGAGGAGACCATAGGGTCAGTGCCCGCGCGTGGCGGTTGGTGGCGGATTTGCACGCGGGTGGCCGTGCGATGATTTTCGGCTTGTGGGCTTGAATCTGATCTTCCTCATTGTCACCCGTGTCGGTGCTGGGCTTGTCCCGGCGGGAGGCGTGTGGAAGGACGCCGAGATCCTGATGTTGCGCCATCAGCTCGCTGTCACCCTGCGCGAGCGGCCTCGCGTTCATTCGAGGTTGACGTGGCCGGGCCGGGCGTGGCTGGCCCTGCTCGCCGGGATGCTGCCAGCCGGCCGGCTGGCAGCGATGCGGCTGATCGTCACTCCCGCCACGATCTTGCGGTGGCATCGCGACATCGTCCGCCGCCGCTGTCGCGCCGCGGCCGCTCGGGTCGTCCGCCGGTGCGCCGTAATGTACGTGCTTGCGGTGATCGAGCACGGCAGCCGGCGTGTCCGGGTCCTGGGCGCCACGGAGCATCCGGTCCAGTCCTGGGTCGTCCAGCAGGCCCGGAACCTGCTCATGGACCTGGAGGATGCCGGGGCACGAGCGAAGTTCGTCCTGCATGACCGGGACGCCAGCTTCACGCAGGCGTTCGATACCGTGTTCCAGGCGGCCGGGATCCGCGTCATCCGCTCCGCCGTTCAGGCACCGCGAATGAATCCGGTCATGGAGCGGTGGATTGGCGGCTGCCGACGTGAGCTGCTGGACCGGACCCTGATATGGAACCAGCGCCACCTGATGATGGTGCTGCGCGAATACGAGGACTTCTGCAACTCCCACCGCCCGCACCGCGCCCGATGGCGAACACCCCGAGGATCTCCCGGGACGTCGGCGTCTTCGTCCCCCTTGGGGACGCTGTGGAGGTCCTGCAGGCGGTGACCAACGCCTGGCAGCGCGACCTGCGGTACCGGGTGTCGCGGGCGAAAGCCCGGATCAAGTTCATGATGGATGACTACGGTCCCGAAGGCGTGCGCGCCAGGCTCGAAGAGCAACTCGGCCGCCGGCTCCAGGACGGAGTGGCGCCGGAGCCCACCGCCGACGCCGACCACATGGGGGTCCACGCCCAGCGGCAGCCGGGCCTGTCCTGCATCGGGGTGCCGGTCCCGCCGGGCGGGTCAGCGGCAGCCTGCTTGAGGAGATCGGCGATCTGCTCGGGGACCTCGGCGCTGACGCGCGGTTCACCCGGCAGCAGAACATCATCCTCGGCAACGTGCCGACACGGCGAGCCGGTGAGGTGAAGGCCCGGCTGGCCGAGCTTGGGCTGCCGGCTGACAAGGGGCGCGCGTACGCGCGGTCGATCGCCTGCACGAGCCACAGGTTCTGCAACTACTCGGTGGCCGAGACCAAGGGCAAGCTTCATGACATCCTCGGACGGCTGACCACCCGCTTCGGGGCCGAACAGATCGGCGACCTGGCCATCCACCTGGACGGCTGCCCGCACACCTGCGCGCAGCACTGGGTCGGTGAGATCGGCCTGCAGGGCACCACCGCCACGGTTGCCGGCGCGCAGGAGAGAATCGAAGCCTATGACCTGACGGTGGGCGGCGGCCTCGGCAAGCGCTCGGCCATCGGCCGGCGGCTGCTGCGCCGCGTGCCGGCAGACGAGGTCGACTGCGTCCTCGAACGCCTGGTCGGCGGCTGGCTCACCGCCCGGGCCGACGGTGGCCAGGCGTCGGGGTACACGTTCGGGGACTTCTGCGCCGCCCTCAGCGACGAGCAACTGCTCGCGCTGGCCACCTCCTCGAAGGCGGCGGGTGGTGCGGACGACTCAGCGCAGGCCGATGCCGTGCTGCACCTGCCCGGACCGCTGCTCAGCCTGGTCGGTGGCGCCGACGAGATCAAGGTCAGCGCCTCAACCGTGGGAGAGGCACTGGCCGCGGTTGCCGGAACCCACTCCGCGTTCGCCGCCATGGTGTTCCCGGGCGGGCAGGTCGCCGAGGCCTTTCTCATCACGGTCGGTGACGACGACATCCGCAATCTGGGTGGATTGTCAACACCAGTCACTCCAGGCACGGATATCACCATCGTCATGGCCATGTCTGGTGGATGACACGAGCCCACCCCGGGATGCCGGCAGGCCCAACGAGAGGAAGCAACCGAAATGACCCCGCTGGAAACACCGGCCGCGGTGAGCGATGCCCGGGTTGTCTTCGACGACCTGGAGATCGGCGAGATCGCCGTTGATCTCGACGACCAGGAACCAGAGGACGTCATCGAGTGGGCGGTGGACGCCCTCGGCGGCCGGCTCGCGATCGTCACCGCGCTACAGGCCGACGGCATGGTGGTGCTCGACATGGCTGCCCGGACACGGCCGGACATCCGGGTCATCACCGTGGACACCGGGCGGCTGCCGCAAGAGGCGTACTCGTTCATCGACGAGGTCCGGCAGCGCTACCCGCGCACCCAGTGGGAGGTGCTGTTCCCTGACAGCGCGGAACTCCAGGCGATGGTGCGCCAGCAGGGCACCGACCTCTTCCGTCACAGCGTCCGGCAGCGGATGCTGTGCTGCCAGATACGCAAGGTCCAGCCGCTGACCCGCGCCCTGCGCGACCTCGACGGCTGGTTCACCGGGCTGCGCCGCGATCAGTGGGCATCGCGTGCGGCCATCAAGAAGGTGGAACTCGACCACGACCACGGCGGCATCGTCAAGGTCAACGCCTTGGCTGACTGGACCCACGAAGAGGTCTGGGACTACATCCGCGACCACGACGTGCCGGCCCACCCCCTGTACGCGCAGGGATACACCAGTATCGGCTGCGCGCCGTGCACGCGCCCCATCCAGGCCGGGGAGAACGACCGCGCCGGGCGCTGGTGGTGGGAGCGGAACGCGCCCAAGGAGTGCGGCATCCACTGCACGATCGAGACAGGCAGCTTCGAGCATGAGGTCCAGGCCATCTTCACCGAGGCGCGCAACGCTCGCGCGGGCCGGCCGTGAGCCCTGCCGCCGCTGACACGGCCCTGGCCTTGTCCCCCGATGAGGTAACGGCTATCAGCGACGCCGCCGCGGCTTTCGCGGCGGCGCTGCCGCCGGGGCGGGACGAGCCCTACCAGGCGCTCGTCACCGCGGCGCAGACGGGTGCCGTGCCGGCTGGGCAGATCGAGACGCTGGAGCGGGTCTGCGCGCTGGCACTGGAGACGGGCAAAGCCCGCCAGATCGGCCGGGCCGAATCCGAGCGCCTGCTCTCCGGGGTCCTGCGCCGGACGCCACGTGGCCGCGCCATGGCCGAGGATGTCGCCGATGTCAATCGCGCACTCGGCCAGCTGGCCGGCCGGCAGCTCGGTGCCGCGCGGCTGACCTGGCGCATGCCGGGGCACTACGACCTCAGCCTCACAGCCGGCGGGCTCGCTCTCACCATGACGATCGGACCGCAAGCCGTCTGCGTCCGGAGCCTGCACACCGGCTAACCCGGCAGCGCGCAGCCACCGGAGGTAGCCGTCCGGCCGATCCGGCGGGCTGGCGGGTTCCCTGCCATGCGCGAGACGGCCATGGCCAAGCTGCACGCCAACGAGATGGCCATCCGTGTCTGCAATCAGGCGGGCTTGTGCCCCCAGCACTGAACGAGAAGCTTGTCGATGACAAGGGTTGTCGGGGCAGCGAGATGGTCGGACAGCGCAGCCCGGTGGTGGGCTAGCTCGGCCTCGTCCATCACCCCTGACGCGACCACCTTGTCACGGACCGAGTCGATGAGCGCGAGAAGGTGCGTCCGGCGATACTGCCCGGGCTCTGGCAGAGCCGCCTGCACGCGTACCTGCATGTCAGCAAGCCCCGCCTCGCGCAGCAGAGCCGGGAGGCGCCGCCCAACGAACGGGTCGCCGCCACCGGCGCGGAACACATCATGGAACGCGCCGAGCAACGCAGTCCACGACTCGTGTGCGGGCTCACAGATCCATGAGACATTGTCTATGTCTTCGAGCGCGATGCCGCCGCCCGGAGCAGCGAGTGACACCATCTCCGCCAGCAGTTCGCGGCGCTCTGGGACGTTGACCATGACCAGGCGTTCATGCACGAAGTCGAACGACCCGCGATCGAGGCCGCTGGAGAGAGCATCGCCTTCGACAACGGTCACGTTCTCGAGGCCAAGGCGCGCTACCTCGGCTCTGGCCATCTCGACGAACCTGCGCTCACGCTCGAGTCCCACGACCTCGCCTGTCGGCCCCACGGCGTCCGCTAGCAACGCGAGAATCCCGATCGGACCGCAGCCCACGTCGAGCACCCTTGATCCTTGCCGAATGCCGACGGCCTTGAGCAGCGACCTGGCGGACGCCTCGTGCTCGTCGGCCTGCGCGCGAAGCCGGGCGCGTTCCGCATCGGAACCGCCCAGGACGTACTCCGCAGAGTTCCCGGTACCCACGCCAGCAGCCCCCTCGTATCGAATCGCACTAGTGTACGCAGGCCGACGGGCGCAACGCTGTCATGAGTTCCGCGGAATTACGCGACTCGGTTCTCCGGTCGTCAGCATGCCGCATGGTGCCGGCATGCCGCGGACGGCGCGGCGTCGCGGTGTTGGCGGCCACCACAAGCCTGGCCATTGACGGCGGGTGATGGTCACCATGGTGGATACGCTGGTCAGAGCCGGGACGAGCACGTCAGGGCCGGAGTGGGCTATCACGGACCGAGCCTCCCGCCGGTGTAGCTCAGCGAGATCAGCAGGACGGCTGCCCAGCCGAGGGTGGCGGCGGCCTTGCTGGTGGGCGCCGGGCGGGAGGACCCTCCGCGGGCGGTGCATTCCCCTGCTGCTCGATCAGGTTCCGGATCCGGCCCATCCAGTCCGCGAGCGCGGTCCGTTCGATCACGGTGATCCCGGTATCCCTGGCCAGAGCCTGAGCTTCCCTCGTCATCCCCGCGCTGGTGACCACGACGCCATACCGGCTGCGGTGCTCGTGCGCGAGACTGCCGTTCAGTTCGCGGACCACCTTGACAGGTACCCGGTCCTTCTGCCGCTTGCACTGGCAGGTCATCAGGCGGCCGGATGGGTCTGTTGAGATGATGTCAACGCCACCGTCATTCTTACCGCCCACGACCCGGACGTCCTGGTGCCCGTCCAGGCGCAACAGCTCCGCGACGTATCGCTCGAACTCCTTGCCCTCCATGGCGTCGATCTTGCCCAGGCGGCTCAGCACGTACAGCTCCAGTTGCCTGCGTGCATCCGCCGCCGCCCGCCTCCGGCTGGCGATCACGTGCCAGATCCAGATGACAATCACGCCGGCCACAGCGATCGCGGTCACCGCTGGGCTCGACGAAGCCCGGTCTGACGTAGCAAGTGTCAAGTACCAGGGGTACCTCACCGCTGGTGTCGAGCGCTGGCGAGAGTACCGCGGCCAGCTCAAGCCGCTCGGCAAGAAACCGGTCCTCTTCGTCATGCTGAACACCACCGCCGAAGCTGACGATGTCGGCGACTACCTGCGGGTGAAGTACCCCGCGGAGTTCGGCGCAACTGACGACTGGGCCGCCCAGCTTCTGGTGATCCACACGGACCGCAGTGGCGACGTGTCGAAGAAGGACCTTGACGCCGCCCGCGAGGTCGTCCGCCGGGTGGACGAGGGCGAGAGCACTGTTAACGCCATCGTGAGCGTGCTCATGCTGCGCGAGGGGTGGGACGTCCAGAACGTGACGGTCATCGTTGGCCTTCGCCCATATACGGCGAAGGCCAACATCCTCCCCGAGCAGACGATCGGGCGAGGGCTGCGCCTGATGTTCGGCGACAGCTCGTCGTACGTCGAGCGGGTAGACGTGATCGGCAACCCCGCGTTCCTCAAGCAGCTGGAGAAGGACGAGGACATCATCCTCGACACCTTCGACACCAAGGAGCCGGTGGTCATCACGACCATCGCTCCAGACGAGAACAAGCTCGACCATGACATCACGGTCCCGGTCCTCAGCCCGATCCTGGCCAGGAAGAAGACGCTCGCCGAGGAGATCGCGGGGATCGATGTCTCGAAGCTGACGTGCCCGCGACTCCCGAAGAGGAAAGGCGACGCGGCCGCACAGCAGTTTCACTACGAAGGCATAGACATCATCACGCTGCAGAAGCTCGTCGAGCGCGACTACACCATCCCCGAGCCGCAGACAGCTGAGGAGGTCATCTCCTACTACGCCAAGCGCATCGCCCAGGACGTCAAGCTCCCATCGCAGTTCGCTGCACTTGTTCCCAAAGTGCGCGAGTTCCTACGGGATCGGGCGTTCGGCGAGACTGTCGATCTCACCAGCAAGGCGATCATCCGGGCGATCGCCACCAGCGTGGCCCAGTACGTGACCGTCAAGACGTCCGGCCCCCGGGCGGCGGCTTCCCTGTCACCGGGTTCGGCACCGGGATGCCAGGACGAGCCCCGGCCGCGTCATCACCACTGCGCCAGTGCCGGCGGGCTGGCTTGCCGGCGACCTGCACCCACCGGACGAAATCTCGTGCCTCCACCCGCGTCGCCTGATCCCACGGCACCCCGGCGGCCCACAGAAACCGGAACCACCGCAGCAGCGCCATCGAGTACGACCGCTGCGTCAGCGCGGACCGCCCGCACGCCTGCAAATCGGCAAGGAACACCGCCACCGGCAAGACCGGCGCACCCTCCGGATCCACCAGCCGGTACGGCTCGAACGGATCCCCGGTCGCCACTACCGCGCCTGCCAGCGGCACCACCAGGCCCAGCGGCACACCATCTTCGATCATGACCCTGGACGCTAGAACCGTCGCAGGCGGCCCATCCCTCGAACCAGGGAGCCCACTCCGCTAGTTCGGTTAACAGGACGCAAGGTCTTCGGCTCTGCCCTGGCGAGGTCGCCGTCCAGGGCCAGCAGTTTCAGCCAGGCCAGCAGGGTGCAGGCGATCATCGAGGCGGTCAGCCAGGCCGCGTTGACCTTGTAGTCATAGGAGGGGAAGTGACCCAGCCCGGTGTCCTTGCCGGTGCGGATGGCGTCCTCCACCCGGGCCTGCACCCGGTGGGCGGCGTCGATGTAGGCCGCCTGCCCCAGCCAGCCCCTGGTGGCGGCGGGCCGGTTCGTTGCCCACAGGCTGTAGCGCCAGCCGTCTCCGGCCTCGAACAAGGTCAGCTGCGCGCCGGGATGCGGCCGCTCGCGGCGGGCGAAGACGCGCATCGTGGCGGGCCAGGCGCGCAGCCGGTCCCCGGCCGGGCCTTCGCGCAGCAGCCCGGTCAGCTCGGTGACGTGCGCTTCCTCGATCCAGCAGTCCCGGTGCGCGCAGGACGGGTTCGCGCAGGCGTCATCAGCGCGGCGCTCGCGGACCTCCCCGCGGGCGTCGATCGCGGCCTGCCACGCGTCCCCGGGGACCAGCCGCAGCACGGTCTTCTCCCGCTCGCCGAGCGCCCAGCCGACGGAGTAGGTCAGCTCATAGCCGTGGCGGGCGGCCAGCTTGTCCAGGTGCTTGACCAGGTCGTGGCTGGCCCCGGCCCCGTCCTGCGTTATCCGGGGTTCAAATCGAAGAAATTGGACATTGCCCAGGTCGCGCGGTAGCGGACGCGTCCGTGACGGGAAGGGCAAAAGCGGCAACGACGAGAGATCGCAGCCAGATCAGCGCCGCCGTCGGCTGTCTGCGTCGCGGACGGTCCCCGAGATAACCCGTCCGCGACAGAGGGAGGAACGGACAAAGTGGGGCCGTCACCGGCCGTCGCTGACGCCCGCCGGCGACCCCGGATTACGCAGGTGATCATCAGCTTCCGCCGGAAGGCCGGCGGCAGCGCCGCGATCGCCGCATCCACGATCGCGGTATGGTCAGCGGCGGTGTTCGAGCCCGCGGAGCCGGGCCGCAGCATCCAGGCCAGCGGCTCCCCGCCGGTGTTATCGCACACCGCCAGCAGCGGGTGATGCCCGAACCCCTTGAAGTTCGCCTCCGCGAGCTCCTTGTCCGAGTGCGCGAACGTCACGGTGGCATCCAGCCGGATGCACGTCACCCCGTCCAGCGTCCTGTCCGCCAGCCGCACCCCGGGCAAAGCGCCGTGCCGGGCCGCGGCCTGCGCCCACGCATGCCGCCGTGCCGCATTCACCGCCTGCGTGATCCGCACCTCCGCGCGGGTACCGGCGCGCGCGATCTCCTTCAGCGTCCGCCACGCGGTAGGCACCGACGCCACCAGCCCGAATAGCTCCGCCTGATCTCGCATCACCCGGAAGTCCGAGATCACCCGGGCGCCGTCGGCGATCGCGCACGCCAGGTCCGCCAGCACCCGGCCCCGGTCATGCACCAGCAGCCGCGGCGAGGCCAGCGCCCGCGACAACCCGCCGGACAGCCCCGTCCTATCGGCCAGGTGCCGCAGCAGCGCCAGCCCGGCATGCGACACGACACCCTGACCGCCGCCGGATACTTCCAGGCCCCTCGACCACCCGGTAACCTGCATGCAGAAAGTGCTCCTCGATCTGGGCTCAATAAGGACCTCAACACCCCTTATCGTCCCAGTTCAGGAGCACTTTTAACGTTAGGCGCGCCCCTCCGCCCCCACCCCCCAGTGAAAAGACAGGGTTAGCCATCGGATCTAGAGATATGCCTCCAATCTCTCCCCGCTCAGCGGGGCATACGAAAACTGCGCTTCGTGGCGCACATGTACCTCGCATGGACCTGAAGGCGACTGCGGCGAGGCACCGCACCCCCGCCCGCGGCCCGCCAGTTCGCTCCGGCCGCGTCTCAGGTCAGCCGTGGCTGCGCCGCTGGGCCAGCGCCGATTCCGTAGCTGCGCAGGAGTTGCGCGACCTCCGGGCTGGGCGGTTTAGGGTCGTCGGGCGACAAGGTGATGTCCGCGGTGGAGGCGCCGGCCTCGATGAGGGCGCGGATGGTGGCAGTCCAGTCGGGGGCGGGGTTGTCTGCCTGGGGGAGGCCGCTGCCGACCTGGGCCCAGATCAGCGGGGTGCTGTCCCAGGTGGTGTCGCGTGCCTCGGCGCCGGCGCCGCGGTCGAGCAGCAGCCGGACGACTTCTGCGCTGCCGGAGCCGGCGGCGGCGTGCAGCGGGGTGGCGCCGTCCTGGCCGCGCGCGTCCAGCGGGAAACCGGCATCGAGCATGAGCCGCACCGCCCCGGCCTGGCCATGGCCGGCGGCGTCGACCAGCGCGAAGTCGCCGTCGCCGCCGAGCAGGCCGGGCAGGCCTGGCGTGGCCCGGAGCAGCCGTTCGGCGTCGGCCTGGTTGCCCTGCCGGCAGGCGAGCAGGAAGCGGTCGGCGTCGGTGGTGTCATCGCGGGCGCCGTGCTGTGCCAGCAGGTCTGCGATGTCGGTCTTGCCCTGCCGGATGGCTATCCGGTACGGGGAGTGCCCGTCCTGGGCGGGGGCGTCAGGGTCGCCGCCGGCGTCCAGGAGCAGCCCGAACAGTTCGGCCGGGCACCCGGACTGCGCCGCGGCAGCGACCGGGGGGATGGGCGGCTCGGCGGGTACTCGCTCGCCGAAAAGATCACCGGGCAGCGGCCGGCTAGGGTCGGCCCCCGCTTGCAGCAGCAGCCGGACGCCGTCGGTGTCGCCGGTGCTGATCGGGGCGGCCAGCGCGGTGCTCTCGCTGACGTTGTGCGCGTGGTCGAGCAGCAGCCGCAGGCTCTGGTGGTGGTCGTCGGCGGCGAAGCAGGCCAGGTACAGGTCGTGGTCGTCGGGGGTGGCGCCGCGTTCCAGCAGCAGCCGGGCGATGGCCGGGTTGGCTGTGCCGGCGACCGCGCAGCGCAGCGGCGTCCAGCCACCCTGCTGTCCGGCTGTCCTGGCCGCGGGGTCAGCGCCGGCGTCCAGCAGCAGCCCGGCCACGGCCAGCAGCCCGTCCGCCCGGGCCGGGTCCAGGCGGTGCCAGCGCGAGCCGCAGACCGCGTGCAGCGGCGTCCAGCCCCACCGCGGATCAGGGCGGGTCGCCCGTCCCTGGTCATGTTCGAGCATCTGCCGCACCCGGCCGGCGTCGCCGAGGACGACCGCGGTGCGGAAGTCGTAGCCGGCGATCTGCGGGGTCGCGGCGAGTATCCGGGCGGCCCGCCCGGTCCAGTCCCGCATGCTGGCTTCCAGGAATGCATCCACCTGCTCGGCGAGGTCGCTGCTGCGGGCGTCCACTTCGGCTTTGAGCCGGGGCCAGCTCGCGAATCCGTGCTCGCGGGCCAGGGCGAGCTGCGCGGCGGCCAGGGTCATCGAGTCAGCTACCGCGGCGATACGGGCTGCGGCTGCCGGGTCACCGGAGCGGGCAGCGCGCAGCAGGTCCCGGGCCTGGTGCCGGAGCTGGTCGATGTCGGGTCGCGCGGGAAGGTTGGTCATGACGTCTCCTTGCCGGCCTGCGGTCCGCGTGCCAGGCGCGAAGGAGATCGTCACTTGCAGTGCCAGGAAAACAGAGGTGGACTCGGTCCTGCCCGCGGACCCGGGGGCGCCCTCCCGCGCCTGCCGTCACCATAACCCGTCGTCACCGCGTGCCGCCACTACAAGCCAGGCCGGCCGGCAGGCTGGCGTCAGTCGCCCCAGTTGCCACAGCCGCCCGCCAGCGGCCGGTCGTCACAGACCCACTGCCCGCCGCGCATAGGCGTCATAGCAGGCCGCATGCTGGAGGCAAGCCAGTGCGTGCCCTATCGTTTGCGTGCCTGGCCGGTGATGTGGAAGGAGACCGGGGTACGGGCCTCGGGGAACAGGAAATGGTCGAGCCGGGTGATGCTGAAGCCGGCCCGCTCGATGGTCGTAGCGGTGTCGCGGCTGAGGTGGCAGCCGCCGATCAGGTGGGGCCATCCCGTGGCGTCCAGGGCGCGCTGGATCCGCGCGAGCCGGGCGGTGTCGGCGCGGACGTGTTCGAGGAAGCACAGCAGGCCGCCGGGCTTGAGCACGCGGCCGATCTCCCGCAGCGCCGCGTCCTGGTCGGGGACCGTGCACAGCACGAATGTGACCACGGCGACGTCGAAGCTGGCGTCCGGCGCGGGCAGCGCGCCGGCCAGGCCGTCGGTGACCGTGATGGCAACGGGCGCGGTGCAGGCGGCGGCCGCCGCGATCTGGCGCAGCCGGGGCTCCGGTTCGACCGCGACCACGCGTTCGACGGCGGGAGGATAGTGGGCGAAGCTGGGTCCGGTGCCGGCGCCGACCTCGATGACTTGCCCGGTCAGCCCGGCCAGCAGCGGTGTGCGGCGGGCGGCCATCCCGCCGCCTTCCATGGTCTGGCTGAGCCGGGGGAAGATCCGGGCGAAGACCGGGTGGCTGACGCGCGCTGCTCGTATCGCCGGTTCGGCTTTCACTGCTTACTCCGGGCCTGCCGCCGTCGGCGCGCCGGGCCGCGGCGCGGCCTGCAGCAGGGTGCCTAAGTTGCGCCGCCCCCTCTCAACGGCGGTGTCCTGGTCCAGGATCTCAGGAATCCCTCCGTCGCGCCGGCCAGGCGGCGCAGCACGACAGCGTGGTCACGTGGCGGCTGAGCACCTGGCCGGCCAGCGGCAGTGCCCCGGGGGCATGGTCAGGTACGGTGCCCGCGGATCCGCGGGGCCGGATACCGTCATCCGGCGCGGATCGCGGACACCGCCGGGCCGTGATCATCTTCCCGGGATCGCCGACGGCTGTGCCTGCCACGGACGCGCCCGGTGCCGGCCTGGGCGGCGAGCCCTGGCCACGCCGCGGGCGTCTCGCCCGGCGATCGCGCGGGGCGCGGCGCCCAGCGCCACGGCGACCGGGGCGTCCTCGTCCGGCCTCATGACGCAGCCCCGGCGTCAGGCAGCGAGGACCCATCCCGCGGGAACGACGGTGGCTGGCGGCGGGCGGCCAGGATCCAGTAGACCCCGCCAGCTGGCGGGAACGCGATGAGCAGGCACAGCAGGAGGCACCGGTCAAGATACATGCCGGTTCCTGCGGCGGGAGCCGGGACCGCGACGGGCAGGTCCGGAATGACAGGCCTGCGGTGTGCCTGCTGTGCTGACATCGCGCCGGGCAGGTCGCTGGTCAGGCCGGACAGGTCCGCGCGGGTCTTCGCGGCGTAGGCCGCGGCGGTCCGCTCGTCGAGTTCAGCGCGGGTCAGGCGGCCCTCGGCGTAGGCCACGCGGAGGATCTCAGCGGCCTGATCCCGTTCGGCGTCCGAGGCCCGGACCGCCGGTTCGCCAGGTGTGGCCTGGGCTTGGCTCATGTGCCGTCTCCCTTCTGCTCTGCATCGCGCCGTTGTTCGCCGGGGCCTGCCCCGCCGGTGCCCGCCACGGCGGCCATCGCGGCGTCCAGGCAGAACGAGCCGGGCGCGGTGTGCCACTGGGACATCAGCCCGTACAGCCCCGCGATGAACAGCCGCGCCCGCAGCGCCGGGTCGGTACCCGCGGGCCACTGCCCGGCGGCGATGCCGGCCGTGAACAGGCCGGTGAGCTGATCAAGGCTCGCGGCGTTCGCGGCCTGGACCTTGGCGGCGATGGCGGGCTCGTAGGCGGCCAGCGTGGTGGCCTCCATGAGCACCCGGCAGGTCCGCGGGTTGTCGGTGACGTGCGCGGCGATGGCCGCCGCCACCGCCGCCAGGACGGTGCGCGGGGATCGGCGCGCGGGCTCGGCGAGCCCGCCAACCGCCGCGTCGACCCGGGCGGCCAGGCCGCAGTCCCACTCCTCGTACAGCGCGATGAACAGCGCTTCTTTTCCGGGGAAGTACAGGTAGGGGGTTCCCTTGGACACGCCAGCCGTCTCGGCGATGTCGGCCATCGTGGTGGCGTGGTAGCCGGCCCGGGCAAAGCATCCGGCGGCGGCGGCGATGATCTGGTCCCGGCGCGCGGTGCGCGCCTTGTCTGCGATCTTGGGCACCGGGCGTTCCTACCGCAGGACCCGGCGTCCGGTGCGCGTGGCGACCGCCTGCTCCAGCCCGTAGCCCACGGCCAGGATCACCAGGTAAACGATCGCTTCGGTGCCCGTCCGGTACCAGGACAGAGCCGATCCGGGCACCAGCGCCGCGGCAAAGCCGAGCGCCGCGGTCAGCAGGAACCCCGGCCCGGTCACAGCGCAGCGGGTCTCCCGGCAGCGCAGGAAGTTCACCAGGCAGTACACGCCGATGACCGTCACGTACGTGCTGGCTATGGCCAGCCCGGCGCGGCCGCCCACCGCGCCCCCAGCAGCGAAGGAGGCCACCGCGATCAGCACCCCGGCCGGGCCGCGCAGCACCGGACCGGTAACACGCAGATAACTCCCTGCCACCCCAGCCCCCTGGCCGTGGGCCGGCGGCGGAGCGCAACTCGTGCCATCCGCCGAGAGCCGGCCGGAGGATCGGATGCAGTTCATCTGCGGGTATCACGACGCCGACCTGCGCGATGCGACCGGCCTTGGTCACGGGCGCCTGATCGCCCGCCACGCATCCCCGCCTTGCCCTCGGGCAGCCGCTGGAGAAGCTCGATCATCTCGGGGCGCCCCCGGCTGGCGATCACCGCCTCGACCAGGTCGCCGGGCGTGACCGGGGGATGGTCGAAGGCAGCCGCCGTGTGGCGGGCAATTTCGCTGCGGGTGACCGGGAGCACACGTCCTCTTTTCTGCGCGGGTCTCTTGCGTCACTGCCCGGGCGCAAGGCCGGTCCTGCCGCAGCCGGGGAGGGCGGTTGCGGCAGCCGGCCGCCCAGCCAGCCGGGGTACCTGGGCCGGTAACGCACGCGCTGGGCCGGACGGACCGGCCTGGAGCGGCGCGCGGAAGGACGAGACGCAGTGCCCAGACTCACATTACTCTCACGTAAGAGTAGAGTCAACGAATGCTGCCGTGACCGGTCACGCGGGGCAGGATTTCCGTGCCTCCGCCACTGTCACCGTCCGGGCCGCGGGGCGTGGTCCCGGCGGGCCGGTAGCCGGGCGGGATGGGCTTGCCCTGGCTGGAACGGCCGAGCATGAGGGCGTCGCAGCTGGCGCAGAGCAGAACCTGGTGCCAGCCGGTGATGGACAGCTGGGTGCCCCGGGAGTACTGGGTGAGCGGCTGGGCGCGCTCATGAAGCTGATCGCCGCCGCAGGTGGCGCAGGCCCGCCTGGTGTCACGCCGCCATGAGCTGCCGCAGGTGCCGCAGGTGCCGCAGGTGCCGCAGGTGATGTGGATGCCCTCGTCCCTGCGCTGCCCGGTGAGGTCGTGGGCCTCTCCGCAGGCGGGGCAGGCGAGCTCGCGTGACATGACGCTCATTCCCTCGCTTATCGCCGGAGTGCCGCTGATGTGCCGGGCGGAACGGCGGCACAGGCCGCCACCCGCGGGGCCGTGCGTGGTGGCTGCGCCGCAGGTAGTCTACTTTAACGTCACGGTAGAGTGATGCTGATGCCCGGGAGGTGGGCGGGATGGTGGCTGGGGAGCGCATGCAGATCGGTGAGGTGGCGGAGCGGACCGGGCTGTCGCTGCGGACGATCCGTTATTACGGCGAGGTCGGGCTGGTCACGCCGTCGGGGCGGTCGCGTGGCGGGTTCCGGCTGTACACCGGCGCGGATGTGGAGCGGCTGCTGCTGGTCAAGCGGATGAAGCCGCTGGAGTTCTCGCTGGAGGAGATGGCTGACCTGCTGGGGGTCCTGGACCGGCTGGCGGAGGCGGGACCGGGACAGCGCACGGAGCTGCGTGACCGGCTGGCCATGTATGAGCAGGCGGCCAGGGCGCGCTGCGCCGCGCTGCGGGAGCAGCTTGAGGCGGCCGAGGACTTCGCCGCGCGGCTGCGCAGGGCGCAGGAGGCTACGCGCGGGAGCGGGAGAGAGAAAAACCGCAGATGACGGCGGCTGGCACGGAAGAACGCACGCAGGCCGGCGGGGTGCTCGCGGAGGCGGCGCGCCGGCGGGCGTTCGCGGTGATCAGCCACCCGGACGCGGGGAAGTCGACGCTGACCGAGGCGCTGGCACTGCACGCCGCGGCGATCAGCGAGGCTGGCGCGGTGCATGGCAAGGCGGGCCGTCGGGGGGTCACCTCGGACTGGATGGCGATGGAACGCGACCGGGGTATCTCGATCACCTCCGCGGCGCTGCGGTTCACCTACCGGGACATGGTGCTGAACCTGCTGGACACCCCCGGCCACGCTGACTTCTCCGAGGACACCTACCGGGTGCTGGAAGCGGTGGACTGCGCGGTCATGCTGCTGGACTCAGCCAAGGGCCTGGAACCGCAGACGCTGAAGCTGTTCGACGTGTGCCGGTCCCGGCGCATCCCGGTGATCACGTTCGTGAACAAGTGGGACCGGCCCGGCCGCGAGCCGCTGGAACTGCTCGATGAGATCGAGCAGCAGATCCGGCTGCGCCCCACCCCGGTCAACTGGCCGGTCGGCATCGCGGGTGACTTCCGGGGGCTGGTTGAGGCGGCCAGCGGCGAGTACACGGTGTTCACCCGGGCGCCCGGCGGGGCGGGGCGGGCCGGCGAGCAGACCCTCTCGCCCGCTGAGGCCGCCGCACGTGACGGTGCCGCCTACCAGGTGGCGGGGGAGGAGCTGGCGCTGCTGGCGGAGATCGGCGCGCAGGTGGACATGCCCTCGTTCCTGGCCGGGGAGTCCTCGCCGGTGCTCTTCGGCGCGGCGCTGCCCAACTTCGGGGTGGCCCGGCTGCTGGATGCGCTGTGCGAGCTGGCGCCGCCGCCCGCGCCCCGCTGCACGGTGGGAGGCCAGCGTCATCCGGTCGATGGCGGTTTCGCGGGCCTGGTGTTCAAGGTGCAGTCCGGCATGAACCCCGCACACCGCGACCGGGTCGCGTTCGTGCGGGTCTGCGCCGGGCGGTTCGAGCGGGGCATGGTGCTCACCCACGCCGCGACCGGGCGCCCGTTCGCCACCAAGTACGCCCAGGCCATGTTCGGTGCCGACCGCGTCACCCTGGATACCGCCTACCCCGGTGATGTGGTCGGCCTGGTCAACGCGGCGGCGCTGCGGCCCGGCGACACGCTGCATGACGGCACGGCGGTGGAGTTCCCGCCGATCCCGGCCTTCGCCCCCGAGCACTTCGCGGTGGTGCGCTCCCGGGACGCCAGCAAGGCCAAGCAGTTCCGCAAGGGGATCAGCCAGCTCGACACCGAAGGCGCCATCCAGGTCCTGTCCTCCGACCTGCGCGGCGACCAGGCGCCGGTGCTCGCGGCGGTCGGCCCGCTGCAGTTCGACGTGGCCCTGCACCGGCTCCAGCACGAATTCGCCGCTCCCGCCCAGCTGGAACATCTTGCCTACAGCCTGGCCCGGCGCACCGACGCCGACGGTGCCGCCGCCCTGGCGCGGCTGCGGGGCACCGAGGTTCTCACCCGCCGCCTCGACGGCGCGGCGCTCGCGCTGTTTGAGGACAAGTGGCGGCTGCGGGCGGTCCAGCGTGACCATCCCGGCATCCTCCTGGAACCACTCCTCGCCGGCACACAGTAGCCCCGGCACCATCCCATTCCCCTTGGCCCCAGCCGCAGGCACGCTGGAAAGGTGCTTGCCCGGGGCGTGCCTGCACCGCCGTGTACGTAAGAAGAATGGAGACGTTCCCGCGTGCCCGCTGAGGCCACCGCAGTTACCGCCTGTGTCCCCGGCCCGTCGCCTGCCAGCCGCTGGTACGGTCCACGCGTCGTCACCGCCAGTTCGCTGGTTCTCGCGCTGACCGCCCCCGGCCAGACCGCTGCCATCTCCGCGTTCGTGGATCCGCTGATGCACGGCCTGCACATCTCCCGCACCAGTGTGTCAGCCGCCTACCTGGCCGGCACCTTGGCCGGGGCCGCCACCATGCCGCTGTTCGGGCGGGGCATCGACCGTTTCGGCGCGCGCCGGCTCATGGTGGTGATCGCGCTGGGGTTCGGCGCGGTGCTGATCGGGCTGTCGGCGGTCAGCGGGATCGCCGGGCTCACCGCCGGCTTCGCAGGCATACGCATGCTGGGACAGGGGGCGCTCAACCTCACCGCCACCACCGCTGTCGCCGTCTACATCGAACGGCGCCGCGGCCTGGCGCAGGGGATCACCGCCGCCATCGGCACCGCCGGTATCGCCCTGGCCCCGGTCGTGCTGGAAAGCCAGGTCGCCCGGCACGGGTTCCGGACCGTGTGGCTGGCCGAAGGCCTCATCATCTGGGCCGCTGTCATCCCGCTCGCCCTGGCCGGGCTGCCCCGCCACCCCAAGCCCGGGCCGCCATCCGCCCGCCACCCAGCCGTGCCCGCCCCCGCCACCCGCTCCCGCCGGAAGACTGGACCCGCGCCCAGGCCATGCGCACCGCCACGTTCTGGGTCATCGCCAGCGGGGTCGCGGTGGTCGCCCTGCTGGGCACCGGGCTGACCTTCAACCAGATCTCACTGCTCGGCGAACGGGGCCTCACCCCAGCCCAGGCCGCCGCGAACTTCATCCCGCAGATGGCAGCCGGCCTGGCCGCCACCCTACTGACCGGCTACCTCGCCGACCGCGTCCCCGACCGGTTGCTCATCATCGCCTCCCCGGCCATCCTGACCGGGGCGCTGGCCGCGGCCGGATACGTCAGCCCCGGCTGGAGCGCCATCGGCTACGGCATGGCCATCGGCGTGGCCGGGAACAGCTTCCGCATCATCGAGGCGACCGCCTTCCCCGCCTGCTTCGGGCTGACCCACATCGGCGCGATCCGCGGTGTCGTGCACACCCTCACCGTCACCGGCAGCGCGTTCGGGCCCCTGCTGCTCTCGCTCGGGCACAGCTGGGCCGGCTCCTACCGGCCGGTCCTCCTGGCCCTGACCGCCCTGCCGCTGGCTGCCATCGTCTTCGCCGCCCTCGCCCGCACACCACCCGCCAGCCCGCCCGCACCCGCGCCCGGGCCTGATGCGGCGGAAAGCACGGATGCCGCCGCTACATGAGCCGCTGCCGCCGAGCCAGGCTCCGCCGCCGCCATCCCGCCTGGCACGAACTCGTTAACCGCAGCCAGCACAGCATCAGGCACAAGTCATCCCCGACCGCTCCGGCCGGCCCGCCAGGCCCGCCGTGGTCACCGCGGCCGGGGATCGTGCACGCCGAGGAGGCGGAGGAAGCTGAGGTGCACGGCGCGGGTGGCTTCGTCGATGGTCATCCGCCCGGTTTTGACCTGTTCTTCGGCGGCGCGGCCGAGGGCCAGGCTGGCGGCCAGCAGCCAGCCAGGCGGCAAAGTCCGGTCGAAGTCGCCGCTGTCCTGCCCGCGCCGGATGATCTCCAGCAGCCGGCCGAGAACCGGGCCGTGCCGGCCGGCGTCCTGGTCCGGGCTGACGGCTGGCAGGTGCCACAGGAACGGGTAGCGGGCCGCCGCCTGCCAGCCGGCGTCCAGCAGCCGGGTCAGCGCCACGGCCGGCGGCGCCTCGTCAAGCCCGGCGGCCTCGAACGCCGCAGTCACTTCGGCGGTAGCCCGCTCGACGACGGCATCGAGCAGAGCCTCCCGGGAGGGGAAGTGGGCGTAGACAGTCTGCCGGGTGACCCCGGCGGCCCGGGCGATGTCCTCCACGCTCGCCTCCGGCTGCGCGCTCAGCACCCCGGTCGCCGCCTGCAGGATCGCGGCGATGCTCTGCCTGGCGTCGGAGCGCTGCCGCCTCCGCCTGACTCGCGGCCCGGCTGACCCAGTCGTGATGAGCTCCTTAGTTTTGACAAGCCTGTAAGAAATAATCTAGCTTTGACCATAGTGTAAGAGATAACGGAAGGGAGGGGAAGCCCCATGAGCATCGCGGACGCTAGCGCGGCACCGGCCGCCCGGCATCACGCGCCACCGGGCGGCGCTGCCCTCGCGATCGAGGCCACCGGGCTGGTCAAACGGTTCGGCACCACCCCGGCGCTGGCCGGGGTGGACCTGGCAGTCGCCCCGGGCACCGTGTACGGCCTGCTCGGCCCGAACGGCGCGGGCAAAACCACCACGGTGCGGATCCTCGCCACCTTGCTGGCCCCCGGCGGCGGCACCGCCAGGGTGGCGGGCTTTGACGTCGCGGCCCAGTCCGCCGCGGTGCGCCGCCGGATCGCGCTGGCCGGGCAGGCCGCCACCGTGGACCAGGACCTGACCGGGGCGGAAAACCTCATCCTGCTGGGCCGGCTGGCCGGGCTGGGCCGCAAGGCGGCCAGGGCCCGCGCCGCCGGGCTCCTCGCCGGGTTCGGGCTGGGAAAGCCGGCGGCCCGGCAGGTGAAGACCTACTCCGGGGGGATGCGCCGCCGCCTGGACCTGGCGGCCAGCCTCATCGTGGCCGCCGAGGTGTACTTCCTGGACGAGCCGACCACCGGCCTGGACCCGGCCAGCCGCGCCCAGGTGCACCAGATCGTCCGCTCGCTCGCGGCGGGCGGCGCGACCGTGCTGCTGACCACCCAGTACCTGGAGGAGGCCGACCAGCTCGCCGGCCGGATCGCGGTCATCGACCACGGCACGGTCATCGCCGAAGGCACGCCCGGCCAGCTCAAGGCCTCGGCCGGCGGCGGAATCCTGCGGATCAGGCTGGCCGACCCGGCGCAGCGAGCAGACGCCGGGCCGGTTCTCACCCGGCTGCTCGGCGTGCCCGTCCAGGCCGGGACCGACCCGGCGGCGCTGACCGCCACGATCCCCGCAAGCCCCTCGGGACAGCCGGGCAGCGAGCGCGCGGCGGCCGCGGTCACCGAGCTTGCCCGCTCCGGCATTGCCGTCGGCGAGTTCGCCCTCGGCCAGCCCAGCCTGGACGAGGTGTTCCTCGCCCTCACCGGCCACCCTGGCGCCGGCCACGGCAACGCGAAGGAGGCAACGTCATGACCGAGGTCACCACCGTCCCAGATCTTTCCGCCACATGGGCAGAGACGCCGCTCCCCGGCCCCCCGGCCGGGCCGAGGCCGGAGCCGCCTGGTGCATGGGCAGCGTCGGCCGCCTTCGGCTGGCGCGCCCTGCTCAAGATCAAGCACGTCCCCGAGCAGCTGTTCGACGTGATCGCCATCCCGGTCGTGTTCACGCTGATGTTTACCTACCTCTTCGGTGGCGCGCTGGCCGGATCCACCAGCCGCTACCTTCAGTTCATCTTGCCCGGCACGCTGGTGATGGCCGTGCTGCTGGTCACCATGTACGCCGGGGTGGGGCTGAACACCGACGTCACGAACGGGATATCCGAGCGGTTCCGCGCCCTTCCCATCTGGCGCCCCGCTCCCATCGCCGGCGCCCTGCTGGGCGACATCGCCCGCTACCTGCTGGCCGGCGGGCTGGTCATCGTGCTCGGCATCGCCATCGGGTTCCGCCCGGCCGGCGGCGCGCCCGGCGTCCTCGCCGGGCTCGGGCTCTTGCTGGTGTTCGCGCTCAGCCTGTCCTGGGCCTGGACTGCCCTCGGCCTGCTCCTGCGCACCCCGCAGGCGGTGATGAGCGCCGGCACCGTGGTGCTGTTCCCGCTGACCCTGGCCAGCAACGTCTTCGTCTCCCCGCAGACCATGCCCGGGTGGCTGCAGGCCTTCGTTCACGTCAACCCGGTCAGCCACCTGGTCACCGCCGAGCGGGGCCTGATCGCAGGCCAGGCCGCGCCGGGAGAGGTGGCCTGGGTGTTGCTCGCCGCAGCCGCCCTGGCAGCGGTGTTCGCCCCGCTCACGGCCTGGCTCTACGGGAGGAAGCGGTGAGCGCGGCCCGGGCCGGCGAGGAGGGCAATAACGTGGCCGGCCGGGCCAGGCCGGCCGCGCCGGCCAGCGGCACCTGGCCCGGCACATGGTCATGGGCCTGACCGTCCAGTTCCTGCTGGGCATGGCCGTCACTCTCAACGGCCAGCCCTCCCAGACCACGGGAGACGCCCGCATCGCCAGCACCGTCTTCCTGCCCGCGCACATGCCCGTCTCTGCGGGCATGGTCATCGGCGCGGCCCAGGCCGTCAGGGCCGCAGCGTACCTGGGCGGCCCGTGGCACAGCCCGGCGATCTGGGGTGCGGCCGCCATCACCGCCACCCTGGCCGCCGGCGTCCTCACCACGATCACCAAAAGCAACTGGTGGTCATACGCCATGGCGGCCGGCTTCATCGCCTCACTGCTGATCTACGGCAGCCTCCTCCTCCCGGGCGGGGCCCCGGCACCGCACCCGGATGAGTGACCGAACACGGGGAACTACCACAGCACGGCAGAACCGCGGTCGGGCTCGCAGGCGGTGAGCGCGTTCGGGAACTGTTCCACGCCACGCCGGGCCCCGATCTGGAAGTGGCGCAGTCCGCCTCCCGGTGAGCGGGTGACGGCGGGGTCCTCGGCGCAAGGCGGCAGGTCCTGGTGGCGTCAGTGTTGCTCGTCGCTGAGCCGGGTGGCCTCCAGGTCGAGGCCGCGCTGCAGCCGCTGGCGGGTCGCTGCGCTGATGGTGCCGTCTTCGTAGAGCCGGGCCAGGGCCGCCTCGGCCAGCCGCAGCCGGGCGAGGGTTTCCTCGTGGCGCGGCGTGCCGCCGGGCGATCCCGGCAAAGCGGGCCAGCGGCTCCAGGGTGAGCCCTTGCACGATGAGCGAGACCACGATGACCGTGGTGGCCAGCACCAGGATGAGGTCACGCTCTGGCAGCGGTGCCCCGCTGGCTGTCGTCAGCGGAATGGACAGGCCGGCGGCCAGCGGCACGACCCCGCGGGTGCCCGCCCAGGACACTACGGCGGGCACCGGCCAGGACGGGCGCCGGGTGCCTGCGCGCCGCTGCAGGACGGCCGACAGGGGGAAGACCCACAAGATCCGCGTGGCGATCAGCGTGCCTGCGATCGCGAGCGCTTCGGCCGGCCACGCCCCGGCATGCGACAGGGCCCGGATGAGGGCTGGCAGTTGCAGGCCGATCAGGGCCATGCCAGCAACTGACCTTGCCGCCACCCCCGCCACCCCCCGGCTGCCCGCCCGGCGCCAGCGTTCACCCAGTTCCGCACCGCGTGGCGGTTCGCGCTGCGCAACCAGACCCGCAACCGGCTCGCCGGGCTCCTGCTCGTGATGTTCGTCCCGGCCTGGTACCTGCTGATGGCCGCGCTGACCGGGCACCAGATCCTGCGCTTCCGGCTGTTTTCCACCGGCCAGGTCCTGGCTGTGGACGGCCGCCACCTGACCCTGATCAGCGCCGGGCTGAGCTCCCTGACCAGGCTTCTTCCTGATCATCATGGGCTCGCTGATGGACACCTTCCTGCAGAACCCGCTCGGCAACCCGATCGCCAACAAGCCCATCCTGGAATGGTTCCCCTCCTTCGGCCCCATGCAGTTCGCGGCTGCGGCGAGCACCCACCCGACCTGGCCTGCCGTGGCGGTGCCGGACACCAGCCCGCGGCTGGCGGTTACGAGGCGGGTGACCGGGTTGAGGCGGGCGGCGGCGCGCAGCCACGGCGGCATGGTCAGCGGGGGAACGAAGATGTTGCTGATGAACGTGAGCGGGAACAGCAGGGTGAAGCCGGCGGTCATGAGCATCCCGGCCGTGCCGCCGCGGGGATGAAAGCCGATGCCAGGCCCAGCCTGATGACCATGGCCGAGGCGAGCAGCCCGCCGGTGATCGAGGCGGCCCGCCGGACCGGCAGCGAGCGGAACCAGTCGAAGGTGCCGGCGGGCAGGTCCCTGTCAAGGGTGACCCCGCTGTAGGCGGTGAGGAACAGCACAGCCAGCGCGAGGCCGTCGGCAGCAGGAACTGCAGGCAGGCGTGGGGTGACCCGGCGAGCGCGCCGCCGAACAGGTAGGTGAACATCAGGGTGAACAGCACCGGGATCCCGATCACGTCGGTGAGCTGCCCGGGCCGTGCCCGATCTTCAGCAGCGCACGCCAGCCGAAGGCGATCGACGCCGACAGCATGCCCGCCGGCGCCGACCGGGGCCGCAGGGATACTGCCGCGTGCAGGGTCTCGCTGGTAGCGGCGGGGCGGTCATCGCACGGCCTCCGCAGGGGTGTTCCCGGCCTGGGCGGGGTGACCGGGTCAGGGCGAGGAACACCTCATCCAGGCTGGGCTGGCCGAGCGCGAAGCCGGTGACCGCGATGCCGGAGCGCGACAGCTCGGCGAGGGCACGCGGGACGCGCCCGCCATGTCGGGTCCGCCGTTCCCCGCGGCGATCCGGGCGGACAGTGCCGCGGCGGCGGATCCGGGCCGCGCTGCACGCCGGTTCCCGCGGTAGTATCCGCTGCGACCCCACCGTCTGGTAAGTACATGACGGCTGCGGGAGTGAGCAATACGCCTTCACGGCGCCCCTTGCACCCTCCTGGGTGGCACGCTGGGGTGATGCGGCTTCTTATCGTTGGCGCCGGTGTGGCTGGCCTGACACTGGCGGGACTGCTGTGCCGCCAGGGTCGGCCGCCGGTGATCGTCGAGCGGCGTCGCCCGGCCGACGACGGTTACGCGATCGGCTTGTATCCGCTTGGCAGTTGCGTGCTACACGGGCTCGGCTGCTATGAACTGCTGGCCGCGCGGTCTCTAGCCGTCCAGCACTACGAGCTGGCGGGGCGTTTGGGGACAGTCGCTTCAGGCGCTGGTCATGCCGGTCCTCACCGGCGAGGCGGGGCCGCTGCTCATGGTCGCCCGCAGCGATCTTGTGAGCCTGCTGGAGGAAGCCTGCCGGCCGGCTGATCTGTGCCGGGGCCTTACCATCGATTCGCTCGCCCAGCACCAGGACGCCGTGGCCGGGTGCGACGGCATTGCCTCGCGGACCAGGGATCTGGCCTTCGGCCCCGCGGCGGGCTTTGATACGGGGTGGGTGCTGTGGACCCGGTGGACTGACATCCTGCGGCTCGGCCCTGCCGCGGCGCGTGAGTGGTGGGGCAGCGGCTGGTTCTTCGGGGCCTACCCGGTGCCGGGCCGGATGATGTGCGCGGCGGGCGGCCCGGCCGATGCCGCGGGCGGCGGGCAAAGAGCGTGCGTCGCTACGGCGCCGTCTGGCCGGCCTGGCGGCCCGTGTCCCCGCCGTGGCCGCGGCTATCAGCGATCTTGACGCCGCGCGCCCCTGGGCTATGTCCGATATCCGATCCGCCCGCTGGGTCAGCGGGCGGATCGCCCTGTGCGGTGACTCAGCTGCTGGTTTCCTCCCGACCGCCGGCGTTGGCGCGTCCAGCGCATTGCGCGCTGCGGGCCTGGCCGATGAGCTGTCCCGCGCCGATGCCGTCAGCGTGCCGCTGGCGCTGGAGCTGTATGAGAAGCGGTGCCGCCGGATCATCGAGCGCCATCAGGCTGACTCGCGGCACCTGGCGCGGGTCATGTTCGTCCGCCATCCGGCCACCGCATGGGCCCGCGATCAGCTTGTGCGCCGCTATCCGGCCAGGCGCGCGCTCCGCCACATCATCAGCAGCGTGCGCGAGCCATTCTGACTATGCCGCATGGGGCCGGCTCCGTCGGCGCCACTCCGGCGGTCAGGGACGCGGCGCATGCGGCAGGTGACGGGGGCAGGGGGCGAGCTGGCATGGCGCTGACACCAGGGCAGGCCAGGCGGTTCTATGACCGGTTCGGACGGGCCCAGGACCTGCAGGACTTCTACGAGGACAGGGCCATCGGCGAGCTCCTCGCCCACGCCTCCTTCCCTGCGACCCGCTCGGCTTTCGAGCTGGGCTGCGGCACCGGCCGCCTGGCCGCGACCCTCCTGGCAAGTGAGCTGCCGGCGGACGCCGCTATCTGGGGGCCGACATCAGCGGCACGATCGCAGGCCTGAGCGGGGCCCGCCTGCGCGGGTTCGGCGACCGCCCAGGTGGTCAGGGCGGACGGGAGCAAGCGGCTTCCCGTCGCTGACGGCAGGTGGGACCGGTTCCTGGCGGTCTACGTGTTCGACCTGCTCAGCGCCGGGGATGCCTGGGTGGCGGTGGCTGAGGCCAGCCGGCTGCTGCGGCCGGGTGGGCTGCTGTGCGCAGTCAGCCTGGCACCCGGCCCGACGCCCGTCACCAGGCTGATCTCCTGGGCGTGGGCAGCAGTCTGGCGCCGGGCGCCCGGGCCGGCCGGGGCTGCCGGCCCATCAGCCTCCCCCCGTTTCTTGACGGCTGGCACGTCGAGCACCGCGCCCTGGTCAGCGCCTGGGGGCTCACCTGCGAGGTCGTGATCGCCGCCCGCTGATCCGGCGAGGCCCGCTGCCAGATGCTGCTCACGGCCACCGGCCCGGCGCGGCAGGGCCATCGGCAGCCAGCTGGCAACTGGACATCGCTGCCCCATCCTCCTGACCAGGCCGGGCACCCTGCGCTGGCCCGCTGTTCGGCGGCTCGTCCCCGGTCACCTGGATCTGCCGTGCGGGCGTAAGATGCAGTAGCTGATAGACGCATAATGCACTTATTGCAGTAGGCAGATAAAATGGCAACGTGCGCGTGACTGAGCAGGTAGCAGACCAGGCTGCGGTGGATGCGGTGCTGACCGCGAGCCGCACGATGATCGCGGTGGCCACCCAGTCGCTGGGTGCCGCGGCGGAGGACACGACGATCGCCCAGTACCGGGCGCTGGTGGTGCTTGCCTCCCGCGGGCCGCAGCGGGTGAGCGACCTCGCCGCGGCACTGGGTGTGACGCCGTCCACGGCGGGGCGGATGTGCGACCGACTGGTGCGCAAGGGCCTGATCCGCCGGCACCGCTCCCGGGCGGACCGCCGCGCGGTGCAGGTATCGGTCACCGCCGCCGGCCGGCAGGTGGTGGACCAGGCGACCGCCCGCCGGCGGGCGCTGATCGCCGGCATCCTGGCCAGGCTCCCGGCTGCGGAGCAGGCGGCGGTGGCCGCCGCCTTGGAGTCGTTCGCCGCCGCCGCCGGGGAGATCCCCGACAGCCAGTGGCCGGCGGGCCCGGCCGACCCGCCGGCGCCGCCGCCGGCCGGTTTGAAACGGGAGCCGGCACCCTCCGGCAGCGCACCGGGAGGATCATGACCGGCCAGGCGACGGGCGGGCTGCCGGGAACGGCGCGGTGGGCTGGCCGGGTGAGTGGCTGGCTGCGGGGCTCACGGGGCGGGCTGTTCGCGATCGCGCTCGTGGTGGGCGCGGGATCAGGGCTGGGCGCGATCGCGTTCCGGGACCTGATCTACTTCTTCACCTGGCTGGCCACCGGTCACGCCCAGTTCGGCCAGCAAGGCCGCACCGGCAGTGCTCACCTTCCCTGGCTCGGCCTGGGGTTCTTCATCGTGATACCGGTCATCGGCGGGCTGGTCTACGGGCCGCTGATCTACAGGTACGCCCGGGAGGCCCGCGGGCATGGCGTGCCCGAGGTGATGGCGGCCGTGGCCGAGAACGGCGGCCGGATCCGGCCTCAGGTCAGCGTGGTCAAGGCGGTCGCCTCCGCGCTGTGCATCGGGACAGGCGGATCGGTCGGCCGCGAGGGCCCGATCGTGCAGATCGGCTCCGCGCTGGCCTCCAGCCTCGGCCAGCAGGTGCGCATGCCCGAGAACCGGCTGCGGATCCTGGTCGCCTGCGGCGCCGCCGGCGGGATCGCCGCCACATTCAACGCGCCGATCACCGGGGTGTTCTTCGGCGTGGAGATCATCCTGCGGGAGTTCTCCATCGAGGGGATCTTCACCGTGATGCTGTCGGCGATGGTCGCCGACCTGGTCAGCCGGCAGTTCCTGGGCAGCGCCCCGTTCCTGTCCGGATTCCCCTCCGGCATCGCGCTGCACCACGCCCGCAATTACCTGCTCGTCGCGGCCCTCGCGGTGATCGCGGCCCTGTTCGGCATGGCTCTCGCGAAGATCCTTTACGTGACCGAGGACATCTGTGACCGGGTCTGGGAGAACCGCCCGGAGTGGGCCCGGCCCGCCGCCGGCGGGATCGCGCTCGGGGCGCTGCTGCTTGCCCTGCCACAGATGTACGGCGTCGGCTACCCGGTCATGAACAACGCCGTCGGCGGCAGCTACGCGCTGTGGTTCCTGATCGTGCTCGCTGCCGGGAAGATCGTCGCGACCAGCCTGACCATCGGCATCGGCGGATCGGGCGGCGTGTTCGCCCCGTCGCTGTTCATCGGCGCAACCTCCGGCATGGCCTTCGGCGACATCGCGGGCCATCTGCTCGGCCCGGCCGCCGGGCAGCCCGCCCTGTATGCGGTCGTCGGCATGGGAGCGGTCTTCGCCTCCGCGGCCCGGGCGCCGCTGACATCGGTGGCCAGCGTGGTGGAGATGACCGGCGACTTCACCCTCACCCTCCCGGTGATGCTCGCCGTGGCGGTCGCCACCGCCACCTCGCGGGCGCTGAGCTACGGCACGATCTACACCACCAAGCTGCTGCGCCGCGGCACCGACATCGACCACCCGCGATCAGCGGACCCGTTCGAGGACCTCACGGCCGCCGACGCCATGCACCCCTTTGCGGCGCCGCTCACCATCGCGTCCGGGCCATCTGGCCCGCCAGGTCCTGCCCGGGTGCCGCTGCCCGGCCCGGTCACCCATCAGCGCAATCCCCAGGTGCTGTTCACTGGCGAGTCCCTGGCCCAGGCCCTGCGCCAGCTGGAACTGTTCGGCCGCGACGGCCTGCCGGTGCTGTCTGCCGACGGGCGGCACCTGCAAGGCTGGATCACCAGCCAGAACGTGCTGCAGGCCGTGGCCCGCCACATGCGCACCGCCCGGGCAGCTACCGCGCAGGCGCAACGGGCCGCCGGCCCGGCCCTTCCGGGGCCGCGGGCCGCCGCCCGGGAGGCGCCAACCCCGCTGCGCGATTACCGGATCCTGGAAATCACCATCCCCGCGGGCTCGCCCGCCGCCGGCAAGGCACTCGGCGACATTACCTGGCCACACGAGTGGATCCCGGTCACAGTCATGGACAACAGCACCCAGCGCGACCCCGACCCCGGCATCATCCTCACCCCCGGCGACCGGATCAACCTGCTCGCCCGCGAACCACACAACCCAGGACCATCACATCCGCCCGATGAACGGGCTAGGCAGGCGGGCACTTCCCAGCCGCAAGAACCATCCCGTGATGCACACCGACCGGCCCCGCATGAGAACCGTAACCTCGCGCCGGGCGGCTGAACCTAACCCGCCGAAGCTACGCCATCCGGAACGTCGCGGAACAGCCGGTTGCCGCGACCGGGGCAGAGCCGTGCTCCCTGGTAGCCGGGCTCAGAGTGTGAGCTACGCGCCTCCCGGGGCTGCTATTAGCCTGACCGCTGTGGACGTGCGAGGTTTGGCGCGGGACGAGCGAGCGGATCTCGCGGCGTTTCTCGCGACGCTGTCGCCGCAGCAATGGCAGGCACCTACGCTGTGCGCGGGCTGGCGGGTGCGTGATGTCGTGGCGCATGTCATCAGCTACGACGAACTGAACGCCCGCGGCCTGCTGGCACGCGTCGTCCAGGGCCGGTTCCGGCCCGCTCGGGTCAACGCCGTCGCACTGGCCGGATATAGCACGGGCACCCCGGAGCAGCTGCTGACGCTGCTGACAGATCATCTGCAGCCGCGCGGGCTGCCCGCGGCGCTGGGCGGCAGGGTCGCGCTGGTCGAGGGACTCATCCACCACCAGGACATCCGGCGCGCGCTCGGAAGGCCGCGCGCCATACCGGCGGAACGGCTGCTGCCCGCGCTACGGATCGCCTTGATCGCACCCGACGTCGGCGGATTGTGGCGTATTCGCGGTGTGCGGCTGGTCGCCACCGATGTCGGCTTCTCCGAGGGAATCGGGCCGGAGGTGCGGGGCACGGCGGAGGCGCTGCTGATGGCCGTTGCCGGCCGGCACAGCGTGGTGGACGAGCTGTCCGGCCCGGGTCAAGGCAGGCTTGCCGACCGCATTGACGGCCGCTAACTACTGCCGCATTTCATGGCCCGCTGGCAAGCGGCGGCTGCAGGTCGCGCCTCTCTGTCTCGCGTAGCTGTCTGGCCGGATGCTGGAGGGAACAGAACGATCATTTTCTAGGCAATGCGAGGTCGATGGTCATGGCTGATCAAGGGAGCGTGTACCGGCGGTGCGGGTGCCTCAATCCGGCGACCGGACGGCAGTACGGCCAGGACTGCCCGCGGCTGGCGGGCGGTCGTCATGGGAGCTGGTACGTGCGGCTGGAGCTGCCCGCCGGGCTGGATGGCCGCCGCCGCCGGATCCGCCGTGGCGGCTACTCCTCCCGCAAGGCCACGGCGGCGGTGCTGACCCGGCTACGAACACCACAGGCCGCCGATGCCGGCGGCCGGATGCTGACGATGGGGGACTGGCTGGCGCACTGGCTGGTCTCCCGCACCTCGCCAGCGGCCTCCACGGTCCGCGGGTACGCCGCGCACGTGCGGCTGTACCTGGCCCCGTACCTGGGGCAGGTGCTGCTGGCCGAGTTGTCCGCCGCGCACGTGCAGGCGATGTTCACCGCGATCACCCGCCAGCACCAGGCGCTGGGGTCCCCGGTCTCGGCCGCCACGCTGAACCGGATCCGCGCCACGCTGCGGGCGGCGCTGAACGCCGCGATCCGCCGCGGCCTGATCGCCGATAACCCGGCCAGCCGGGCCGAGCTCCCGCGCGCTCGCCGGCCCGGGGCCGTGGTCTGGACCCCTGCCCGGTCGAGCAGTGGCAGCGCAACGGGGAACGGCCTCCGGTCGCGGTCTGGACGACCGCCCAGACCGCGCAGTTCCTGGCCTCGATCCAGGGGCATCGGCTGTATGCCGCCTACCACCTGATCGCGTTGCGGGGCCTGCGCCGCGGCGAGGCGGCCGGGCTGCGCTGGTGCGACGTCGACCTGGACGGCAAGACGGCGGTGATCAGCCAGCAGCTGCAGCAATACGACGGCAAGCTGGCTGTCTGCCCGCCCAAGACCCCGCACAGCGCCCGGGCGATCGCCCTGGACCACACCACGGTCACCGCGCTGCGTGCGCACCGCGACCGGCAGCGCGCCGAAGCCGCCGCCTTCGGCCCCGGCTACCACCCCAGCGGGTACGTGTTCACCGGCCTCAACGGCGACCCGATGGCCCCCGACCGGCTCACCCGGACCTTCAAGACGCTGGCCGCGCAGGCCGGGCTGCCGCCGGTGCGGCTGCATGACCTGCGTCACGGCGCGGCCACGCTGGCCCTGGCCGCGGGCGTGGACCTGCGCACCGTGCAGGAGATGCTCGGCCATGCCAGCATCGTGCTGACCGCCGACACCTATACCTCGGTCCTGCCCGACGTCGCCCGCACCGCCGCGGAGAAGGTCGCCTCGCTGATCATCAAGGCCGGCTGCCTGGTCCCCGGCACCCGCCGCCACCGCAGGCGCCAAGGCCGACGCGCGCAACACAGCAGACGCAAGCGGGGCGGAGGCGGCCGGCCTTCGCCGACACGGCGGTCCCGGGCTCATGCCGGCCGCCAGATAGGCCGCCCGCGCCGCCGCAGCCGCGCCCGCCCCCGGTAAGCACAGGCAGGCAGCCGCACTCCCAGCCCAGCAGGGCCCACAACCGTGACCGTCGATCCTGAAGGGAAGCTAACCGAAGACATCAATGCACCGCCCGCCAGGCACGCCTCGCCCGGCGGGGCTGACTGCTGCCCGCCTTGTCGACCTCCGAAGACGAACCCGGAAGGTGCCCGTGCGAGCTGGTGACGGCGGCCCCACGATGGCCCCAGTCCGGCCCCATCCAAGATCAGCGCACGTGGCCGCATCGGGTATAACACCAGGTCAGGGCGGGTGCGCCGCCAGGGACTCGAACCCCGAACCCGCGGATTAAGAGTCGGCGGGTTTCCATGGGTCGATGAGGTCAACGCCTGTGTCAGTGAAGTCGGAGGTGTTGCGAGTCGCGAGCGTGGCGTCGAGAACTCGGCAGATAGCCGCGATCTGGGCATCGGACGTGCTGATGGGACGGCCAATGCGTTCTCGTGCCGTGACCACGTCGGCGTACTGATCGGCAGCGAGGACGTCGAAGGG
>DATKRG010000006.1:0-9015 GCA_035532275.1 Streptosporangiaceae bacterium | reverse complement strand
CGCTCGACGATGCCGCGGATGAAGGCGGCCTGCCCGGCGTGCTGCAGATCGTCGGAGATGACACTCACCAGCCGCACGGCCAGCGTGACCGGCGGGTCCCACCGCTCGTCCACGATGCGGGGCAGGTCCGCGTCGGTAAGGCCGGTCACGTAGCGGATCGTCTGCTCGTGGACCGCGTCGTAGTACCCGGTGAGCAGGTCCGGCTCCACCTGGACCGCTGCCACGTCAGCGGAGCTGTGGCCGTACCCGTGCGCCATCCGGTCGAACGGCAGCCCGAGCCGGTCCACCCAGCCACCGGACGTCCAGACCTGCTCGGTCTGTGCCACCCCCGCGATATGGTCGTCCTGGATCCGCGTCAGGTGCCACACCAGCCAGGCGATCGAGTTCGCCTCGCTGTCTACCCGGAACGCCAGCTGCTCCGGCGTCAGCCCCCGCACGGCGGAGTGGACGGTGTCACGGACCCTCCCGAACGCGTCCACAAGCAGCTGAGCGCTGGTCATCGGATGCCCCTCTCGCCCGGTTCTTCCGGTCTGGTTCCTCGCGCGGCACGTGCTTATCCCACCGCTATCACGGCCGCCGCGCCGCCGCACCCCAAGGGCGGGCCGTGTCGCTTGCCGGGACGGCACACATGGCAGGTGCCGTAGACTATCGGGGCATCCGGCGCTCGTAGCTCAACGGATAGAGCATCTGACTACGGATCAGAAGGTTGGGGGTTCGAGTCCCTCCGAGCGCGCCCAGCTCACAGGCCCCTCCCGGTGGTGGAAGGGGCCTTTTTGCTAACGCGGCTGCTAACAGGGGCTGGCCAGCGGAGACGATTGCGCGGGCGAAGATGTCCGCCGCCTCGGCGAGCTGGTCGCCGCCACCAGGCGGACCCCGCCGTCACGCATCCGCTCTACGGATCATGGGTCACGGTACGATCCGCGGGTGAGCAGCCAATTGCCTATGCGCCGCGCGTCGGCCGCTGACATCGACCTCGTTACCTCGATCATCACACTGGCCTTCGCGCACGACCCGCTGTGGGCACATGCGATGGCGCGCCCAGACGGTGAGACTGCGCATCATGCTGCGTTCTGGCGGCTGTTCGTGGAGGGAGCGCTGCGTTACCCGTGTACCTGGCTCACCAGCGGCGGGGAGGCCACCTCGATTTGGATCCCGCCGGGTGGCACGGAGATGACACCTGAGCAGGAACAGCTTCTGGCGGATCTGGCTGCGGACTGGCTCGGTCCGGCCGCTGGCGGCTACCGGGAGCTTCTCAGCCGATTTGACGCCGCGCATCCGCGGGCGGAGCCGCACTATTACCTGACGCTGCTGGGCACTCATCCTGATCACCGGGGGAAGGGCATCGGCATGCGACTGCTCGCCCACGACCTCGAGCAGGTAGATGCCGAACATGTGGCGGCTTACCTGGAGTCCTCAAATCCCGCCAATAATCGCCGGTACGCCAGCGTGGGCTTCGAGCCGTACGGTGATTTCGAGTACCCCGGCGGCGGCCCGGTCGTGACGACCATGTGGCGAACTGCGCGATGAGGTTCTCACCAGACGAGCATCGGCGTGCGAACTGGCCCGTAATTGGCCGGGCAGCACTACACAACGCCGAGAAATGTTGCGAGCTAGCACGAATGGTCCTGGCAGGTCAGCTACCAAATGCCCAGCTTGCCAGTATGCGCGGCACATCTACGGATCAGAAGGTGGGGGGTCAAGTCCCAACACCAGGGACTGAGGTGTTTGGCGGGTTCCGAGGTGTTACGGACTCTGTGTCCGGTGCCTGTCGTTGAGTCTGTTTTCGTGATGGCGGTGGCGGTGTGTGGGTATGGCTATGGCCCGCGTGTCGCGGCGGGTCTGGCGCGCGGTTCCACGGCCCGCGGCCCCGCTTGCGCGGGGTGATTCCTCCTTCCTGGCGGGTGCGGGTGACGGCAGCGGGTCAGGAGAATCCGGGCGCGAACACGCGGGCCTGGGGTTTCCTGGTGACGGTCTGCTTGGTGGCGGAGGCGTGCGCGAATTTCGGGCGTGCTTTCTGGGCGCGCTTTGAGCGCCGCTGCCGTCCGGGGATGTTGAGGGCGTGCAGCATGGCGCGGGCGGCGGCGTCCGCCGCGGCGGCGAGCGCCTCCAGCGACGATGATGCCGTGACCTGGGAGGATGTCATGGACCGGATCGTGTGATGGCGGGCGGCGGTGAAGGATTCCTCGTCGGCGGTGACCAGGGCGTTGTCCTTCCGGCGCAGGGCCGGGCCGCGGCGGCCTCGGTGCGGAGCGCGGCTGCGGCGCTGGCGCGGACGAGCTGGGTGGCGGTCAGCCAGGCCCAGGCTTCGGAGATGACCAGGCGCGGAGACCCCGATCGCAGGACCGGGCCGCTGGGATGTGGCCGCCTGTGGCGGGGCTGGGTGCGAGCGCGCCGTTGCGTTGGCGCGCAGCCGCCGGAGACCAGCGGCGGGTGCTCGTTCCCTGCGCAGCGAGTAGCGCTCGCGCCTGGTAAACCGTGACGGCATGCTTGGGCCCCGACGCCTAGGCCGAGCGGGCAGGAGGAACAGGACATGAGCATCACAGGACGATGGCGGATCACAGAGATGGAGATGTGGGATCAAGACGCCATCGACTTGGTCCAGCCCGGTTTCATCGAGTTCGGCGGCGGCGGATTGGGCCAGTTCGGGTTCATCGCGGTCAATGGAGAGCTGGACTGCCGCGACGCGGCCGTTGGCCGGCCCGGGGTGGAGTTCTCCTGGGAAGGCAACGACGACACCTCACCCGCGAGCGGCCGGGGCTGGGCGGTACTGAACCCTGATGGTTCGCTGGATGGGCACATCTACCTCCACCTTGGCGACGACTCCTCCTTCCACGCCGCGCCCTTCGATGCCGAGCCGCCGCGCACGGCGAAGAGCGCCCCGGGCAGGGCACTGGGCCGGAAGTGAACGGGATGGCGCGCGGACCTGCCGACCCGATCGAATCCGCCATGGAGAGATGGCACTCGCTCCCGGTCGCTTCATCTCCGAAGGCGCGTCCGACTCCTTCGTCCGCGGCCTGGAGGAGGTCGCGCAGCAAGTTGGCGGGATCATCGAGGCTTCGCCCGATCGGGCCGTCGCTCTCTACGAGACCTTTATCGCTGGATGCTATGAGAAGGCGGAGGAGGTGGACGACTCCAGTGGCAGCCTCGGCGCATTCGGCGGCGGCCTGTTCTGCGGCTGGGTTACCGCCCGCCGGGCAGCCGCGGCGGATCCCGCGGACACCGTGGCCCGGCTGCTCGCCTGGATGGATAATGATCAGTACGGCTTCTGCTTCGGCATCGAGAAGGACATAGCGTCTGCTCTCGACGGTGCCGGGCGGGCGGCATGCGCGGCACAGATCAAACACCTGCTCGACCCTGGAGCCCAACAGAACCAGGAGAACGCACTTCGCAATCCGGCGTACACCCAGCGGCGCTTGGAGGGGATGCTGCGTGCCCTCTATGTCGCGCAACGGGTCGCCGGCGCCTACATCACGCTAGCGGAGCAGTCGGGCCTGAGCGCACGAGACTGCCATGCCGTCGCCACCATCCTCGCTGCCAAGGAAATGACGGCGGAGGCGCTGGGGTGGGCCGAGCGCGGCATCGAGATGGACCGGGCAGACTCCCGCGGCACATCTGCCAGCTTCGACCTCCGGGAACTGCGGCGCGACCTGCTAGTTGAACTGGGCCGCAACGAGGAGGCTCTGCAGTCCACCTGGGCAGACTTCGCCCGGAACCCAAGCACGTACACCTACGACGACCTCATGAAGCTTGTGCCCGTGAAGGATCGCGCCTCCTGGCATGACAAGGCGATCGAGGCGGCCGCTCAGCCCGGTCGCTGCCCCCTGCCGTCTCTGATACCGCTACTGGTCAAGACGAAGGAAATCGAGCGGCTCGCCGAGCTCGTCGACCAGTGCACCGATGACCAACTGGAGCAGACCAGCCATTACACGCTGGAGCCGGCGGCGGGGACCCTCGATGATGCGTACCCCGGCCCTGCTGCACGGCTGTGGTGTGCGATGGCCCTGCGCATCGCCGACGCCGGCAAGAGCAAGTACTACCGCGCCGCGCTGGACAACTTCGAACGGGCCAGACGGTCCTTCGGCGCGGCGGGACTCCATGCGAACTGGGAAGAGATCGTGGACCGGGCAGGTTTAGCCGTCACCGCACGAGGCACGCCGCGTCGCCCGGGAAGTGTCCCTGCCGGTAATCACCTGCGGACACATCCCGCCGGCTCATCCTGTTCGCTTGCTGAGGTCACCGAGTGTGACGGAGGTCGGTTGAGCAACCGCGCGCATCGCCGCCGTTACGGGCGGCTGTCAGCTGAGCTGGCCGGGATGCTCGCGTCGCGCGAGAACAGTCGATCTGAATGTCATCGAGCGGGTTCGGTGTGATCCTGCCAGGTGAAGTCAGCGGGATGTCCGCTGGGCGGCCAGGTCTAGCGGCCGCTGGTAGCTGCGGGCGCTGTTGATGTTGCGGCGCAGCGATTGGTTCAGCTCGGCGGGATCGGCGTGCCGCAGGCCGCCGGATAGGGCGATCTGGTGGCCGCAGAGGAATGCCATGTCATTCATGCAGCCCAGCACGCTGCGGTCGGCTGTCGCGGCGATGATCAGCTCCTCCTGGCCGGGCGCGCCGAACGTCTCGGCCGACAGGTTCTCGCGGGCGAGTTCCCGGCCGATCAGCGCGGCCACGGCGCGGCGCGTGTCGCGCAGGCCCACCGCGCGCACATCGGGCTCGAAGACGGAGAACAGCGTCCCGGCGTGGGTCAGCAGCAGGCACTTGCGGCCATCGAACCACAGCAGATTGGCGTACCAGTCCTCCGGGCCGGGCGCTAGGCCGGCGGCCGGCTCCGCCCGCAGCAGCGATAGCAGCTTCCTGGTGCAGGGCAGGATCACGAGCCGATCGTAGCTGGCGCCCCGCGCGATCCCGCCGGGCGACGCGTACAGGACCGGCGCTAGCCGAGATCACCGGGGTCGATCGGGCTGATGCCGGTTCCCTCGTACCTGGCCGTCTCGACCGACAGGACAACCCGGCCACCGGGGTGGGCGACGCTGGGCAGCGCCGCCGACACGGCATGGGCGATCAGCCAGTCCACGCCCTCGCCGATCAGCCTCCTGTTCCGGAGGCAGAGGGCGCCTCGATGCCGACCTGCTCACGATTGCAGCCCAGGCGAGCCCGCCCCTGGCCGAGACGAAAGACGATCCCCACAAGACTGGCCAGATTGATCAAGAACCTGCCGGCGAGCGATAAGGACACGCTCCTCCACCGGGTTGCCCAAGGCCATGGAGCCCATGTCCAGATGGAGCTGCGGCACCGGTTCCGCGGCGAACCCGACACCGCGAGCGACAGCCGTCCCCGGCGCAGGGTGGCCGAACTGCTGGACGCCGCCGCCGAAGCCCGTCACGAGCGCTAGCGACGGCCCGAAGCCGTGCGGCTCGGCCAGGTTGGACCCACGCGCCGGCAGCAAGTTCAGCTGCACCTACGACTTCGGCGAGGCTGGGACCGTGACATCGTGTCGAAGCCGTCGCGGATCCCGAGGCAGCCATCGCCTATCCGCGCTGCATCACTGGCCGGAGAGCCTGCCGCCGGAGGACTGTGGCGGCATCCGGGGATACAGCTACCTTCTGGAGATCCTCGCCCGCTGCTCAGTCCGCGGACTCGGCAGCGTCATACAGATCCAGATATCCCTGGACGGCTTCCCACAGGTGATGCTCGGGATAACGCCCGAAGCCGCGATGCTCGCGGCGCCAGTCATGATCCCAGTAGGAGGCGTGCACCGCGCGCAGGCGGCTCAGCGCCGCCGCAAGGTCCCCGGCCAAATACTCTCGCTCGGCTTGCGCCAGCCGGGGAAGGTCATCGAACCGGCGGTCGGCGAGCGCCTGCAGCACGGCCTCGTCCGGGCCTTCCAGCGACCAGAACCGCACCGGCTCGCGAACGCGGTGATTCGGCACAGGGCTGAGATGAGACCGCCACCAGTAAGCGAATCCGCCCTTGTCCAGCCGCAGCCGGTCCTCCAGCCACGAGGTGCCGTGAGGGCTGGATTCCCACGGAACCTCCTCGGCCGGCAGGTTGAGAACGAGAGCGACTTCCACGCATTCGAGCGGATCAGCTCCCTCAAGCACATCCCCGAACACGTACGCCTCCAGCAGGAACGGGTCTTCGGGTGGCCAGTTCTTGACCGAGTCGCATGCCTCAGCCAGAATGCGGAGCTTCTCGACAGCGCGCCGGTAACGCATGACAACCAATGATGGCCTCGCTGGCCCGGGCCCGAACACCCGGCCAGCACTCACTTTCCCGCACCGATACGCCCCACAGGAACATCGGCATGCACAGTCAGTGGGGCTCGTTGTCGGAATGGGGTCGATCCGGCCTCGGACACTCATGATCATGCTCGGACCTAGCGCTTTGCCGTAGGCAAGGATTACCCGTGTGAGTCTCCTCAGGTCAGCGGCTGAGCGGTTGAGTCGGGTTCAGATGACGAACTGATTGCTGAGGCGCACCGGCTACGGATATCGCGCGGCATGGTCAGGTCCACAGTGAGCAGACGGGGAGTGCGAGGATTCGCTCACCCAGGACGAACGGCAGCGGCCCCGTGTGGAGCACCGCGCCCGCGAGGAACCGGGGGCCGAGACGGTCCCGTAGCCACGCCAGATGGCGCGCGTCACTGCTGCGGGGGGCCGCAGTCGCCTTAATCTCCAGGGCGATCACGTCGCCTCCGGACACTTCGGCGATGACGTCGATTTCATGGCGGCCATCCTTCTCACGAAGGTGGTAAAGACGTGCCCGCTGAGCACCGGTTTCGACTTCGGCTCGAAGCTGGGAGACGACGAATGTGTCGATCAGCCTGCCCAGCAGGTCGCCGTCACGCAGGACGGCCTCCTCATCTAGCCGGAGGGCTGCCGCCACGAGGGAACTGTCCGTCATGTAACGCTTGGATCCCTTCACCAGCCTGGACAGCCGGTTGGTGCTCCAGGCAGGCATCGCCTCGAACACGAACATGTCAGTCAGCAGACGCTCGTAGGCGCCCGCCGTCATCCTGCTTATGCCAGCTGACTCGTACAGGGTCTTGTCCTCGACGACGCCGGCTGTACTGGCACACAGCGCCTCGAAATAGCGGCGGAGAAGCACCGGATCCCTGGCGCCGTCAAGTGTCTCGGCGTCCCGTGTCACCAGCTGGTCCACGTACGTGTCGAGCCATGCGAGTCTCGCCGCACCTGTGAGGCGCAAAACCGGCTCCGGATAGCCTCCTCGCAGCGCCAGGTCGACGTACCCCCTGAGGTTCGGCGGGTCAGCGGGCCGGGGGAACCCGCTCAGAGCGGCTCCCGCCAGCCGCTCAAGGAACGGCGGGAGTTCGCCGCGCCCGAGCGTCTCGCGCAATGTAAGTCCGTACATCCTGAGGTTGATCACCCGGCCGATCCCTGACCAAGCATGCGCCCCCCGACGTGCCCTTGCGCTGCCGGTCAGGAGAAACCGTCCTGGACGGGAGTCTTGATCGACCGCGCGGCGAACGGCACCCATCAGCTCGGGGACTTCCTGCCACTCGTCCAGGAGGACGGGTTCGAGCATGGCCGCCAGAGCGGCATCGGCGTCAGCGTGAAACGCTGCTGCCTGTGCCGGGACATCCAGCTGGACCACCGTGCGGGCCAGCCGCCGGGCGGTGGTCGTCTTGCCAGCGGCACGGGGACCAACCACAAGCAGGGCCGGCAACTGGGAGAAGAGATCCTCCAGGGGAGCATCAACCAGCCGGGGTACGTACGGAATCGAAGTCACACCATCACATTAGCGCTTTAGCCCGTATCCTGGTAGCTATGTGGACCACGCCACGGATGCGCTCTGGTCCATTCCTCTATGGTCGGGCTGGGGCACAAGCTCTACTCCAGGCCGACCCGGCTCTCCGGCGGTGAGCGGCAGCGGGTGGCGGTCGCCCGCGCGCTGGCCGGCTCCCCGGCGATCGTGCTGGCCGACGGCCCACCGGCAACCTCGACTCCGTCACCGATGCCGCCATCCTCGACCTGCTGCACGAGCTGAACCGGGCCGGGACCACGATCGTCGTGGTCACCCACGACCAGGCCATCGCCGCTCGGATGCGCCGGCAGGTCCGGATGCTGGACGGGCACATCATCTCCGACAGCGGAGCCGGCGACGGCCGGGCCGCCGCGGCGATGCCCGGTGAGACGGGCGAACGGCTGGCCACCTGGGGTCTCCCACGGTCGGCCCAGGAATGAGGCACATCATGACCGGACGGTCCGCCACGGTCCCGGTGCGGACCACCACAGCGGTCCGGCTGGCCGCCGCGCGGCTGCGGCTGGCCGACCTGGCCCGGCTGGCCGCCATCGGGCTGCGCACCCGCAAGCTGCGCGCCGCCCTGTCCGCGCTGGGCATCGCGATCGGCGTGGCCGCGATCGTCGTGGTGCTCGGCCTGTCGTCATCTTCGGCGGCCGAGCTGAACGCGGAGATCGCGGCGCTGGGCACCGACCTGCTCACCGTGCAGAACGTAACGGCCTGACCGGCCAGCCCGCCGAGCTGCCGGTGTCCGCCCCTTCGATGATCGGCCGGCTGCCCGGCGTGTACGCGGTCCAGTCCACCGGTTCCACGACCGCCAGCGTCTACCGCAGCCCGCTGATCCCATCGGTCAACACCAACGCGCTCACCGTGGACGCGGCCACCCTGGGCCTGCCCGCTACGGCCGGCACCAGCCTGGCCCAGGGCCAGTACCTCAATGCCGCCACCGCCCGCGAGCCGGGGGGCAATGGGGTCGATCTCGGACACGATATTTGTACATGAAAGCCCGTTTCCGGGTACGCCGTACCTTGCCGCCGACCTCCTGGCGGACATGCGGCGCCTGGATGAGCAGATGTGCAAGTCGAAGAAGAAGCTCGCTGCCGCGGTCGGTGCGTCGGGCACCAGCCTGACCAATTTCTTCGGCGTCGGCCCGTTCGTCACCGCCACCGTGATCGGCGACGTCGCTGACGTGTCCCGGTTCGCCAGCCGGGACCACTTCGCCGCCTACAACGGCACCGCCCCGGTCGAGGTCTCTTC
>DATKRG010000005.1:0-4897 GCA_035532275.1 Streptosporangiaceae bacterium | reverse complement strand
GCACGACATTAGCGTGGACTGCATTAGTCTTGTCGTTCAAGAAGGCGCAGAACGTCTCTGGAACTGGCAACCTGTCGCCGAGATTTCCCTAGGTTCACCCACCGAAGGAAAATTACAGATCGTTAGCTGAGGAGGCGCGGGCCTCGCTCGGGGATTCCCTCGTTAACGGACCGTTAGCTCGTTGTCCCGCCGGCCTGCGCTGCCAGCCAGTCGGCGCGTACGCCTGATCGTCCTGGTAGACGGGCTCGCTCACTTCGATGCCACGGGCCTTGAGTGCGATCAGCAACGTTTCGAGGTCTTCCACGCGGTACTTGACCTCAATCTCGCGCACTCCGCCTCCGTGCTCGCCCGAGAAGCTGACGAGGCAGCCTCCCAGAACGGTGGGCAGTGGTGCAAGGAAACGCGCCGACCATGCGGACCCTCACCACGATCATGGAATCCGGCAGTTCCGTGCGCGTCCGGCTGGGGCGCTGGTCAGGCGAGGAGCGTGACCACGCCGCTGAACAGCTCGTAGTGCCCGCCGACGATTGCCAGGTTCTCGCTGATGATGAGCTTGGTCAGCACCGGGTCCCGCTTCAGCCGCTCAACGGTCAGCCGGGTCTGCTCCCGGATCGTGTTGTCGAGCAGGTTGCCCGGCTGGCCGAGGGCAGCCAGGTAGGCGGGGCGGATCGCCTCCACCACCGCCTGGATGTGGCCGGGCGCCGGGATCCCGGTCTGGAACGACTTGATGGCCCCGCTCACCGCGCCGCACCCCTGATGGCCCAGGACGAACAGGAGCCTCGAAGAACTGTAGTTCACCGGGCCGAACTCGATGCTGCCGAGGACCACCAGATCGTCCAGGGCCTGGGCGCCGGTGCGCACCACGAACATGTCACCAAGGCCACGGTCGAACACGATCTCCGGTGGGACCCGGGAGTCGATGCAGGAGACCACGGTCGCAAATGGATTCTGGCCGCCTGCCAGGTGATGACGCCAGGCGACCGACTGCCGGGGATGCTCGGGCATGCCGGCCGCGAACCGCTGGTTGCCTTCCATCAGCAGGCGCAGGGCCTCGGCCGGGCCGGGCGCACTGCCAGGCTCACCGTCAGCGCCGGTGGCGAAAGTACCGGCCCGGGCGGTGCCGGGCAGCCCGGCCGCGAGCAGCCCAGCACCCCCTGCCGCCCGGATGAAGCCACGCCGGTTGACCTTGCCTGTGCTTGCCCTCTGCCGCGTCATGCACCCTCCCGTCCCGTGAGGCCCGCCGGCCCAGCCAGCCAGGCATACGCAGAGAGTAGCGGAGCAGTTACTCAGCACCCGTAGAAGGGCCTGGTGCGGGGGGTCATGGCGCAGGGCGACGCGACCACACCGCCGGGTTGGGGAGGCGGCTCAGGACGGCGAGTGGCCGCGGGCCGCGTTCAGCTGGCCGGGCGCAGGGCCGCCGGCAGCAGCTCGGCCGGGAAGTCCTGGTAGGCGACCGGGACCAGCCAGCGGCGGATGGCTGCCGCACCGACCGAGGTGAAGGCAGGGGCGGTGCTGGCCGGCCACGGCCCGCCATGGTGCTGGGCCCGGGTGACAGCCACCCCGGTCGGCCAGCCGTTGAAGACGACCCGCCCGACCGTCCTGGCCAGCACCTGCGAGACCCGCCCGGCCAGCTCCATGTCGGCGGGCGAGGCCTGGTCGGCATGGATCACCCCGGCCAGGTTCCCGCCCAGCCTGCGCAGCACGGGCAGCAGGTCCGCGACCGACGGGTAGGTGATCACCAGGCCAGCCGGCCCGAACCGCTCCTGCGCGAGGCCGGGCAGCCCGGCCGCGAAATCGGCCAGGTCAGCCTGGTACACCCGGGGCGTGGCCGACCAGGGGCCCTGGCCCGGGTGGCCCTCGGCCAGCCCGGCCAGCCCGGGACGGGCATCGAGCTCGGCGATGGCCGCCGTGTACGAGTCGTGGATCCGGGCCGTCAGCATCGGGCCGCCGGTGCTCGCCCGGATCGCCTCGGCGATCGCCGTCAGCAGCTGGTCCTCGCCGGCGGGCACGAACAGCAGCCCCGGGTTGGTGCAGAACTGGCCCGTCCCCAGGGTGAGCGATGCCGCGTAGCCGGAGGCGATCTCCCCCGGCCGGGCGCTGGCCGCGCCTGGCAGCACGACCACCGGGTTGACCGACCCGAGCTCGCCGAAGAACGGGATCGGCACCGGGCGCTGCGCGCAGATCGCGGCCAGGGCCATCCCGCCGCGAGCGGACCCGGTGAAGCCGGCGGCGGCGATGGCCGGGTGGTTCAGCAGCGCCACCCCGGCATCCACGCCGTACACCACCGCGAAGGTCCCGGCCGGCGCCCCCGCGCCGGCCAGCGCCTCGGCGACGATCCGGGCGGTCAGCAGTGATGTCCGCGGGTGGCCCTCGTGTGCCTTGACCACCACCGGGCAGCCGGCCGCGAGCGCCGAGACAGTGTCGTTCCCGGCGACCGAGAACGCGAACGGGAAGTTCGAGGCCGCGAACACAGCCACCGGGCCGACCGGCCGGTTCACCCGGCGCAGGCCGGGCACGCCGTCACCGCCGGGGCTGTCCACCACGTCGGCGTAGCCGCCGTCGGCGAGGACGGCGGCGAAGTGCCGCAGCTGCCCGGTGGTCCGGGCGACCTCGCCGGTCAGCCGGGCTGTGCCCAGCGCCGTCTCGGTGTCAGCGGCCGCCACCAGGTCTGCCGCCGCGCCGTCCAGGGCGGCGGCGGCTGCCTCCAGCGCGGCCGCCCGGGCGGCCGGGCCGGCCTGCTCCCACGGGCCGCTGGCCTGCGCGGCGGCCTGAGCGGCCGCGTCCACCCCGGCATCGGTAGTCTCCGGCACCGGTTCCCCGGCCGGCTCGCCGGTCCGCGGGTCATATCCCTGGATCATCACTGCCATCCTCGTCGGCCGCCCGTGCCCGCAGGTGCATCACATGCGCATTCGCTGTCGCTATCACTGCATCAAACGCGCGCTTGATGTCGCTGCGGGGCACCGGGCTCGGCCCGCTGGTGTCACTTCAGGTGATCGACATCGTAAGCGGGCAGGCAGAACTCCCCGCCCAGGTGGGCGAACACCGGGTCATCGGGGTCCGGCGCGCCGTGCTCGACGATGACCTCGGCGGCATGCGCCTCGGCGTCGTCGCGGGGCTCGTACCCCAGCGCGCGGGCCTCGTCCAGGCTGACCCAGCCGCCGCGGGTGTTGGCGGAGACCCCGTAGGCCACCCGGAAGCCCGGGTCCGGCACGGTCAGGCAGGCCTCGAACAGCCGCCCGGCGTCGTCGGGCGACAGCCAGGTGGACAGCGACCGTGCGCTCCGCGGCTTCTCGAAGCAGGACAGGATGCGCAGGCAGATCGTGTCCATCCGGTAGCGGTGGTGGTACAGCGCGGCCAGCGCCTCACCGGTCACCTTGGCCACCCCGTAGAAGGTGTCCGGCGCCGGGAACGCGTAGTCGGGCACCGGGAACGACTCGCGGGGTGAGAACCCGACCGCGTGGTTGGAGGAGGCGTAGATGACCCGCGGCACGCCTGCCCGCCGGGCCGCCTCGAAGACCGTGTAGGTGCCCTGGATGTTCAGGTCCAGGATCCGCTGCCACGCGGCCTCGTCCGCGATCGCCGCCAGGTGGATGACGGCGTCCACGCCGGCGCAGGCGGCGGTCATCGCGGCCAGGTCGGTGACCGACGCGGTCACCGCCTCCTCGCCGGGCCCAGTCGTCAGGGGGACGGTGTCCAGCAGGCGCAGGATGCGGCCGGGCCGGGCCAGCCGGGGCCTCAGCATGGTCCCGATCCGCCCGGCCGCGCCCGTGATGAGGATCGTCGGCACGCCAGCCAACCTACGCGGTACCGGTGCCGGGGCCCCTACCCCGCCTGCCCCACCCCGTCTGGCCGGCATCTGCCCGGCCACGCCGGGCGCCCGCGGTCCGGCCACGTCAGGCGGCCGTGACCTGCTGGAAGATGGACAGATACTGCTGCTGCCGCTTGCCGCTGACGTCGGCGTAGTTGTGCAGCCGGGCGTACTCGGCCGCGGTGAGCCAGATCAGCTCGCTGGTGGCCACGCTGGACAGCTTGCGCTGGGCCGCGCCGGTGGCCTTGGCCGCGGCGGCGGCGATGACGGGCTGGACCGCGGGCACGGCGGGGATGTAGGCGATCGACTCGGTCAGCGTGGCCGCGATCAGCGGGTGGTAGTACCAGTCCATCAGCATCATCGCGTCCACCGGGTTCTGCGCGTGCCGCGGGATCACCATGTTGTCGGTCCAGATGTTGCCGCCCTCGGCCGGGATCACGAACTTCAGCTCCGTCCCCGACAGCAGGTTCTGCTGGTAGATGTCACCCGACCAGGCCATGGAGATCCAGGTCTCGCCGCTGGCCAGGGCGGCGAGGTAGGGCTGCTGGTAGTAGGCACGCACCAGACCGGCCTCGCGCTGGGCCGTGAGCACGTGCGCGGCGGCCTGCCAGTCGGCCGGCGTGGAGGTCTCCGGGTCGATGCCGAGCTTGATCATGCCGAAGTTGCCGAGATCCTGCAGGTCGGCCAGCATCCCCACCCGGCCCTTGTAGGCGGGGTTCCACAGCTCGCCGATGCTGGTGACGGGGGTCTTGACGAAGGCCGGGTTCCAGGCGATGCCGGTGGTCCCGGACGCCCACGGCACGCTGTAGGTGTTGCCCGGGTCGAACGGCCGGTGGGTGAACCGCGGGGCGGCGTTGGCATAGAACTGCTTCATCATGCCCTGGTCGAGCGGGGTCAGTTGGCCGAGCGTGACCAGGTCAGAGAACTGGAAGCCGTCGGTGATGACCATGAGGTCGTAACCGATGGACTCGCCTGCCCGCAGGATCGGGCTGATCTTCGCGAACCAGGAGGCGTCGTCCTGGATGACCTCCGCGTAGTTGACGGTGATGCCGGTGGCGGTGGTGAACTCCCGCAGCGTCTGGTGCCCGG
>DATKRG010000004.1:0-3791 GCA_035532275.1 Streptosporangiaceae bacterium | reverse complement strand
CTCGCCGAGGTACCCGTCGCTGCACGGGCTGGTGGGGGTGACCACGAGGATGTCGCCGGGCTGGGCCTGCTCGACGGCCACGTGAATCGACCAGTTGTCGCCCGGGGCGACCTCACAGGTCAGCGCGTTGCCGGCGATGCGTGCGGGCCGGTAGATGGGACGGATGTCCGCCCGGAGCAGTCCCGTGCGGCCCTGGGCCTCATGCACCGTCGCCACCCCAGCGGCCGCCAGGCCGCCGACGAGCTCGAGGTCGGTCCGGGGGGTGTTCCGCACAACTAGCGGCATGTGGATGCTCCTCTCCGCGCGGGTGTTCCGTCAGACATCGAAGAAGACAGTCTCGGTGTCTCCTTGCAGGTTGATGTCGAACCGGCCGTCCGGGTCGGCCTGCCAGGTCTCGGCCGGCGCGTCGGTCACCGGCTCCCCATAGGAGGGCAGGGCGAACCCGGTGCGGGCAGCGGGCATGTGCGCCGTCATCAGGCTGCTCCTCCTGGAGCGGGGATGGTCGCCTGCAGCGCCCGCAGGGCGGTGAGCTCGGTCTGCGACGGCGGCGGGAGGACGGCGACGGAGTCCGACACGGCCAGGTTCCAGCCGGTCCTGGCCTTCACGTCGGTGACGTCGACCCCCGGGAAGACCCCGGTCAGGGTGAGCTCACAGGTCTGCGGGTCAGGTTCGAGGATACCCAGGTCGGTGATGACCTTCCGCGGCCCGGCGCCGGTCAGCCCCAGCCGCTCGCGATCGCCGGGACCCTGCCCATAGCCGACCGAGGTGACGAAGTCCACCCGCTCGACGAACGAGCGCGGGGACAGGCGGGCCACCACGATCACCTCCCGGCAGGACGCGGCGATCTCCGAGGCACCTCCCGCGCCCGGCAGCCGCACCTTCGGGTCGTCATAGGGGCCGACCACGGTGGTGTTGATGTTGCCGAACCTGTCGATCTGGGCGGCGCCGAGAAAGCCCGCATCGATCCGGCCCGGCTGCAGCCAGTAGTTGAAGATCTCCGGCACGCTCACCACGGTGTCCGCGGTCTCGGCGAGGATGCCGTCGCCGATGGACAGCGGGAGCCAGCCCGGCTTGGCCCCGATCGTGCCGGACTCGTAGATGAGCACCAGGCCGGGCGCGTGGGTTGCCCTGGCCAGGTTCGCCGCCACGCTGGGCAGCCCGATCCCGACGAAGCAGGTCATGCCGTCGCGCAGGGCACGCGCGGCGCAGGTCGTCATCATCTCGTCGGAGGTGGAGCCCGGCGTGCTCATGCGCTCCCGCCTGCTGTGCCGGTCCCCGCGCCGGCCAGGCCGCCCCGGCCGCCCGCCAGCACCTCGGTCTCCAGCCACTGCTGGAAGCGCTCCCGGTCACGGCCGATCGCGGTCCAGGCCACGTAGTAGTCGTTGTCCCGGCTGGAGTACCCGAGCGCGTACGAGGGATGCGCGCCCCCGGGCACGTGCGCCACGTAGGTCACCGTCCAGGCCGGCAGCACGATGGCGCCGGGCCGGGGGGTCAGGTCGTCGACGATTTCCTCTACGGTCACGACGGACCGCTGCGACGCGAGCACAGCTTCCTTCTGGACACCGGTGATTCCCCACAGCTGGACGTTCCCGGCCCGGTCGGCGCGCTGCGCGTGGATCACCGCCACGTCGGGGCGCAGGGCCGCCACCGCGGTCAGGGTCTCGCCGGTGAAGGGGCAGGTGATCGGCCTGATCGCGGGCTTGCCATCCAGCCCGGGCAGGCCCTCAAGGCCGGTGCCGCGGTACCCGCGCAGGACCGCGAACGGGACCCCGGAGGCGCCGGCCACGTACCGGTTCGCCATGCCCGCGTGGCTGTGTTCCTCGATCTCCAGCGGGCCGGGCCAGCCGTTCTCGATCGCGTCCCGGAACCGGTAAAGTCCCCCGGCCCCGGGGTTGCCACCCCAGGAGAACACCAGCCTGCTGGCGCAGCCGGCGCCGATGAGCTGGTCGTAGATCACGTCCGGGGTCATCCTGATCAGGGTGAGGTCACGGCGCCGCTGCCGGATCACCTCGTGCCCCGCCGCGAATGGGATCAGGTGGGTGAAACCTTCCATCGCGACCGCGTCGCCATCGTGGACGGCCGCCGCAATGGCGTCAGCCAGTGACACGATCTCCGCCAATGCCTCTCCTGCCGTGGTATCGACCCCGTTGATGGCGCTTATAACTCGCTTTTGGGCGCTATCAGTACACTCGTTCGGGATACGGACATACTCTAGCGGGCGATCCCGGTCGCGGTAAGAGCCGGCTGGCGCGGGCCCGCAGTCAGCTGACCTCGGCCAGGACCCGTGCGGCGATGGCGAACGCGCGGTTGGCGGCTGGCACTCCCGCGTACACCGCCGTCTGCAGCAGCAGCTCGCTGATCTGGCTGGGCGTCAGCCCGTTGCGCAGGGCAGCCCGCAGGTGCAGCGCCAGTTCCTCCTCCTGCCGCAGCACCACCAGCGCCGTCAGCGTGATCATGCTGCGCTCGGTGCGGGCCAGCCCGGGCCGGGACCAGATCTCGCCCCACGCGTAACGCGTGATGAAGTCCTGGAAGTCCCTGGTGACGTCGGTCGCCCCGGCCATGGCCCGGTCGACGTGGGCATCACCGAGCACCTCCCGCCGGACCGTCATCCCCTGCGCCGCACGCTGCGCGTCGTCCATGCTGTCCTCCAGTGCGAAGAGCGGGCACGCGGGCCGGGAAGCACCCGGCCGCACGCCCTCGCGTTTGTGATGGTTGCGCCAACCACGAGCCTCTTATGTGATGGTTGCGCCAACCATGCCAAACGGGCGGGCAGTCACGGCGCCCGGGTGGCGGCGGCCACCCCCCACGACGCCGCCGACCCGGTCAGCCGGAGCAGGTCCGCGAACGGCTCCCACTCGCTGTGCAGCCTCACCGCGAGCCGGCCGCCCTGAGCCTGGTGGAACGGGGCAGGCAGTCCCTCTAGGCAAGGCCGGGGGGTGGTGCCCTATCGTCAGTTGTATGACCGATCAATCCTCACCAGCGGGTGGCCCCGGGCTGCCCCAGCAGCGTCGCCTGGTGACCGAGATCCCAGGTCCCGCCTCCCGCCAGCTGCTGGCCCGGCGCGAGAGCGCCGTCGCCCGCGGCGTCAGCAACATGCTGCCCGTGTTCATCACCGCCGCAGGCGGCGGTGTGCTGGTGGACGCCGACGGCAACTCGCTGATCGACTTCGGGTCCGGCATCGCCGTCACCTCCGTGGGCAACAGCGCGCCCCGGGTCACCGAGCGGGTGCGTGACCAGGCGGCCAGGTTCATCCACACCTGCTTCATGGTCACCCCGTACGAGGGGTACGTCGCGGTGTGCGAAGAGCTTGCCCGGCGCACGCCCGGCAGCCACGACAAGCGGTCGGCGCTGTTCAACTCCGGTGCAGAGGCGGTCGAGAACGCGGTCAAGATCGCCCGGCACGCGACCGGCCGCCAGGCGGTTGTCGCCTTCGACCACGCCTATCACGGGCGCACCAACCTCACCATGGCGCTGACCGCCAAGAACATGCCCTACAAGGACAAGTTCGGGCCGTTCGCCGGTGAGATCTACCGGATGCCGATGGCCTACCCGCTGCGCTGGCCGGGCGGCCCGGACCGGTGCGCCGCCGAGGCCTTCGACGTGGTCAGCCGGCTCATCCACGCCCAGGTCGGCGAGGACAACGTGGCCGCTGTGATCATCGAGCCGATCCAGGGCGAGGGTGGCTTCGTGGTGCCGCCCGACGGCTTCCTGCCCGCTCTGGCGCGGTACTGCCGCGAGCACGGCATCCTGTTCATCGCCGACGAGATCCAGACCGGGTTCTGCCGGACCGG
>DATKRG010000003.1:0-11538 GCA_035532275.1 Streptosporangiaceae bacterium | reverse complement strand
ATGGCGGCACCGTGCAGCTGGGCGTAGCCGGCGTACACACCGGGGATCGCTTCCCGCAGGTGACGGCCGAGGCCGGCCAGCTCGTTCTGGGTCTGTCGGGCCGAGGTCATGAGGGCTCCCTGGGTTATGGTCAATCTCGTCGGGACCATTCAACCCGGCGGCCGCCGGCATCGAGGGAACAGGCAGCCATGAGCAGCGGCTGGGCGGCTTCGAGGTCACCGTGTTCGCCGGGTCCCTGGCCGGCGCCACCTCGCCGGCCAGGGTGTTCTCCCCCGTCGTCGGCGCGCAGATCCATGCCCTCCGTGAGGCCCACAGCGCCGTGCCACTGCTGCCGGACCACGAGCACGTGCTGTTCGCCGCCCGCGGGCCGGCGCTGGCCGACGGGGTCGCGCTCGGCCCCGGTGCGCTGCTGTACCTCGGGACCGGGCGGGACTCGGTCACGCTCACCGGGCAGGCCGGCACGCGGCTGTTCCTGCTCGGCGGCGAGCCCATGCGGGAAACCCTGCTGATGTGGTGGAACTTCGCCTGACCAGCCCCGCCGGCCCCGCTCAGCCTGGCCGCGCCCTTTTCTTTTGCCGTTTTTAGGGAGCATTGTCCATTTGCCCTGTTGCGGGCAGGTAAATGGATGGTAATCCGGGTGAATGGAATTCAAACAACAAGTGATCAATAACTTGTTCGGGCCTGGACTGTCTGCTACTGTCCCTCTAATCATCGCCGTGCCGCAAGGGGAAACTCCCAATTCCAACTGGCGGCAAAGTGGACATACTGATAATTAGGGAAAATTATCGCATGTGCGCAGACAATATTCCATCGACGTCCGCTTGCTACCTGGCAGGACTTACCCTCTGCACATGGAACATCATATCTGTGCCGCGTCTACCGCACGGCCGGTTCACATCCGCCTCGCTCGCCCATTGTTAACCAGGGAAAGCAGGGCTGGCCGCTCTTCTCCCCGCCTTCGGACATGGCGTTCGATGACGCGCGCAGATATCTGTACGAGCCATTAACAGCCACATACATCACTCTGTCCGCTTACTGGCTTTCCAGCACGAGCGGACGATTTATGCCTGGGGGGACTACCACTATGCGTACCGATCCGGCCGCTACCACCGGCGCAGTCAGCCTCGAACCCGGGCGTTCCGGGAGCAGGGCAGCCGGCCAGGGCACTACCAGCGGCCGAAACGTTCTCGTCACGCTGAACAACGCCCAGCTGAGCCGCCCGCCCAGCGTGACGGTGATCGTGCCGACCCGGAACACCGAGGAGGGGCTCCGGCAGGTGCTCGACCAGCTCTGCCCCGTGATCGCCCCGCTGGGCGCCGAGATCATCTTCGTCGTGGACGGCCATAACGGCAGCTTCGACTCGCTGGTCACCAGTGCGCTCACCTGCCCGATGCCGGTCCGGGCCGTGTGCCGCCGGCGCGGGCCGCGCCGGGGCGACCGCAGCAGCGCCATCATCGAAGGCGCCCGGCACGCACGCGGTGCCTGGGTGCTGGTGCTCAACGCCGGCCTCCAGCATCCCCCCGAGGCGGCGGCGGTGCTGGCCAGGACCGCGATGCGGCACGATGCCGACATCGTGGTCGGCACCCGCTACGCCGACACTAAGTCCCCCCAGGACTGGCCCGGCTGGCGGGGGCGGCTGCTGGCGGCCGCCGCCACCCGGCTCACCAAGAGCGTGTTCCCGCGACGGCTGGCGATGGTCGGCGACCCGCTCAGCGGCATGTTCGCGTTCCGCACCGCGGCGGTGGATCCGGACCGGCTCAATCCCAGCGCGTTCCGGCTGCTGCTGGAAATCCTGGTGCGGCACCCGTCGGCGCGGGTGGCCGAGGTCGCCTACCCGGTCTGCCCGCACCGTGCCGGGTCCCGCGGAGTGCTCCGGACCGGCCTGCGCTTCCTGCTCCACGTCCTGCGGCTCCGCCTGTCGCGGCTGGCCGGCCAGCTGCGGGAGCGGCCGCCCACCGAGGCCGGGCGGATCGGCCAGTCACTGCGCTTCCTTGCCTTCGGGCTGGTCGGGCTGAGCGGCCTCGCGGTGAACACGGCCGCCTTGTGGTTCTTCTACCACAATCTGGGCTGGAACCACCTGGTCGGCGCGTCACTGGCCACCCAGGCCTCCACCACCTGGAACTTCGTGCTGGTGGACAGCGTGATCTACCGCGGGCGGGCGCACGGCACCCGCCTGCGCCGGGCGGTCAGCTTCTTCGCGATGAACAACCTGCTGCTGCTGGCCCGCCTGCCAGTGCTCCAGCTGCTCGTTGTCTGGGGAACGGACGTGCTCACCGCGAACGCGATCACCCTCATCCTGCTGTTCCTGGTCCGGTTCGTCGTCAGCGACCGGGCGATCTTCGGCGCCACCGGCCAGGACCGGTCCCGTGACCCGGTCCGCATCCTCGTCGACGCGCGGGCGGGCGAGGGAGCCGGCCCAGCCAGGCACGCCGCCTCGGTGACCTCCCGCAAGCGGTCGCGCTACCTGCCATACCGCTACGACATCGCGGGGGTGGCGACCGTCGGATCCCAGATCACCCTGCCGGAGCTGGAGTTCTTCCGGGCGCAGTGGGTGCCCGACCGGGAGGTCGACATCTCGGTGCGGGTCGGTGATGTCGGCGGCCGGACTCCGCGCAAGCGGGCCGCCATGACCGAGTACACCGACCCGGCGGCGATCCGGTACGAGGAGCACCTGGGCAGGCTCGGCGCCAATTTCCGGGTGTACCTCGACGATCCCATCTCGGTCGAGGTCGGGCCGCTGCTGGCCCGCTCCTCCCACGTCGTCTACACCAACATCATCGAGCCGCTGCTGCGGTTCGTCATGGTCTCCCGCGACCGGATGCTGCTGCACTCGGCCTGCGTCGAGCTCAACGGCACGGGCGTGATGCTGTCGGCGCTGACCGATACCGGCAAGACCGGCACGGTGCTGCGGCTGCTGCGTGAGCACGGCGGCCGGTTCCTGTCCGACGACATGACGGTGATCGACGCGTACGGCAACGCGTCCTGCTTCCCCAAGCCGCTCACCATCAGCGCACACACCCTGCGGGCGGTGCGGGCCAACGACCTGACCCGGTCCGAGTGGCGCAGGCTCCAGTTCCAGAGCCGGCTGCACTCCAAGGGCGGCAGGTCGCTGGGCATCGCCCTGGCCCGGTTCAACCTGCCGATCATGGGCATCAACGCCCTCACCCAGATCATGGTCCCCCCGCCCAAGTACACCGTGGACCGGCTGGTGCCCTGCCGGATGGCCAGTTCCGCCCGGGTCAGCGAGATGTTCATCATCGAGCGCGGCCAGCCGCGGCTGGCGACACTCGACCACGAGTCCGCACTCAACCAGCTGATCGTCAACACCGACGACGCGTACGGGTTCCCCCCGTTCCGCTACCTGGCACCGGCGATCAGCATTGGCGGCCAGAGCTATCTCCAGCTGCGCCGCACCGAGCGGGAGATCCTCGCCAGCTTCCTGTCCCATCTGCGGATCCGCACGCTCGCGTCGGACAGCTTCAGCTGGGCAGACGACATCCCGCGTCTGATCGGGCCCCAGTCGCGGCCCGGCTTCGACGTCTGGGACACCACGTCCACCCGCCAACATCCCCACCCAGACGCGTGGCCCCGCTGGGATGACGGCCTGGCCTATGGGAACGCAGGATGAATCAGCACCGCGAGTTCACGGCCGCGGCACCAGCCCCCACCCAGCATGTGGCGGCAGTGCCAGGCAGCTCACCGCAGACACTGACCCGGCCGCGGGCCGGCTGGGCGGGACTGGAGCAGTCGGTGCTCCGCCGCCCGCCGGGCATGCTGCGGCCCGCCCTGGCCCCAGCCCTCATCGTGATGGCGGTCGCGGTCATCGCCTGCGTGCTCCGGCTGTGGAACCTCAACGCGCTGGGGTTCAACAGCGACGAGGCGGTGTACGCGGGCCAGGCGGGCGCCATCGCCGGCGACCCGGCGCTGCGCAGCCTGTTCCCGGTGTTCCGGGCTCATCCGCTGCTGTTCCAGATGGCCACCTCGCTGATCTACCGGGTCGGTGTCAGCGACCTGGCACCGCGGCTGCTCGCGGTCGCGTTCGGCCTGGGGACGGTCGTCTTCGGGTACGCGGCCGGCGCCCGTTTCTACGGCCGGCGCGCGGGCACGGTCACCGCGCTGCTGCTGGCCGCCATGCCCTACCTGGTGGTGGTGAACCGGCAGGCGCTGCTGGACGGGCCGATGGTGTTCTTCTCGGTCATCGCGCTGTGGCTGCTGGCCAGGTTCACCGCCGAGGGCCAGCGGCGGGTCCTGTACGCGGCCGGTGCCGCCCTGGGCCTGGCGTTCATCTCCAAGGAGACCTCGGTGGTGCTGCTGCCCGCCGCCTACGCCTTCCTCGCCCTGACTCCCAGCGTGCGGGTCCGGCTGAAGGACCTCCTGGCCTTCTTCGGCGCCTTCGCGGCGGTGGCCCTGCCCTACCCGGTCTCGCTCGCCGTGGCCGGCGGGTCCACCTCGGGCAAGCACTTCCTCACCTGGCAGCTGTTCCGCCCGGCCAACCACGTGTGGACCTTCTACCCGACCGTGGTCCCGGCCGCCATCGGCCTGCCGGTGATGGCCTGCGCGGCCGGGACGGTGGTCCTCGCCGTGGCGGCCCACCGCTGGTCGTGGCGTGAGTCGCTGCTGCTCTGCTGGACCCTGGTTCCCTATTTCTTCTTCCAGCTGTGGCCGGTGAAGGGTTACCAGTACCTGCTCCCCGTCGCCGCCCCGGTCGCGATCCTCGCGGCCGGCCTGCTCACCGACGGCCGCCTGGCCCGCCAGCTCGGGCGGGGCCTGGACCGGGCGGGGACAGTGCTCCAGGTCACCGCGATCGCGGTGGTCACCGCCTGGCTCGCGGTCACCAGCTGGGGCAGCATTGCCACCGCGGACTCCACTTCGCTGCTGGCCGGGACCGGCGGCATCCCGGGCGGCAGGCAGGCCGGGCAGTGGATCCAGGCGCACACCCCGGCCGGCGCGGAGATGCTGTCCATCGGGCCGTCGATGGCCAACATCCTGGAGTTTTACGGGCACCGCCGGGTCCTCGGGCTCTCGGTCAGCCCCAACCCGCTGCACCGCAACCCTGCCTACATCCCCATCACCAACCCCGACCTGCTGCTGCGCAGCGGCCAGGTGCAGTACCTGGTCTGGGACGCCTACTCGGCCGCCCGCAGCGCCTCCTTCGCACGCCGCCTGATGGCCTACACCCGCAGGTACGGCGGGACCGTCGTGCACACCCAGAGCGTGACGGTCACCACCCCGGCGGGCCCGGTCCAGCGGCCCGTCATCATCATCTACGAGGTACGCCCATGAACCCCCGGCACCTGCGGGCACTCACCGCGGCCGCGGGCAGCGCGGTCTGCGCCGCGCTGCTCATGCCCTCCACAGCCGCCGCGGCGGCGGGCGGCGGGCCACACACCCCGACCACCCCCATCCACCATTTCGTGGTGCTGATGCAGGAGAACCACACCTTTGACAACTACTTCGGGACCTACCCCGGGGCGGACGGGCTGCCGAATGGCATCTGCGTCCCGGTCAACCCGTGGAAGGCACTCAAGCCGTGTGTGCGCCCGTTCCACATCGGCAACCAGTCCATCACCGACCTCGACCACAGCGAGTACTCGGCCGGCCTGGACCTGCACCGGGGCGAGATGAACGGCTTCGTCCACGCCCAGCACGTCCGCAGCGGCAGCGGCAGCCAGACGATGGGGTACTACAACGGCAGCAACGTGCCCTTCTACTGGAACGTGGCCGACCGCTACGTATTGTTCGACCATTTCTTCAGCTCCGTGCTCGGCGGCAGCTTCCTCAACCACGTCTACTGGGTGGGAGCGGGGACGGGCAACGCCACCCAGACCGTGCCAACCGGCGGCCTGCAGCTGACCACCATCTTCGACCGGCTGCAGGCCGCCGGGGTGTCGTGGAAGTTCTACGTGCAGAACTACGACCCGGCCATCAACTACCGCACGCTGCCCCACCTCAAGAACGCCAACCGTGAGTCACAGGCGATCTGGTGCCCGCTGCTCGACATCCCCCGGTTCCTCGACGACCCGGCGCTGAGCTCGCACATCGTCGACATCAAGCAGTACTACTCCGACCTGCGCCACGGGACGCTGCCCGAGGTCGCCTACATCACCGCGTCCGGCACCAGCGAGCACCCGCCCGGCAGCCTGGTCAACGGGCAGCGTTTCGTCCACGGCGTGGTGAACTCCCTGATGTCCAGCAGTTCGTGGGACAGCTCGGCGTTCATGGTGTCCTACGACGACTGGGGCGGCTGGTACGACCACGTGCTCCCGCCGCACCGCGACCGCCACGGTGACGGTTTCCGGGTGCCCGCGCTGCTGATCAGCCCGTACGCCCGCCAGCACGTGGTCGACCACACCACACTCGACTTCACCTCGATGCTGAAATTCATCGAGGCGAACTGGAGACTCCGCCCGCTGACCAGTCTCGACGCGAACGCGGGCAGCATCATGGGGGCGTTCAACTTCGCCCAGCTGCCGCGGCGCCCGGCCATCATCCCGCTGCGGCGCAGCCCGCCGCCACCGGCCAAGGTCGTCCGTGACGCGGCGCTGTACTCGCTGTATGGCCTCGGCGTCGCCGTCGCGCTGGCGCTCATCCTGCTCACCCGGGCAGGGGGGCGCGGGTACCGGCGGCCAGCCACCGCCCGGCCGAACGGGTGGCCCGCGTGAACACGCCCGCAGCGGTCCTGGCGGGTGCGGTCGTGGCCGCGCTCACCGCCAGCGGGGCCGGTGGCGCCGCCCCGGCCCGGGCAGCCACGCTCACCAGCCAGGCCGGCGCCGCCCGGATGGCCGGCACGGCCAGGACCGCCGCCGCGACCGGGCCCGTCACCGGTGCCGCCGCCACGATGCTGTTCCATGCCGTCCCGGCGATGGCCGGCATCGGGATTGACCTGGACGGAACCGTCTACCGCACCGATGCCAGCGGCTTCGTGGCCATCGCGACCACCTCCGGCTGGCACCACATCCGGATCCTCGCCCCGCCGTCGATCCCGGCCGACTTCCGGCTCCACTTCGTCCGCTGGCTGGACGGCATCTCGCTGACCAGCCGGGAGATCCAGGTCCCGCCGGGCAGCCATGTGCAGGAGGCGGGCTTCGTCGTGGCCAGGCCGATCAGCGTCCGGTTCACCGACGAGAAGGGCCACCCGGTGCCGCTGCCGGAGGTCGGCCAGATCACGCTCACCAACGGGGTCGGGCAGCGGTTCACCTTCCGGCCCAGCCGGCCACCTCCCACACTCGCGGTGGACCGGATGGTCCGGGGCACGGCGGGGCTGACGCCGCTGCCGATCCGGTACTCGGTGCGCTCGGTCATGATCGACGGCTCGAACGTGGTGTTCGAAGGGAGCCAGAAGTTCTCCATCGGGCAGCGCGGCGGGCACTGGACCGTCAAGGTCCTGATCTTCCCGCTGCAGGTGAAGGTGCGCGACGCCGTGTTCAAGTTCGGCATCGGCAACGCCATACGGCTCAGGCTCCCCAACGGATCCACCCGGGTGGTCAGCCTCGGGCCAGCGCATTCCACGCTGATCACCGGGCTGCCGCGGGGCAACTACGTCGTCACCTCGCAGGGCCCGGGCCTGGGCTTTTCCACCCCGGTCACGCTGTCCGGCCCGCAGACCGCCACGCTGCTGATGCTGAGCTGGGTGGATGCTGCGCTGGCGGCCGCGTTCGCGGTGCTGTTCCTGATCGGACTGCCGCTGGTCGGCGGGCGGATCGTGCGCCGGCCGGGCGGGGCGCACCGGCTGGCCTGGCAGGCCAGCCGGGACCGGCGGCCAGCCAGCCAGCCCGTCGGTGTCCTGCCGGCCACCAAGATCATGCCCGCCATCACGGACGCGTTCCCGCCGGCCCGGTCGCATGGAAGGCGGCGGCGGCCATGACGGCCCGGCGCGTACCCGCCGGGATCCGGTCGCTGCTCGCCGCCGTGCTCACGCTGGCGACGTGGGCAGCCGCCGCGGGCCCCGCGACCGCCGCGAGCACCCCTGCCGGCGGCTCCACACCAGGCCGGCCCATCCCGGTGCTGGCCTATTACTACATCTGGTTCAACCCCACGTCCTGGAACCGCGCGAAGATCGACTACCCGCTGGTCGGCCGGTACTCATCCGATGACACCGCGGTGATGAGCGAGCAGATCCGGCTGGCCAAGCAGGCGGGCATCACCGGCTTCCTGGTGAGCTGGAAGGACACGCCGGTGCTGGACCGCCGGCTGGCCAGGCTCCGGCAGGTCGCCGCCGCCAACAAGTTCAAGCTGGGCGTGATCTTCGAGGGCCGCGACTTCTACGGCAAGCCGCTGCCCATGGCGGAGGTGCGGGCCAGCTTCGCCTACCTGGCCAGCCACTACGGCACGGACCCGGTGTTCAACATCTTTGGCATGCCGCTGGTCGCCTGGTCGGGCACCTGGGCCTACACCCCGTACCAGCTGGCGTCGGTCACGAAGGTCTACAAGTCCCGGCTGACGATCCTCGCCACCGCCAAGCAGCCGGCCGGGTACCAGGCAATCGCCCACCTGTTCCGCGGCGATGCCTACTACTGGTCCTCGGCCGACCCGCTGCACACCCCCGGTTACCAGAGGAAGCTCAACGCCTTCGCGGCCGTGGTCCACCACAATGGCGGCCTGTGGATCGCCCCGGCGGCACCCGGCTTCGACGCGAAAAAAGTCGGCGGCAGCCGGGTGGTCCCGCGCCGCGGCGGGCAGACGCTGCGGCTGGAGATGAACGCGGCGATGGCATCCTCACCCGACGCCATCGGGCTGATCAGCTGGAACGAGTACAGCGAGAACAGCGAGGTGGAGCCGAGCCAGCTGAACGGGGGCACCGCGCTGACGGTGATCGCCTCCATCGAGCACACCCGGGCGCCGGTCGTGCAGGACTTCGACTCCAGCAGCCCGTCCGGCTTCGCGGCAGGGACGAGCCAGTTCCTCACGCTCGGCGGGCTGCTGCTGATCCTGCTGGCCGGGGGGTTCGCCGTCGTGCTCCGCAGACGCCGCAGCACCGACAGCTAGCAGCTCACCGGGGCAGCCAGGGATCGTCCAGGTCGCCGACGGCGGTGAGCAGGTCGTGGACCGCACGGGTCTGGGGTACCTGCACCCCGGCCCGCTCGGCGATCTCGATCACCGCGCCGGTCAGGCAGTCGAGTTCCAGCGGCTTGCCGGCCAGCCGGTCCTGCAGCATCGAGGTCCGGTGGTCCCCCACCTCGATGGCCGCCTCCAGCCGCCGGTCGATCGTGATCGGGAGCTCGATCCCCAGCGCGGCGGCCACCGCGGCCTGCTCGGCCATCATGGCCCGGGCCAGGCGCAGCGCCGCCGGGGACCGCCCGAGCTGGCCGAGGGTGGCGCCGAGCAGCGCGGTCACCGGGTTCAGCGAGGCGTTGCCGATCAGTTTCAGCCAGATCTGGCTGCGCAGCTGGGCGGTCACCGGGGCCTTGAGGCCGGCCGCCCGGAACGCCTGGGAGATCTCGCCGCAGCGGGCGCTGATGCTCTCGTCCGGCTCACCGAGGGAGAACCGCTTGCCCTCCACGTGGCGGATCACGCCGGGCTCGGTGATCTCGGTGGCGCAGTAGACGACGCAGCCGATGACACTGGCTGGGTCGATGGCCTTGGTGACGACGCCGCCCGGGTCCACGCTCTCGATGACCAGGTCCCGGTAGGGGCCGGCGCGTCCCTGGAAGTACCACCACGGAATGCCGTTCTGCGCCGCTATTACTGAGGTCCCCGGCCGGAGCGCGCGCTGCAGCGTGGCCGCGACCTCAGGCAGGCTGTAGGCCTTCAGGCCGCAGAACACGACGTCGGCCCCGCCGACCGCCGCGATGTCGTCGGTGGCCTGCGGGCGGACCACGAAGTCGCCGCCTTCGGCCTGCACCTGCAGGCCGCGCTCGCGGATGGCCGCCAGGTGCGCGCCGCGGGCGATGAGCGTGACGTCGCTGCCGGCCCGGGCCAGGCAGGCGCCCACATAGCCGCCGATGGCGCCGGCGCCGAGCACCGCGAACTTCACCGGCCCTGCCCCGGCTGGCCCTGCCCCGGCTGGCCCTGCCCCGTCAGCTCGGCGGCGATCCGGGTGCGCTGGATCTTGCCGGTGGGGGTGCGGGGGATCTCGGTGACCACGTGAATGACCTTAGGCACCTTGAACTCCGCCAGCGACTCGCGGCAGCGCTCACGCAGCTGCGCCGCATCGGTTTCCGCTGTCAGCACGACCGCGGCACCCACCACCTGACCATACTTCTCGTCGTCGATCCCGAAACAGGCCGCGTCCGCGACGGCGGGGTGCGCCTTGAGGACGTCCTCGACCTCAGCCGGGGAGATGTTCTCGCCGCCGCGGATGATCAGCTCCTTGATCCGGCCCCCGAGCCACAGGTAGCCGCCCCGCAGCAGGCCCCGGTCGCCGGTGCGGAACCAGCCGCCGCCGATGAACGACTCGGCGTTCGCCTCGGGGTCGTTCAGGTAGCCGGGGGTCAGGCCCGGCCCGCGGACCGCCACCTCGCCCGGCTGCCCGGCCGGCAGCTCCTTGCCCGCCTGGTCGACGATGCGCACGTGCGCGCCGGCCGGGATGCCGACCGAGCCGGGCTGGTGCGGCTGCGGCGGAAGCGGGTTCGAGGTCATCTGATGGCTCGCCTCGGTCATGCCGTAGGCCTCCAGGACCGGCGCCTCGTAGATCTTCTCCAGCCGGTCCATCAGGCCCGGCGACAGCGCTGAACTGCACGAGCGGACGAAGCGGATGGCCGGCGCCGGCACCGTGCCGTGCTCGACCAGTTCGGAGTGGATGGTGGGGCTGGCGGAGACCCAGGTGACGGCGTGGGCGGTGATCTGCTGCCAGTAGCGGCGCTGGGTCAGCCGCCGCGGGGTGACCACCGACCCGCCGGCCGCGAGCTGGGCCAGCGTGGAGGCGAGCAGGCCGTGCACGTGGAACAGCGGCATCGCACAGTAGGAGACGTCGGCGTCGCCGAGCCGGTAGTGGGCGGCTATCGCGCGCAGCGAGGCCATCAGGTTGCGCTGCAGCAGCGGGACCTGCTTGGGGCGCTTGGTGGTCCCGCTGGTGTGCAGCAGCAGGGCCACGTCCTCCGGCGTGCCGGGCTCGAACGGGCGCACCCGGCTGGCCTCGGTGCCCGCCACCGACAGCCGGGGCGGCCCATCTGGCTGGATGGACACGTCCGCGATCCGCCGCTGGCCGTCCGCCGCCGCCCGCACGTCGGCACCCCGGCCGGTCTGCACCAGCAGCAGGCTGGGGTCGAGGTCGGCCAGGTAGAAGCGGTATTCGGCGGCGGTGTAGCCGGGGTTCATTGGCGCGGCCGTGGCGCCGACCGCGGCGACCGCGAGCAGAAGCTGCACGATCTCGGGGCCGTTGGGCAGCACGATGGCCACCCGCTGGCCCCGTTCCACACCCAGCCCGGCGAGCAGCCCGGCAAGCCGGTGCACGGCGCCGGCCAGCTCCCGGTGGGACACCACGGTGCCGTCATCGGGGCAGATCAGAGCCGGCCCCTGGCGTGCCTCCTGCACGATCGCCAGCAAGGATTCCGGCGCGGCGGGCGCTGGTCGCGTCACATGGCCTCCTCTGGCACCCCG
>DATKRG010000002.1:0-3495 GCA_035532275.1 Streptosporangiaceae bacterium | reverse complement strand
GGTACCGCGGGTACCCGGTTCACGCTGGACTTCCGGGTTGCTGACGGCACCTGGCAGCGCGGTCCGCTGATGTCGAGCCTCGGGGCGCGGTTCGAGGAGGCACCGCCGGTGCGGGCATTCCGATTCGAGAAAGGGCTGCGGGATTTCGCCGGCTGGTGGTACTTCGCCACGACGGGCACCCACATAGGTTTCGAATCCTGGCTGGAACGGGACCACCTGATGCTCATGGACTTCGACCCGGCGGTGGCGGCGGTGGCGTCGCAGCCGTTCTGGCTGCGCTGGAGAGATGATGACCGGGCTCGCCGGCATGCGCCCGATTACTTTGCCCGCCGGCGGGACGGGGGCGCCGTGGTCGTTGATGTCCGTCCGGATGACCGGATCCCGGAGCGGGATGCGGCGACGTTCGCGGTGACCGCGGCGGCGTGTGAGTCTGCCGGCTGGGAGTACCGCAGGTCCGGGGACCTGGACCCGGTCCTGGTGGCGAACGTGCGGTGGCTGTCGCGTTACCGGCACCCGCGGTGCCTGGCACCGGAGGTCGCGCCGGCTCTCCTTGGCGCGTTCGCCGCGGGGCGGGGCCTGTTCGAGGGAGCGGAGCTGGCCGGGGACCGGCTGCGGACCCTGCCGGTGCTGTTCCACCTGATGTGGCGGCGGCAGCTGGCGGCTGACCTGTCGGTGCCGCTGGGCATGGCGACCGTCGTGCATGCGGGCGGGCAGCGGTGAGCGCCGCACGCCGCCGCGGGGTCGGGGCCGGCGACCGGATCCTGGCCGGCGGGATCCCGAACGTCGTGGTCAGCGTGTCCGGGACGCATGTCCGGCTGGCCGATGACGCGGGCCTGGTGCAGACGGTCACGGCGGCTGAGCTGGCCGACAGTGCCCGGTTCGCGATCCCGTCGCCGGCCTCGCCGCGTGGTCCGCGGCCGGAGACCGGGCTGGAGGGGCTGCCGGCTGCCGCGGTCGAGGAAGCCTCCTGGTGGGAGCCGCATATCGCCGAGGTCGTCTACGGGCTGCGGCCGGACGCGCCGGCGGGGACGCGGCCGAGGCCGCGGTACGACCCGGAGCGCACGAGCCTGACCGCCCGGGAGAAGGCGAAGGCCGCCGAGCTGTCGGCGGCGGGGAAGAAAGTCCCTGCCAGCACGGTGAAGCACCGCCGGCAGCGGTGGGAGGCATACGGGCTGCCCGGCCTGGCCGACCGGCGGCTGTCGCGCCGCAAGCGGCCGGCCGGGAGGGCGGGCGAGCAGGTCGTGGCCGCGATGCGGCAGGCGACCGGCGAGAGTCCGGACGCGTCCTCGAAGACGGCCGGGTTCGTGATCTGGCGGGTGAAGGAGATCCTCGCCGGGGCCGGCTATGACGGGCCGGTGCCGTCGGACCGGACGCTCTACCGGCTGTTCGGCTCGCTGTCGCACGGACGGCACGTTACTGGGTCGGCCTCGACCCGCCGGTCGCTGGCGGGCCGGCCCGGCGGCATGCTCGGGTCGCTGCCCGCGGCGGCGCCGGGCGAGGTGGTCCAGATCGACTCCACCCCGCTGGACGTGCTGGTGCTCCTGGACGACGGCGTCCCCGGGCGGGTGGAGCTGACCGGCATGATCGACGTCGCCACCAGGGTAGTGCCCGCCGCGGTGCTGCGGCCCACGACGAAGTCCTTGGACGCGAGCGTGCTGCTGGCCCGGGCGCTGACCCCGGAGCCGGCCCGGCCGGGCTGGCCCGAGGCCCTGAAGATGGCGCACTCGGTCCTGCCCTATGACCGGCTGCTGGACATTGACGCCCGCCTGGAGCATGCGGCGGCCCGGCCGGTGATCGTCCCGGACACCATCGTGATCGACCACGGGTCCGTATTCGTCTCGGCCGCGTTCCGGTCCGCCTGCCGGCACCTGGGCATCTCCATCCAGCCCGCCCACCTGGGCAGCGGAGCGGAGAAAGGCCACATCGAACGGTACTTCGGGTCGGTGGCCTCGCTGTTCTGCCAGTTCGCCTCGGGCTATGCCGGGCGCAGCACCGACCGCCGCGGCCGGCACGTCGAGGACCAGCCGCTATGGTCGGTGGCCGAGCTCCAGGAGCTCCTGGATGAGTGGCTCGTCGCGTTGTTCCTCAACCGCCCGAACGACGGCCTGCGCGACCCGGAACATCCCGGGCGGGCGTTCACCCCGAACGAGAAGTACGCCTCCCTCATCGAGGCAGCCGGGTACGTGCCGGTCGCGCTGCCGGGCGATGACTACATCGAGCTGCTGCCCGCCCAGTGGCGCAGGGTCAACGCCTACGGCATCAAGCTGGCCCGGCGCAGCTACGACAGCGAGGAGCTGAACCCCCTGCGGCTGCAGCCGTCGGGGATCCGCGGGCACAGGGACCGCTGGGAGATCAGGCACGACCCCTGCGACATCTCCAGAATCCACGTCCGCGGCCCGGACGGGTGGATCACCGTGTTCTGGAAGCACCTGGACCGGGCACCGCTCCCGTTCGGCGAGCTCGCCCGGGACCACGCCCGCCGCAGCCTTGGCCGCGAGGCAACCGAGGAGCAGATCGCCGACGCCGTCACCGCGCTGCTGCGCCGCGCGAACGCCGGCCCCGGGGAGCAGGAGAAACCGAAGATGAGCAAGCGGGACCGCCGGGTCGCCGCGCGCACGAAGGCCGCCGCCCCCGCCCGGGACCAGGACCGGCCTGAGCCTCCCGCCCCGGAAGAACCGGAACCGCAGGCTGATGGCAGCGGTGAGGACGAGTCCCTGGCGAAGGTCATCCCGATGAAGATCTTCGACCCGTTCGCCGAAGCGGACAAGCGCTGGTGACCGCGGGCACCGCCCGGGAAGCACCCGGGGCGGACGCGGCCGGCGAGGGCAGCGCACGGCAGCTGACCACGCTGCACGGCTGGCGGGAGCTCGTCACCGAGCGGCCCGCGGTCCCGGACCTGCTGTCCGGGACCGCGTGGAGGGCGCTGGATGACGGTGCCCGGCTCGATTACGACGAGGCCCGGCTCGCCCATCACGCCAGGCTGCTGACGGTGGCCACCTCGACGATCCAGCAGGTGATCACGGAGGGCCGCCGGCTGCAGTACCTGAACCGGCACGCCGACGCCGGCCGGTGCGGCCTGATCCTGTCCGGGCCGGCCCGCACCGGGAAGACGACCTGCCTGGCCCAGCTCGGCAAGACCATCGAGACGATGCACCACCGCCGCCACCCGCACGCGGCCGGGCACATCCCCGTCATCTACATCACCGCCCCGCCGGCCGCGACCCCGCGGATGATCGCGGTCGAGTTCGCGAGGTTCCCCGGCCTGCCGCTAACCCGCCGCTCCAACATCACCGACGTGCTGGAATCGGTCTGCGGCGTCTGCCTGGACGCGGCCACGACCCTGGTATGCGTGGATTTTACCGACCGTAGTCACAGCTGTTCTTGATGTCCGTCCGGCTTGCGTTCCGGGACGTTCCGTGATCATTTACCGACTTGGTTCGGGACGTCCGTCTTGTTCGCAGGTACCGGTACGGAGGACATGTGGCTCGGCAAGTT
>DATKRG010000001.1:0-1979 GCA_035532275.1 Streptosporangiaceae bacterium | reverse complement strand
GTAAGTATTCGGAAGTCCCGTGATTGGGCATGCCAAAGGCGGCGTGACCATGTTCGCGGTGACGCCGTTGCGGTGGCTGTTTCCGTGCGGTTATCCGGGGGGTGGCGGCTGCGCCCAGGCGAGGAGGTCTTCGGGGGCGGCAAGCCAGGGCACGAACCGTTCCAGGCCCGGGCCGGGCGGCGGCCTGCCGCCGCTGCGCCCGCATTCGTCGAGGTAGGCGGTGAGGTAGGTGAGGACGTTCAGGCCGGCCATCTCGGCGGTGGCGGTGACGGTCCAGACGCGGGCGGCGAGCCGGGCGGCGTCCTCGTTCCGGGACCCGTAGGCGTTCTTCCTGGTCACGACGGGCCGGCGCAGGGCGCGCTCGGCGGGATTGTTGTCGAGCCCGATCATCGGGTAGCCGCGGTGCGAGGCCAGGCCGTCCCATTCCCGGTCCAGGGTGGCGAGCGCCTTCTTCGCGGGCTCCTGCAGGCCGGGGGCGGCCATCTGCAGCTTGCGGGCCTCATCAATGACGCCGATCGCCTCGTCCCAGCCGGCGCGGGCTTCCTCCAGCAGGGCAGCCGCGGCCGGGTCTTCCCAGGCGGCCATCAGCTGCGCGTGCGCCGCGTACAGTGCCTTGATCCGCTCCAGCCACGCGGCGGTCCAGTACGCGAGCTGGGCGGGATTCGCGTCCCCGGCCCGCACGAAGTACCTCCGGATATGGGCCCAGCAGTAAAGGTTCACCAGCCCGTCCGCTTTCTTCCCGGCGGACTGGTAAACCGCATAGAAGTCGCTGGAGATCACCAGGCCGCGTGGCCCCTCGCCGTCGCCCGCGGTGAGCTGCCCGGTCTTCTCGTCGATGCCGGCGTGGCGGGCGAGCACGGTCCCGGCGCGGGTGGGGTCCATGACGAAGCAGGCGGTGTCCGGGCCCAGGAATACCCACAGCCACCATCTCGCCGGGCCGCCCCCCTCGCGCGGGGCGAAGACCCGCCACGTCGTCTCGTCGGCGTGCAGGTGCCACGAGCCCCGCGACCGTGCCGTGATCGCGTCCTCCAGCGGCACGAGCAGCGCCCCGGCCTGCGCGCAGGCCCCGGCCAGCGTGCCCGGCGCGATCTCCGCGCCCTGCCTGGCCAGCCCCGCCACCAGCGAGTTCATGCTCCGCCCCGCCACGAGCCGCCCCGTGAACAGCATCGCAATGAACGCGTTAGAGAAAAGGCCCTTCCCGATCGCCTTCGGCGGGCCCGGCGCCGTCACCGTCGCCGGGACCCGGCAGCCGCAGGCCCGCCGGTACCGGCGCCGGCAGTCCGCCCGCACCCGCACGACCACCACCCAGTCCAGCTGCTCCGTCACATGATCGCTGCCCAGCCCCGTGAACGGCACCCCGCACTCCGGGCAGCAGTACCCGCCCCCCGGAAAATCCCAGACCACCCTGAACCGGGGCAGGTGCGAGTAATCCCGCCGCCCCGCCCGCGCCCCCGGCCCCCGCTTCCCGCCCCTGCCGCGCTCCCCGGTGCCAGCGCCGCCACCGCCGGCATCGCCGCCCGAGCCCGCCCCGGGCCCCGGGCGCGACCGCTCCGACGACCGCCCGAACACCATCCGCTGCAAGACCGCCAGGTCAGCGCGCAGCTTCTCCAGCTCAGCAGCCTGCTCCGCGCTCTCCGCCCGCAGCCGGGCGCTCTCCTCGCGCAGCCGGCCGTTCTCCTCACGCAGCCGGCCGTTCTCCTCACGCAGCCGGCCGTTCTCCTCGCGCAGCCGGCCGTTCTCCTCGCGCAGCTCAGCAGTCAGCCGCGCCAGCTCCCGGTTCGCCTCCAGTACCGCAGCCAGCACATCCCGCAGTGATGCCTCAGCACCCTCCGAATCCGGGACAACGCCCGCCGCAACCATCACGCAGCACAGCAAACACCCTCAGCAGCCGCAAATCACGCACCATGAGCCGCATGTCCCAGCCCTCCAGCGGAGACCGCCGCCGAGGCCGTCCCACCACCCGATTTCCGAATACTTAC